>JAZQKJ010000015.1:0-2520 GCA_045542095.1 Ructibacterium sp.
TGACTTCTAGTTCCATTTCTGCGAGGAAGTGAGAGTTTTGTGTGGTAGCAAATCGAGGTCGTGCATTTTTCGGTGTGTGTGACTTCGGTTGCACACACTTTTTTATTTGGAGGAGATACTATGAGAATGAGAAAACTTTTAGCGTTAGTTCTTACTGTAATTATGGTAATGTTAATATTACCTATGACAATATCGGCTGAAGACACAGTCACCCCGATTTCAGAGTGTGGCGGTGTGATAAAATCAGGTGCAACATATTCAATTTCCACCGCAGAGGAATTTTTGATGTTTGAAGAAATGAACGATAAGTGCAGTGGAGCAACAATCATTCTTACAAACGACATTACAATTCACGATGGAATTTTCTCCGTTGACGAAAATCAAAAGCCTTTGTATAACGGCACATTCGTTCTGCCTGAACCTATTGAATCTATTGATTCTTTCTACGGCACTTTCGACGGTCGGGGTTATGCAATCTACGGCTTGTATATAAACGATGAATTAAATGCAGGCTTGGTTGGAACTTTAGATGGAACTATTAAAAACATATCTGTTGAAAATTCACTTATTATAGGTAACGGAGATGTAGGTTCAATCTGTGGTGATTCATCTTACAGCTCTAAGGTTGAAAAATGTTTTTCAAGTGCTATTGTGACAGGTAATCCCACTTATATTGGTGGGATTTCGGGTGATTTCGGAGGGACAATGACAGATTGCTTCTTTTACGGAACAGTTATCTCCGATAAAACAGTAGGCGATGTAGGCGGAGTAGTTGGTATGGCTGCCGGTACTTTTATCAACTGTGCCAATGCAGGTGATGTTTACGGCTACAAATCAGATAATATTGGTGGCTTTGCGGGCTTTCTTGCTGGTAGCGCACAAGGTTGCTCCAATACAGGCGATGTTTATGCGAATTATGTTGCAGCAGGTTTTGCAGGTTATGTTATAGGCGAGTGCAAAGAATGTTTTGCGGCAGGTGAAGTTTACGCAAAACTTCCGAGTAATTTTATGTCATATTTTGTAGGCTATCCTCAACCTTCTTATGATAATTATTATCCTGATTGGCCATCACTTGGCGGTGAACTGGGAAATATGTTTAATCCTTGGAGCGAGGGGTTTTACGATAATTTTAAAGGATGCTGTTTTATTGCTCGTTACGGCGATACTGCTGATTATAACGGAGACTTTGATGAAGATTATCAGCGTTATCTTGATTCAATAGTACCTGACCTGTACGGTATGGGACAGATCGTAGACGACCAGGGATTGCAGTCAGTTTCGGAAGATGTTTTGAAAAAAACAGACAAATATTTATGGATATATCATTATTCGGATTTCGTTGTTGATACAGGTAATGAAAATAAAGGCTATCCAATAGCCGAAAATCTTCAGCGCAGAACTGTCGCACCGAGCATCACAAATGTAGAATACGAAAAATCATTCGACACAAGAAATACCTTTACAGTTACAGTCGAAGGCAGACCTGCAATGATTCAGTTCATCGAGCCGACAAACGGCACAAGAACTTATGACAGAAACCATAAGAATGTAACCATTAAAAGCTACGATGCAGACGGTAACGAGGTTAATTCGCTCGACCGTACAGCAGCTTATGAGGTATGGAGCACTTATTCAAATATGATGGCGAATGTCGAAATCAGGACACGAGCAAAGTACCTTTCAGATGCAAAGTACACTTGGGACAGCGAAACCTACGATTTTTCGATGATACTTGCAAATCCTATTGTTTCAATGGAACTTTCTGCAACATCAGGTAAGAAAGGCCCTGTCCCTGCAACAGTTGTCGCTGATGAGAAAACCGAAAAGGTAATGTTCAAAATGCCGAACGGAACATCCGTGACTGTTTCATCAACCTCAACAGACGAAAACGGGAATAAGATTTTCACCGGAAAGGCTTGGATGAACGAAGACGGACTTAATGAAATCAAGGTCAAAATTTACCGTAAGAATGTATGGAAAACAGTCGGTACGCTTGAATACACAGCCAGCTGACGGATGTTATATACATTTATCTTAATAAAATCAGATTACAAAAACAAAAAGAGTGGCTTTTCAGCCACTCTTCGTTTATTTATAATCGAATGTCGCCCCTGAAAGGGGAGATGTCACGAAGTGACAGAGGGGTTCTTAACCAAAATATCTCTCAAGAAGACCCTGGAATGCTTTACCGTGTCTTGCCTCGTCGCGAGCCATTTCGTGAACTGTATCGTGGATAGCGTCAAGGTTTGCTGCCTTTGCTCTCTTTGCAAGGTCAAACTTACCTGCAGTTGCTCCGTTCTCTGCTGCAACGCGAAGCTCAAGATTCTTCTTTGTTGAGTCTGTTACAACTTCACCGAGAAGCTCTGCAAACTTTGCTGCGTGCTCTGCCTCTTCATAAGCTGCCTTTTCCCAATAAAGACCGATTTCGGGATAACCCTCACGGTGAGCAACTCTTGCCATTGCAAGGTACATACCAACCTCTGAGCACTCGCCCTCGAAGTTGGCGCGGAGATCCATGAT
>JAZQKJ010000016.1:0-85304 GCA_045542095.1 Ructibacterium sp.
CTTTTCTTTCCTTTTCTGCTGCCCTCTCGATGGGACTTAATTTGTACTTTGGCATATTAAAAACCTCCAAAATGATATTTTTATTATATATCATCTTGGAGGTCTTGTATAGACTTTACACAAAATTTGGGATAGTCTCGCAACCATTTCACCAACTTGCCCCTAAAGGGGCTTTTTTATTTGCTTCCTTCTACCGGCTCACCCGTAAACGGGTCTATGTATTCCTTCATGCTCATTTGGTTAGAAGATATATCTTTTTGCAGTTGATTTCGTATATACTGTTCTATTGCCTTTTTGTTTCTTCCAACTGTATCTACATAATATCCTCTACTCCCAAAATGCCTGTTCCCATATTTATACTTCATATTTGCATACTTCTCAAATATCATCAATGAACTTTTCCCTTTTAAATATCCCATAATTTGAGATACACTATACTTTGGTGGTATACTTACTAACATATGAATATGGTCTTTACATGCTTCTGCTTCTATTATTTCTACTTGCTTATATTCACATGGTTTTCTTAACATTATTCCTATATCCTTCTTATTCTTTCCATATATCACTTGTCTGCAATATTTCGGTGCAAATACTATGTGATACTTGCAAGTCCATCTTGTGTATGATAAACTTTCTGTGTCAAGTTTTATTACTTGATTCCTCCTTTGATTTATTTCGGCGGTTGACTAGACCTGCCTCAATTATATCAAAGGAGGATATTTTTTACTACGCATAGCTAAAGCTTTTTTATCCCGCCAGCATTGCTGGTGGTTATCGTTACACAATTCAAAATGTCCTAAACCCGTTGTAAATACAGCGTTTTATGACATTTTATTCTTTTAATAAAACTCTATTACCATATCTTTTAATCAAAGTGTCCTCGGTTTGAATCCGCGATTGGTCACCAAAAACAAACTTGTAAGTTTCACAGATCATTTTTATATATATTCTTTTGTGCGAAGAAGACAAAATGTATCATTTTAAAACAAATATATTACATTTATTATATATTTTTATCTTTTTAAACAAATTATTTTGTGCAAATTGAAATGAATTCATTGACATTTTTACTTATAGGTATTATAATAGATAAGAATGTGTAAGTGTGCCTTTTTGTAGGAATATACTTGACATTATTATGTAATGTTACTAAGGTAGGTTTTAGTTATGTACAAACTTTTTTTAAAAAGATTGATTGATATTGTTATTTCAGTAATCGGCCTTATTGTCCTTTCAATTCCAATGCTCATCATAGCCTTGGCTGTTAAAATCAACTCGCCTGGTCCTGTTCTGTTCAAACAAAAAAGAATCGGGCTGAACGCAAAAGAATTCACTCTCTTAAAGTTTCGTTCTATGTGTGTTGATGCTGAAAAGCAGGGCGTTTATTCTGATAAAACAGACAAGCGGGTTACTTCTGTTGGTAAAATTTTAAGAGCATTAAGTCTTGACGAACTTCCGCAGATGTTTAATATTCTTCGAGGAGACATGTCTTTAATAGGTCCAAGACCTCCTCTTACATATCATCCATGGTCAATTGAAGAATATTCTGATGAACAACTCCGAATGTTTGAGGTCCGTCCCGGCATTACCGGTTGGGCACAGGTTAACGGACGTAAGGATGTTGAATGGAACCGCCGCATACAACTAAATGTATGGTACATAGATAATCTTTCATTCTCTTTGGATATTAAGATATTCTTTTTAACAATTTACAAGGTACTTGTAAACGCCGACAATGAAAACACAGGTGAAACTGTTATCGCTAAACAAGAGACCAAAGAAGAAGTTTATACGAAATGAGGCCATTGCTTTGTCTTTAAAATTAATGTATATAACCAATGACATTAAAGTTGCACAGATTGCTGAAAACGCCGGTGTTGACCGGATATTTATTGATATGGAAACAATCGGCAAGCAAGAGCGTCAGGGTGGAATGGATACAGTGCAGTCAAAGCACACATTTTCTGATATTTGCAACATAAAAAAAACTATTAAAAAGGCTGAACTTTTAGTTCGTTGCAATCCTATCCACGACGGCTCTGAAGAAGAAATTAAAAAAATTGTGGATTGCGGTGCGGATATAATAATGCTTCCATATTTTAAAACCGTACAGGAAGTCGAAAAGTTTATTAACTATGTTGATAAAAGAGCAAAGACTATGCTCCTTTTTGAAACTCCTGAATCAGTTGAGCTTGTTGATAAAATCCTGGAAACACCTGGGATTGATGAAGCATACATAGGGCTTAATGATTTGAGTCTTGGCTACGGAATGAACTTTATGTTTATTCTTTTAGCCGATGGCACAGTGGAAAGATTGTGTCTTAAATTCCGTAATAAAAATCTACCTTATGGTTTTGGCGGTATTGCCGCCATCGGTACAGGAACTCTACCAGCAGAAGCTATTCTTAAAGAGCATTATCGCCTTGGGTCCTCTGCCGTAATTTTATCTCGCAGTTTTTGTAATTACGAAAAGATAGGCGATATAAACGAAGTGCAGAAAATTTTTGATAGCGGTCTAAAGGAAATGCGTGCAAAAGAAGTTGAAATTGAAGTATATAGTAAATATTTTTACGATAATATCAGTCTTGTAAAAGATAAAGTTAAAATGATCACCGAAGTAATCGGAGAAAGAAAATAGCTATGAAATTGTTGATAACAGGTGCCTGGAATTGTACGGCGGAACAACTTGAATATATTAAAGCCCTTGGGCATTCCGTTGAATTTATTCAATATGAGAAAGATGAAATCAAAGACCCTTCCTCCTTTGACGGAGTAATATGCAATGGTTTGTTTCTTCATCATGACATAGAAGAATTTACAAGTCTAAGATATGTCCAACTTACAAGTGCAGGTTTTGACCGCATACCAATGGAATACATAAAAAAGAACAATATCTCCATCTTTAATGCGCGTGGTGTTTACAGTATACCTATGGCAGAATTTGCTTTGAGCGGTGTTTTAGGGTTGTATAAACAAAGTCGTTTCTTTAATGAAAACCAATCAAAGCATCAATGGGTTAAGCACAGAAATTTATCCGAGCTTTTCGGAAAAACTGTTTGTATTGTAGGTTGTGGCAGTGTGGGCACAGAATGCGCAAAACGTTTTTCCGCATTTGGATGCAAGGTATTAGGGGCAGATTTGTTCCCATACGAAAATCCCTGCTATGAAAAAATTCACCCAATAAACGAGTTGGAGTTATTGTTGCCAAAAAGCGATATAGTGGTAATTACTCTTCCTCTTACTGAGGATACAAAACATTTATTCAACAATGATATGCTCCAAAAATGTAAACAGAGTGCAGTTCTTGTAAACATTGCAAGGGGAGCGATAATTGATACCAACGCCTTGATTGAGGCACTGGGAAATAATCTTGGCGGTGCAGTACTTGACGTATTCGAAGAAGAACCATTGTCAGAGGACAGTCCCCTTTGGGATATGGACAACGTTATTGTCACGCCCCATAATTCATTTGTTGGTGACGGAAATAATACCAGATTGTTTAACCTGATCTATGAAAATTTAAAAAACTATACTGATTGAGGTTGTTATGAAATTTTTAATGATATCTCCAAAAAATCGTACTGTATATAACTTTCGCGGTGATTTGATTAAGAAAATAAAGTCATTAGGCTATGAGGTAGTCGTAACCGGTCCTGATTTAACCGATGTAGATAAGATTATTGAGCTTGGTGCGGAGTTTAAAGAGATTCCCATGAACAAAACAGGAACAAGCGTATTTGGCGATTTAAAATATTGTTTTAAACTTTTCAAGTTACTCTGTACCGAAAAACCTGATGTTACTCTTGGCTATACTGTGAAGCCTGTAGTTTATGGCTCTATTGCCGCAAAACTGGCAGGGGTTAAAAATATAAACTGCATGGTAACCGGTGGCGGTTATACCTTTACGGCTCAAACCATAAAAGCTAAGATTTTAGGTTTGATTGTTAAAATCCTTTATAAAATAGGTTTTTTATGTGCGGATTGTATTATTTTTCAGAATCCTGACGACCTAGACGAGTTTTGCAGACTTAAGCTTGCAAACAGGAAAAAATGTACTATCGTAAATGGTTCAGGAGTAAATATGGAAAAATTTCCTCCTGCTCCTCTTTCTGATAAGCCTGTGTTTTTTATGCTTTCCCGTTTACTGAAAAGCAAGGGTGTTTACGAATATATTAAAGCAGCGGAGCTTGTTAAGGCTGACTATCCTGATGCAGACTTCAACCTGCTTGGTAAATTTGAATATCAGATGCAGGATGCTGTACCAGAAGAACTTGTCAGAGATTATATTGACCGGGGAATAATAAATCTATTCCCCGAAACCTCCGATGTACGTCCATATTTTGAAAGTTGCAGCGTGTATGTCCTCCCTTCTTACAGAGAGGGAACACCCCGCACTGTACTGGAAGCAATGGCAATGGGCAGACCGATTATCACCACTGACACAAATGGTTGTCGCGAGACTGTTTTAGATGGTGTTAATGGTTATCTTGTTCCGGTAGGGGATGTAAAAGCCCTTGCAAAGGCTATGAAACGCTTTATAGAAAATCCTGACCTAATAAAAACCATGGGTGACGAGAGCGTTCAATACTGCAGAGAAAAATTTGAAGTTAATAATGTAAACAATGTTATGTGTAAATTCTTAAAAATTTAGATAAAAAGGAGATTAAAAATGAGCTTGTACGAAAGAATTATTTCAGGAAAAGAAAAAATTTCACTTGTGGGATTAGGTTATGTTGGTATGCCTATCGCTGTTGCCTTTGCAAAAAAGGTACAGGTTATTGGTTATGACTTAAACGAAAAGAAAATCGCTTTGTATAAGTCGGGCATTGATCCAACAAACGAAGTTGGCGATGATGTTATTAAAAACACAACCGTTGAATTCACTTCTGATGAGAACAAGCTCAAAGAAGCCAAATTTCACATTGTGGCTGTTCCCACCCCTGTTAATGATGACCATACTCCAGACCTTTCTCCTGTAGAGGGTGCAAGCCGTATACTTGGCAGAAACCTTACAAAAGGCAGCATTGTGGTCTTTGAATCCACCGTGTATCCCGGTGTAACGGAAGATGTTTGTGTTCCTATCCTGGAAGCAGAATCCGGACTTAAATGCGGCGTCGATTTTAAAATCGGTTATTCACCCGAGAGAATAAACCCCGGCGATAAGGTTCACAGACTTGAAACCATTGTTAAAATAGTTTCCGGTATGGACGAAGAAGCATTAGATGAAATCGCTAAGATTTATGAGCTTGTAGTAGATGCCGGTGTGCACAGAGCACCTACTATTAAAGTTGCAGAGGCAGCAAAGGTAATCGAAAACAGTCAGCGTGATATCAATATTGCATTTATGAATGAACTCTCAATCATATTTAATAAAATGGATATTGACACAAAATCTGTTTTAGAGGCAGCGGGCACAAAGTGGAACTTTCTTAAGTTCTTCCCAGGACTTGTTGGAGGTCACTGTATCGGTGTTGACCCATACTATCTTACATATAAGGCAGAAATGCTTGGTTATCACAGTCAGGTAATCTTAGCAGGACGCCGCATCAACGACGATATGGGAAAATACGTAGCAGAAAGCTGCGTAAAAAATATTATTAAAGCTAACAAAGCAGTCAAAGATGCCAAGGTTGCAATTCTTGGATTTACTTTTAAGGAAAATTGCCCTGACACAAGAAACACGAAGGTTATAGATATTGTGAACGAGCTTCGTGAGTATGGCATTGAGCCGATAATCGCAGACCCTGCAGCCGACAAAGCAGAGGCAAAACATCTTTATAATATTGATTTTGTTGATATTGAAAGTATTAAAGAAATGGACGCTGTCATCCTGGCTGTATCACACGAAGAATTTGCAAAACTTACAATAAATGATATAGATAAATTATTCGCAGAGGGCAAAAAGGTATTACTTGATGTCAAGGGACTACTTGACAGAACCGAATACGAAAATGCAGGCTATAGCTACTGGAGATTATAATGACTAAATCTATTTAAGGAGAAGGATTATTGTGAACACAGATTCAAAAAAAATAATAGATATACTTGATAAAAAACCCCAATACAGAGAATGTCTTTTTTCAAGGGGGTATTTTATAACAAGTGATAGTTCTGTAAATTCTGAAGCATACCCATTTTATTCCCAATGGTCTGAACAAAAAATTAATAATTATAATATTTACATTCATAAAGATCAAGACTTTTATATTTACACTAAGGATAACGTTTCATTCCTTATGATTGGTCATGCATATAATCCTTTCAACGAAGTATATGATGAAAACATTTTGTTAGAGCAGTTATCAAAGGTTTATTTCAAAAATCCGTCCGATATTTTTGAATGTATAAACGAATGGACAGGTATTCACTGTATTTTCATTTTTGACAAAGACATAATTGGTGTACAGGATTGTGCAGGAATAAAAGCTTTATATTACGGCTCAATAAATGATAAAATTTGCTTTACCTCGCACCCACAGATGGCAGCCGATATATACGGTCTTTCCATGGACCCTTTTATAGAAAAGTTAGTTACCAATAAGTTTTATAATATTGGCAACAGATATTTACCGGGCGATTTATCTCCATATCCGGAGTTAAAAAGAATTGGGGCTAATGTTTACATAAAGTATAAAAACGAAGAGCAAAAATTCTCTGTTCACCGATTCTATCCTACTATGCCGCATCCCGAATTTAAAACAGATGAGGAATATCTGGAAGGAATTAAAAAAGCACATTATATTCTTAACAAAAATATTGAGCTGGCTTCTAAAAAATGGCCTAATTCTGCAATCTCTCTGTCAGGCGGTACAGATAGCAAGACCACACTTGCTTGTGCTAACGGTCTGTATGATAAATTCAAGTATTTCAGTTTTCAATCAAAGGACACTGAAGTAACAGATTCTATTGCGGCTCATGAGATTTGTTCAAAGATAGGTTTGAAACACGATATCTATGAAATTCCTGCGGAAAACAACGAAATTGAAGATTATGATGAATTAAAAGCTATAATCGTTCATTCCTATGGCTATGTTCGCGGGCTTGCCGAAAGAGAGATAAGAAAGCATATTACATTATACAAATTAAACGAGTTTGAAACAGAAATAAAATCATGGATTTCTGAAATAGTCAGAGTATTTTTCGAACGTAAGTACGGAATGAAGTTCCCTGAACGTTTGTCGCCGAGACACTTCAGTATATTCCAGACACGATATTTCGCATCACCTGTCTTGCTTCACAAATCAGATAAAATTTACAAAGACTATATGAAGAAATTTGATTTGACTGATAAAAAATATAACTTTGAGCATACCGATTTATATTATTGGGAAGTTCGTATGAGCAGTTGGGGTATGATGGTTACGCAATCTCTGGATATATGTCACAGAATAACATTTCCTTTTAACAACCGCAAGCTTGTGGAACTTATATTAAGCTTGCCCCGTGAAAAGAGAAAAACCGATACTGTTCATAATGACATCATAAAAATAGCTAATGAAGATATATATGATGCCGATATTCATATTTTAAATAATTACTTCCACTCAGGAAGAATAATGCTTGAAAAGTTTTACCTGTACTATCGAACATTATTTAAAAAATAAAATTGGAGATAAAAAAATGGGATATAAAAACTTAACCTTTCCGGAAAATTCAAAATTTCTCGTAACAGGGGGAGCAGGTTTTATTGGCTCTAACCTTTGCGAAGCTATACTTAACTTAGGCTATAAAGTAAGATGTCTTGATGATTTATCCACAGGCAAGCAGGAAAACGTAGATATGTTTCTTGATAACCCAAATTATGAATTCATAAAAGGTGATATCAAAGACCTTGATACTTGTATGAAAGCTTGCGATGGTATTGACTACGTACTTAATCAGGCTGCATGGGGCAGTGTCCCACGCTCTCTTGAAATGCCATTGTTCTACTGCAAAAATAACATTGACGGAACTCTTAATATGCTTGAAGCAGCCCGTCAAAATGGTGTTAAGAAATTCGTCTATGCCTCTTCTTCCTCTGTTTACGGTGATGAACCAAACCTTCCTAAAACCGAGGGCAGAGAAGGAAACCTGCTATCACCTTATGCACTTACAAAGCGTTGTGACGAAGAATGGGCAAAGCTTTATACTATGCACTATGGTCTTGACACTTATGGCATGAGATACTTTAATGTATTTGGCAGAAGACAAGACCCCAACGGTGCCTATGCCGCAGTAATTCCAAAATTTATTAAACAACTTTTAAACGATGAGCAACCCACTATAAACGGCGACGGTAAGCAAAGTCGTGACTTTACTTATGTTGAAAATGTGATTGAGGCAAACTTAAAAGCTTGTCTTGCACCTCATGAGGCTGCAGGAGAAGCGTATAACATTGCATATGGGGGACGCGAGTATTTAATTGACATTTATAATACTCTTGTAAAGGCTCTCAATAAAAGTATAGAGCCAAATTTCGGTCCCGACAGAAAAGGTGATATTAAACACTCTAACGCTGATATTTCTAAAGCAAAGCGTCTTCTTGGTTATGACCCTGATTACGACTTTGCCAAAGGCTTAAATGAAGCTATTGAATGGTATAAGGAGAATTTGTAGATATGATAGATTTGCGAAAAATATTTAGCAGTAAGGTCAGGGGTAAACTGATGTACCTTCTTTCGTTTTTACCTGACAAGCTATATCTTAGAATTTTCTATTTTTCCACAACAGGAAAACTTATTAACTTTAAAACCCCCAAAGGTTTTAACGAAAAGCTCCAATGGCTAAAGGTAAATGACAGACGCCCTGAATATACCAAGCTGGTTGACAAATTAGCTGTACGTGAACATATCGCAAATGTATTAGGGGAGGAATACTTATTTCCGCTTCTTGGTAAGTGGGAGTCCTTTGAGGAAATTGATTTTAATACACTTCCCGAACAGTTTGTTCTCAAATGCAATCACGATTCAGGAAGTACAAAGGTTATAAAAAGCAAATCTTCACTTACCCAATCCGATTTTGAAGAAATGCGTGCCTTTTATACAAAGCGCTTGAGCCGAGATTTCTTCTATGCGGGCAGAGAATATCCATATAAAGGAATTAAACCGTATATTATTGCAGAGCAGTTAATGACAGACGAAAATGATAAAGAAAAAAGCATTGAAGATTATAAGTTCTTCTGTTTTAATGGCATTCCAAAAATTATGTTTGTTGCAACAGACAGAGCGACAGATTGTAAATTTGATTTTTATGATATGGATTTTAACCATTTAGACCTTATAAATATTCACCCCAACACGGACAAACATATTGAAAAACCTAAAATGTTTGATGAGATGAAAGAAATTGCCGCAAAACTCTCAAAAGGTATGCGACATGTTAGAATAGATTTGTATGAACTAAATGGCAAAATATATTTTGGTGAATACACCTTCTTCCACGGCGGTGGTTTTCAGCTCTGCCAACCACCTGAATGGGAACATCGTCTTGGGGATTGGATTGATTTATCATAACCTTTAGTTTAGTAAAGGAGACAAAAAATGAAAAAGGTTTATAATAGCATATATTCTTTTTTTCTAAACTTATTAAAAAAAGTAGAAATAACAAAAACTTTTATTGTTGAGTGGTACGCAATTTTCAGAAAGAAACATTTGTATACGGACATTGTATGGACAAATAAGCAGCAGGACGAATTTGATGCGTTTTGGAAAGAACACTACGGTAAGAAAATCTCGAATCGTTGGCACAGATTGTATGAAGCTATCACTGGCGTCTATCGAATAGATTATTTCCCTGAAATACTCTACTCAGTTAAATACGAACCAATGGTAAATAACCTTGAATATTCCACAGTTTTTTCAGACAAAACACTAAATGACCTATTGTTTAATAATAAACTTGAAAACGTCAGAACTCCAAATTATTATTTATTCAATAACCACGGACATTTTTATGATTCTGAAAGAAATATTGTTTCACTCGATAAAGCAATTGAATTACTGAGAAACATCGGAGAAGCTGTGATCAAACCAACTGTCGATTCCAGCTCAGGAAAAAATGTTTGTATCATTGAAATGTCTCACGGTAAAGATAAAAGAACAGGTAAAACAGCCAAGGAAATTATACAAAAATACAAGAATAACTTTATTGTTCAAGAAAGAATTAAACCATGTATTGAATTGGAAACATTATATTCCTCGTCAATTAATACTATACGTGTAATTTCATATATCCTTAATAATTCTGTTCATATTCTTCCTATCTCACTTCGGATAGGTGGAAACGGAAGTGAAGTTGACAATATACACGCAGGTGGAATGTCTATCGGAGTAAAAAACGATGGTACATTAAGAAAATACGCTTATCGATTGGGCTACGGAGATTCCTTTGAAAAATACACACAGCACCCCGATACAAATGTTATCTTTGAAGGATATAAGTTAAGCTTTATAGACGATTTAATTATGACTGCAAAAAAACTGCATGGAATGACCGCAAATATTGGTATCATTTCTTGGGATTTTACAATTGATAATAACGGCAGCATTGTTGTTATTGAAGCCAATTACAAAGGACAAAGTGTATGGTTTCCGCAAATGTTATCCGGCGAAGCATTGTTTGGTGAAAATACTGCCAATGTTTTAAAGCTTTTAAAAAATAAATAATTTGGAGATTTTTATGAATAAATATAATCCTCTTGTATCTATTGTTATTCCTGTATATAATGGTTCAAATTATATGCGCGAAGCAATAGATTCAGCAATTAATCAAACCTACGACAACATAGAAATTATTGTTGTAAATGATGGCTCTACCGACAATGGAGAAACAGAGAGAATTGCACTGTCATACGGAGATAAAATAAAGTATTATAAAAAAGAAAACGGCGGATGCGCTTCGGCTTTGAATTTTGGCATAAGCAAAATGCAAGGTGAGTGGTTTTCCTGGTTATCCCATGACGATGTTTATTTCCCTGATAAAATTAAATTTGCGGTTCAGATGATTAAAAAATATAATCTTAATGACAACAAAGTAATAATTAATTGTGCCAGCACCGTAATTGATAAAAATGGTAATGCTATGCCTCATAAAAAGTCAATATCGTCAACAACCATTATTTCAGGTAAAAAAATGTTTGCACAGTTTATGTGCGGAAAATCTCTAAATGGATGCGCTTTGCTGATACCAAAGACCGCTTTGGACGAAATAGGGAATTTCAGCACAGAATATATATATATATTGGATTGGATTTACTGGATAAACTTAGCTTTAGCAGATTACATCTTTTTTGAATTTTCCGATATACTTGTAAAAAATCGTAAACACAACGAACAGGTATCAGTCCAAAAAAGAGAGCTATTAAAACAAGAGACTGAAAAATTTATTATTTCTTTAATAGAACAACTAAAAACAAATGCTTATTTTTTAGAGCATATATGGCTATATTGTTCCCGAATACGCTTCACGCAAGGTTGTGCAAAGTGCGAACAATATAATACAATATCTTTTCCTGTCAAAATTATAGGAAAAAAAAGACGCTTAGTTTATACAGGAATTCATTGTATTAGAAAAATACTTCACATATAAGACTCCATTTACTTTATAACCTAACCTATAGCCGATAGTCCAAACTTCAAATTTAAAAGGTAAAGTTTCACATTTGACTAGATTGGAGAATTATATTGAACTTGTAATTGAAGGATTAAAAAAAGATTTTGAGGAGATAATTCATGAAAGTAGTACAAATTAATCAGGTTTGCTACGGTAGCACTGGAAAAATATCAATTGGAATTAGCAAACTTCTGACCGAGCATGGAATAGAAAATTACATATACTATACCTATGGGAATTGCGACTATCCTCTTGCCGTTAAATACGCTTCAAATCTTCAAACTAAAGTATATTCAATCATTTCAAGGCTTGGTGGAAAATACGGTTTTTATTATAGGAATATTACACGAAAACTGATTAGAGAGCTTGATCGCATAAAACCAGATATTGTTCATCTCCATAATATTCATGGTCATAATGTAAACTTGTCTTTTTTATTCTCATATCTTAGACAAAAAAATATAAAGGTAGTGTGGACATTTCATGATTGTTGGGCACTTACAGGTTATTGTACACATTTTGACCTTATTAAATGCGAAAAATGGAAAACCGAATGTAATGATTGTGTGCAATCCAGAAAATACTCTTGGTTATTCGATAAAAGCGAATGGATACATCGTCAAAAGAAAGAGCTACTAAAAAATTTTAATAACCTTACTATTGTCACTCCATCAAAATGGTTGGCAAATTTAGTCAAAGAATCCTTTTTAAAAGACGCTGCAATTGAGATTATACCAAATGGTATAGATTTACGTATTTTCTCACCAACTCAAAGTGATTTTCGTAAGTATTATAACCTTACAGATAAAAGAATTATACTGGGTGTTGCAATGTCTTTTGACGAAAACAAAGGGTTTTCACACTTTTTAAAGCTTTCAAGGATGCTCGATGATTCTTTCAGGATTGTTTTAGTTGGTGTAAGCAACGAACAAATGAAAGAACTTCCTGATAATATAATTGGTATTGAAAAAACAGCTAAT
The DNA here is from genome assembly GCA_045542095.1 of Ructibacterium sp. Taxonomy (GTDB): domain Bacteria; phylum Bacillota; class Clostridia; order Monoglobales; family Monoglobaceae; genus Ructibacterium. The sequence continues at coordinate 12,573 of JAZQKJ010000016.1, forward strand.
CAAAAAGAATTAGCACAAATATATTCTGCAGCGGATATTTTTGTAAATTGTACCTTAGAAGACACATTTCCAACTGTAAATTTAGAAGCATTAGCCTGTGGCACTCCTATAATAACTTTTAAAACAGGTGGAAGCCCTGAAGCTGTTTACAGTAATACCGGCATTGTAGTTGAACAAGGCAATATATCTGCACTATTAGATGCTATTTTACAAATCTCATCTAAAGATTTATCAAAAGAATGCTTGGATATTGCAAAAACTTTTTATGACGAAAAAAAATGTTTTTTAAATTACATACAATTGTATAACAGAATATAAATTAAAAAACATAGAAAGGGAAAAATATGGTATACCATGTTATCTTTATATTTTGCCTTGCTTCTATTTTCTTTCTGGAACGATATTCAATGTCATTAAGCAAAACATTGACGTCTGAAGAAAAACATAACAGATATAATCGAGCAGAAAGGCATCTTTTTTTAATAGTTGCAATATATATGATTCTTATATGCGGCCTGCGGGCATACGATTTGCGTAACTATATAGGTCATGACTCAAATACCTACTATGGTTCGTATTTAAGGACCTCCTTACTTTCATTATCAAATATTATTAATTCCGACAGTACCGATTTAGGTTATACATTATTTGAATGGTGTTTGTCTAAAATGAGTTGCAGTTTTTCGATTTTACTTACTATCAGCGCTATTATATACGTTGGTTCAGCCTTATTACTCATTTATAAATATTCTAAAAGCAAATGGATGAGTTTATTTATTTTTGTAGGAATGAGCCTGTACTTTTTTGGCTTTTCTGCTATCCGACAAGATATAGCCATAGGAATTTGCATAGTTGCATACATGTTCTCACAAAAGGTTCAAGGATTAAAAGGATTTATCGTTTTTTCTGCATTGATTTGGTTGGCAAGCACTTTCCATGCTTCAGCTATTATATTTTTTCCGGCTTATTTTCTGCAAAAATTGCCTTATAAAACTTCTACCGTTTTTATATTTGTCGCAATTGCTATCTTTACTATGTTATTTAAGAATCAGTTTGCAAGTTTACTGGTTCACCTCGCCGCAGAAACATCTGACAGGTATGAAAGCTACACATCTGTAGAAAATGCATCTGCCGGAATATTGTTGTATTTGTTTATATTGGCAACCATTATTCTACGCATCTTGGTTGCAGGAAATACTTCGGAGAACGCAAAAAATGATAATTTGGTATATCTTATGACATTTATGCTTATTATTTTTCCGGCAGTACAAAGTGGCGGTGCAATGATGCGTATCTATTACTATTATTATATTTTTGTTATTGTTTATCTGCCAAATGTGCTTGAAAGCATTACAGACTATAAAATGAAACAACTCGGCTACTTGCTATTAAGTGGTTTTTTAATATATTTTTATACGGGTATAAGTTTAGAAAATTTAGCTCTCGCTCCATATCAATTTTTTTGGCAATGATTCAACTTGCAGAAAGGAAAAACATGAACAAAAAAAAATTACGTTTTATGATTACTACTTTATCAGGCGGTGGAGCGGAAAAAGTCTTGATAGACCTTCTTTGCCAACTTGATCCTGATAAGTACGAGATAAGTCTTCTTACCATTAGCGGAGGAATACACGAATCTAAAGTACCATCATATGTTAACTACAAATGTATTTTACCGTTTCCAAATAATCGATTGATTAACTTTTTAAAACGGTTGGTTTGTAAACTTCCTCCTAAAGTTTTTGCTAAGTTATTCTTGCGCGGCAAACATGATATTGAAATTGCATATTTAGAAGGATTGCCTACCCGTTTTATCGCTGCAACAAATGCACCTATTAAAATTGCTTTTGTACACTGCGATATTTCGGTCAACAATATTATTGCTCCTTTATACAAAAACAACGTTCAGTGTTTGGAAGAATATCGTTCATTTTCAAAAGTATGTTTTGTTTCAGAAATGAGTAAAAATGGATTTGAAAATACCGTTGGCGTTTTAGATAATAGTTGTATAATTCATAATGTACTTAATTATAAGCAAATGAAACTATTAATGCTTGAAAAACCCGCTTTAGAATACCACACAGAAGGGTTGCGGTTACTAACCATAGGAAGACTTATAAAAGAAAAAGCATATGATCGTTTGCTACGAATTGTTGCAAAACTTGAAAAAGACTATTCTTTTGAATTATTAATTATTGGCGAAGGTAGCGAACGCTCGAATTTAGAACACATAATAGCTGAAAATAACATTCACTCAGCAAAATTGATTGGATTTCAAAAAAATCCTTATTCTTTTATAAAAAATGCAGATTTATTTATTTGCTCATCCTTAACTGAAGGATACAGCACTGCAGTTACAGAAGCCATAGCACTTGGTCTACCTGTTGTTACAACAAGGTGTGCAGGAATGGATGAAATATTAGATAATGGTAAATATGGTATAATTGTTGACAATAGCGAGGAAGACCTATATTCAGCTCTAAAAAATATATTTGAAAATAGAATTATTCTAGATAAATTAAAAGAATCAGTCATAAAACAAAGTGAAAAAATCAATTCTACTACAGCAATAAATGAGTATACTGAATTATTTGATTCACCGCCTTGTAAATGATGAGATGATATTATAAAACGAGAGAAGGATTTTAAATGAATACAGTTTCAATAAGTGTAATTGTTCCGGTATATAACGTTGAAGAAACTCTTGAAAGATGCTTAGAAAGCATCTTATCACAAAACTTTAAAGATTACGAAATTATTTTAGTCAATGATGGCTCAACAGATAACAGTGGATCAATATGCGACCAATATGCAAAAAAACATCAGTTTATTCGCGTTATTCATAAAGAAAATGAAGGCCTTGGTCCCACAAGAAATGCTGGTGTAAAACTAGCTAAGGGCAAATATGTTTATCATTGTGATTCAGATGATTGGCTAAGTCCAAACCTGTTACAAGATTGCTATACCGCTGCCGAATCTAATGATGCTAATATTGTTGTTTTTGGATATACAATATACACGGAAGAGAACGAACTTAAACAATATCAAACTATAAAAGCTCCACAAGGTTTTTATGAAACCAAAACAGAGGCGAGAGAATTTTTTATAGAACAGTTTTCTAATTCCTTTGTTGTTCAGTCTGCATGTAACCGACTGATAAAGCGTGACTTTTTAATAAATAATGATATATGGTTTAAACCATTTAGAAGATGCCAGGATGTTATATTTTCTTTAGATCTTTTTGGAAAAGCTTCACGGGTTTTTTGTATTGATAAAAGCTACTATAACTATATTATTACACCAGGCATCTATAAAGGTCGTTCATATGATGAAATGTTATCAATTTATATTGATGTGTATGAGTATATCAAAAAAAGTCTTCAGGAATGGGACATTTGGAATAAAGAAAATCAAGATGCTATTTCCTCACTATACACGGCACATATCGCAAATTATGTTTCTTTTTATGCAATACATAAATCTAAACATCCATTTAAAGACATTAAAACTTTTTTAGGTAATAAAAAAGTGCGGAGTCTTTTTTCTGCTAGTCAAAGTGCCTCATTATCAAAATTTTTGACATTAACAAACACAGGGATAAAGCTTAAAAGTACATTTATTTTATTTATAGTATTTTGGCTTCACGAAAGAAGGAAAGGATAATGAAAAAAGCCTCATTTAATTTTATTGCTTCTGTATTATATCAGATTGCCAATTTAATGGTAGGACTCTTTTTGCCCAAATTCTATACAGAAATATTTGGCTCAGTTTATAATGGTTTGAACTCATCAGTGTCACAGATAATGAGCCTACTTGCTGTTTTACAATTTGGCATTTCCGCACCTTCTATTCAACAAATGTTTAAGTATATTGCTACAGACAATAAAGAAATGATTTCTGCTATTTATTGGGATACAGGCAAACAATACAGACGGATGGGATATATTTTTTTATTAGCTATCATCCCCATTATCATTTTGTTCCCATTAATGATAAAAGATGATTTACCATATATGATAATAGTATCCTTTATCCTTCTACGTGCAATCAGCTCTGCAATGGAATATTTCTTTCAAGCTAAGTACAGCGTTATAATGATTGCACATAATTTTAGCTATGTGATTTATATTATAAATATCATTATGCTTTTATTTAGTACGATTTTGCATTTCATGGTGTTATTCTTTACCAAAAACATTTTGTTGTATCAATCCGTAGCAGTACTTGCGACATTTGTACGTCTGATAATTGTTCATACGTATATTAACAAAAATTTCCATTATTTAAAGGGCTTAAAAAAACAAAGTGTCAAGCTTGAAAAAAACACAAAGCGTAATGATGTATTGGTCAGCGAAATAGCAGGAATGGTTATAAATAGCACAGATTTGATAGTATTAAGTTCTATGTCCGGCTTAATAAGCGCAAGTATTTACTCTGTATACAGCTATGTTACATCCGGTCTTGGAAATGTATTAAGCAGTTGTCGCGAGGCAGTTTTTGCTGGGGTTGGCAAAGCATATTATGCAGATTTTGCTACATATCAAAAGAAGATGGAAAAATTTGAATCTATTTATCTGTTTTTGGTGTTTTTCTTATACTCAACCGCGATTCTTTTATTTCGACCTTTCATCGAAACTTATACCGCAAGGATGGATGCAAAATACTATTACCTAGGACTTCCACTCCTTTTTATCCTTGAAAAATTCATCGTAAATATTAGAATTCCCTCAATTGTTGCAATTAACACAGCCGGTCACTTTAAGCAAGTAAAAAACTACGCTGTTATTGAGGCAATTATAAATATTATTGTTTCTATTTCATTGGTAAAGCCTTTAGGGGTCTACGGTGTATTAATAGGAACTATTGCAGGAGCGATATACAGAACTCCTATTTTAATTCATTATACTAGTAAAAATATATTGCAAAGAACTTCTTTTTACTATTGGAAAAAAATCTTACTATGGATACCTATGTTTATAATATGTTGCTTACTAAGTACTTTTCTGCCCATTAAATGCTCTTCTTTGGGTGAGTGGATTATCAAAGCATTTCCAACTGCAATAGCAGTATTTACTGGTAGTCTTTTATGGATGTTCTTATTTGACAAATCCACATTAAAAAGTTTGACTATTAAACTTAAATCTAAAATACTCAGAAAGGGAATAGAAAAATGAATGTAATTAAAAGAAAAATCTATACTTTATTCCATACTCCAAGAATATTTATGAAAAAATTTGAAAGTAGTTTCATTTTCCCTATACTTCCGGATAAATTGGCTTTGAAAATACAATATAAAAACAGATTTTTGAAAAATCTTGATTTAGAAAACCCAAAATCATTTAATGAAAAATTACAATGGCTTAAGTTATATAATCGTCGCCTTGAATATTCAACAATGGTTGATAAGAATGCAGTAAAAAAATATGTGGCATCAATTATTGGAGAAGAATATATCATTCCAACCTATGGTGTATGGGATAATTTTGATGACATAAACTTCGACACGTTACCAAATCAGTTTGTATTAAAATGCACCCATGGATCAGGCGATGTTGTTATATGCAAAGATAAAAGTCAGTTTGATAAAAAAAATGCACGCTTAAAACTAAATAAATCTTTAAAAACCAATTATTATAAAATAAGCAGAGAATGGCCCTACAAAAATGTAAAGCCTCAAATTATTGCTGAAAAGTTAATAGGAAATGGTAAAGATAGTCTCCCTGACTATAAATTCATGTGTTTTAACGGTGATGTAAAATGTATATTTGTTTGTTATGGTCGATTTTCTAAAACCGGAACACATGCAACTTTGTTTGACCGGGGTTGGAACGCACTACCTTTTGAATTAGGATATCATAATATAGAAAATGATGTTCCTAAACCACAAAACTATGAAAAAATGATTACCCTTTCAGAAAAGCTTTCAAAGAACATTCCATATGTTCGAGTAGATTTTTATGAAGTTGATAACCAAATATATTTTGGAGAATTAACATTTTTCCACGGAAGCGGATTTGAAGAAATAACACCTATAGAATGGGATTACACCCTTGGAAGCTGGATTGATTTGAATACTGTGCAAGAAAATGAAATATAAGGTGGATAGATAATCATGTTTAAAGACAAAACTTTATTAATTACAGGCGGTACCGGTTCCTTTGGCAATGCGGTGCTCAACCGCTTTTTAGAGACCGATATTGGTGAAATCCGTATTTTCTCAAGAGATGAGAAAAAACAGGATGATATGCGTCATGAATATCAAATGAGGTATCCTGATGCAAGTAATAAAATCAAGTTCTACATAGGTGACGTACGTGACCTGCAAAGTGTAAAAAATGCTATGCACGGAGTAGACTACATCTTCCATGCAGCCGCTCTTAAACAGGTACCCTCCTGTGAGTTTTTCCCTGTTGAAGCTGTTAAAACAAATGTACTTGGTACAGAAAATGTATTAACTGCCGCTATTGATGCAGGTGTTAAAAAAGTAATATGCTTGTCAACGGACAAGGCTGCTTATCCTGTTAATGCAATGGGAACATCTAAAGCTATGATGGAAAAGGTTGTTGTTGCTAAATCAAGAACTGTTTCTCCTGACAAAACTACTATCTGTTGTACCCGTTACGGTAACGTTATGTGTTCTAGAGGTAGCGTTATTCCTTTATGGATTGATCAAATCAAAAAATGTGACCCTATCACTATTACCGAACCTTCTATGACACGTTTTATTATGAGCCTTGAAGAGGCTGTTGACCTTGTTCTTTTTGCATTTGAAAATGGAAACAGCGGTGATATTCTTGTACAAAAAGCTCCTTCTTGTACAATAGAGGTTCTTGCAAAAGCAGTAACGGAATTATTCCCTGGAAACAGCGAAATTAAGGTTATAGGAATTCGTCACGGTGAAAAGTTATACGAAACACTTCTTACCAACGAAGAATGTGCAAACGCTATTGACCTGGGCGATTTCTATCGCGTCCCTGCGGACAAGCGTGACCTTAACTATGACAAATATTTTAACGAGGGTAACGAAAATCGAAACACATTAACAGAATTTAACTCTAATAACACAGACCTTTTGTCAGTTGAACAGGTTAAAGAAAAGCTTTTAAGCCTTTCCTATATCAGGGACGAGCTTGCTGCTTGGGAAGAAAGAAAGTAGGATTACATGGAACAAGGTGCAACAGAACTTATAGCCCTTCTAAGAGCATTTATGGAAGAGCGTCCTTTGTCTGCTGAAGAAATGCAGAATGCCGATAACACATTGGCAGATGTGCTATATCTTGCCAAGTTAAACGGCATCTTGGGCATTTGGGCATATAAGGTTTATGAATTCTATGAAAAAAACGGAGTAGCGGATTTTGACCAAAAAGAAACTGCGGAAACAGCCTATAAAATATATCACCGAACCGTAACACTAGCAGAAAAACGTGTAACAGCCTTTGAAAAACTTTCAAAGTTGTTTTGTGATGCAGAAATTGATCATCTTATATTTAAAGGAATTAAAATAAAGGATTTGTATCCTGTTCCATTTCTTCGTACTTTTGGTGATATTGATTTTGTAATACGTCCCGATGACCGAAGTCGTTGCCACACTCTAATGCAAGAGCTTGGCTATGAGGTTAAAGGAGATTATGAGCCTGTTTATACCTACCAAAAGGAAATGGAACTTTATGAAATTCACACATCCATTATGGCAATTAACTTTACTGACCGTGCTGATTATATAAGCTATTTCCGCAATCTATGGGATCATGCCATGTCGGTCGAAAAACACCTGTGGGAATTTTCTGTGGAGTATCATTTTATATATTTGCTCTCTCATATTGCAAAGCATATATATGGAAGCGGTGCCGGAATACGCATGTATCTTGATTTGGCATTTTACATTAAACAGCATGGAAATACTATGGATTGGACCATAATTCAAAACGAGGTTAAGAAGTTAGCCCTTGAGCGTTTCTTATCTCTAACCTTAACATGTCTTAATCGTTGGTTTGGAATTTTGTCACCTGTTTTAGCATGTGACTTTAACGAAGAGTTTCTGGAAAGCTTTGAAAGTTTTACCCTCTCAGGTGGAATTTTTGGTTTTGAAGGGATTAATATTGGCCAGGAGGCTGTACGCAAGCAGAGTACATCATCAAAAAACATAGCCCGATATAAGGCCCTCAAAAAAGTTTTCTTTCCCTCTTCCAATACGATAAAAAGCAGATATACTTATCTTGAAAAACAACCGTGGCTATTACCTGTTGCCTGGATTGACAGATTTATTAAAAATCGTAAAAAACTCAGGTTTAAACTCCATGTAGCCGGTGAAATTATTAAAACAAATGATGAAATTATTGATGAGAAAAAAGACTTTTACAAAGAAATGGGATTGTAGGTGACCTGAATGAAAGTTTTAATTACAGGCGCAAAAGGATTTGTAGGAAGAAATCTGATTGCAGCACTAAACTGTATTCGCGATGGCAAGGATAAACGCTTTAATATGGATACAGACATTACACTTTTCGAATATGACATTGATACACCTGAGGAAATGCTTGACAAATTTGCAGATGAATGTGATTTTGTTTTCCATCTTGCAGGGGTAAACAGACCTAAAGACGAAAAAGAATTTATGGAGGGTAATTTTGGTTTTTCTTTTGTTTTACTTGAAAAATTGAAGAAAAATAATAATAAGGCTCCAATCCTTATAACCTCTTCCATTCAGGCAGCCTTTGATAATCCGTATGGCAAGAGCAAAAAAGCAGGAGAGGAACTGATTTTTAACTACGGCAGAGAAAACGATGTAAGAGTTTGTGTCTACAGACTACCTAATGTATTTGGCAAATGGTGCAGACCTAATTATAATAGCGCTGTGGCAACTTTCTGTCATAACATTGCTCATAATTTACCTATTACAGTAAATGACAGAAGTCATCTTATGACTTTGGTTTATATAGATGATGTGGTGTCAGAATTTATTATGGCTCTAAATCAAAAGGAAAATAAAAACAGAGACGGATATTGTTATGTTCCAACTGTGCACGAGATTACATTAGGCGAAATTGTTGACCTTTTGTATTCATACCGTAGAAGCCGTGACGATAAACAAATACCATATCTGAAAGAAAACAGCTTTGAAAAGAAACTGTACAGTACATATCTGTCCTATCTACCTGAAAGAGAATTCTCATATTCCCTCGAAATGCACTGCGATGAAAGAGGCTCATTTACCGAGATGTTTCGCAGCCCTGAACGAGGTCAGGTAAGTGTAAATATATCTAAACCAGGAATTACAAAGGGCAATCATTGGCATCACACAAAAAACGAAAAATTTGTTGTTGTCAGCGGTAAGGGAGTCATTCGTTTCCGCAAACCTGAAAGTGATAAAATAATTGAATATTATGTCAGCGGTGATAAAATAGAGGTTGTTGATATTCCAGTAGGATATACCCATAATATTGAAAATCTTGGAGATACAGACATGGTTACTGTTATGTGGTGTAATGAGTGTTTTGACCCGGATAAGCCGGACACATACTTTTTGGAGGTATAAAATGCGTAAATTAAGGTTAATGACAATTGTGGGCACAAGACCCGAAATAATCCGTCTTTCTGCGGTAATAAAAAAATGTGACACATACTTTGAGCAGGTTTTAGTTCACACTGGTCAAAACTATGACTATGAGCTTAATCAGGTATTCTTTGATGACTTAGGACTCCGTGCACCTGATTTTTATCTCAATGCAGTAGGAAAAAATCTTGGAGAAACTATCGGCAATATTATTGCCTCTTCTTATTCATTAATGGTTGAACAACAACCTGATGCTCTGTTAATTTTAGGCGATACAAATTCGTGTCTGTCTGCAATTTCTGCCAAACGACTTCATATTCCTATCTTCCATATGGAAGCCGGCAATCGTTGTAAAGACGAGTGTTTACCTGAAGAAACAAATCGTAGAATTGTAGATATTATTTCCGATATTAATCTTGCATACTCAGAACACGCAAGAAAATATCTTCATGAATGCGGTCTTCCAAAAGAACGCGTTTATGTGACAGGTTCTCCTATGGCAGAGGTACTGCATAATAATTTTGAAAAAATTAAGAACAGTGATATTTTAAACAGACTTGATTTAAAACCCGGTCAGTATATTCTTCTTTCTGCACACAGAGAAGAGAATATTGATACAGAAAAGAATTTCTTATCCTTGTTTAATGCAATAAATAAAATGGCTGAAACTTATGACATGCCAATTTTATATTCCTGCCATCCAAGAAGCAAAAAACGTCTGGAGGATAGCGGATTCAAATTGGATAAACGTGTAATTCAACATAAACCACTTGGTTTTCATGACTATAACCATTTACAGATGAATGCCTTTGCAGTAGTTTCTGACAGTGGTACCCTCCCCGAGGAAAGTTCTTTCTTCACATCTATGGGTCATCCATTCCCTGCAATATGCATACGTACAAGTACAGAACGCCCCGAGGCTCTTGATAAAGCATGCTTTATCCTGGCAGGAATTGATGAAAATTCGTTGTTACAAGCAGTAGATACTGCTGTCACCATGTGTAAAAACGATGATAACGGCATTCCTGTACCTGACTATATTGAAGAGAATGTTTCAACAAAGGTAGTCAAGCTTATTCAATCCTACACAGGAGTTGTAAATAAGATGGTATGGAGAAAAGAAATCTAATAAATCATACTTTAAACTTAAGAAGTCTCTGCAATCACAATGATTGCAGAGACTTCTTACTTGCATTTTAATTATTTTCTAATAGCTGCTAAAAAGTCTTTATCAATTTCGCAGTAAGCAGCCTATTCGATTTCGATTACTCTTTCTATCTTTAGGTTTTTGAGAGTTGCATTCCAATAGGAGAATGTAGTTCCGTAACTTCCGTCTCCGCACAAGGTATAATTTGAACGATTAATAGCATTAATTACTCCGCTATTATATTTTATCAAATATCATTATTTCACTTTCAAAGCTTTTCTTTACAGGGAATTGAATACCATAATTCATAAGAACTGTACCACTGAACACCTTTTCCGTTCCTCTTAATCTGTAGTCCGCATTTTCATCCAGCCCCTGTGCTTTTATCATTCCAGCAAAAGTATCTGGGTGACGCATAATTCTGTAGCAAGCCAGAACAACAGTCTTTTTATCCTCTGATATATACTGCCAAACTGTAGAATCACTTTCAAAAGGTGATACAAGACGATACATATCCCCGAAGTGAACAATATCCTCTATTTCCTTATACCGTTCTATCTGACCTTCAACCTCCTTTAATTCTTCATCCGTCATTTTGGTTATATTAAGTTCATAACCAAATCTTCCGCACATGGCAACATCGCCTCTGTACCTAAGGGAAGTCATTCTACCGGTATGATGACTTGGCACTCCCGACACGTGGGCTCCCATAAAAATTGATGGCATAACCACACTGGTACCGTGCTGAATATATAACCTTTCTACAGCATCGCTATCATCGCTTGTCCAATATTGGTCAAAATAGTACATCATACCTGCATCAAATCTGCCACCGCCACTAGCACACCCCTCCAAAAGAACATTAGGAAAGTTGGTCTTTATTTCTTCCAAAATAGAATACAGATTGAGTATATATCTGTGAGCAACCTCACTCTGCCTCTCAGGGGGAAACTTTGCCGAGCCAATCTCTGACATATTTCTGTTCATGTCCCATTTAATATATGAAATTTTGGATTCTGTTAATGCTTTATTCAACATGCTACGAACATAATCACAAACATCCTGTCTGGACAAATCCAGAATAAGCTGAAATCTTTCAAGACTTCCCACTCTACCCTTTACATGAATACACCAATCAGGATGCTTTTCATATAAATCGCTGACTGGAGAAATCATTTCAGGTTCAAACCAAAGTCCGAACTTCATTCCCATATCTTCTATTTTATCAGCCAATCCTTTTATACCAGTAGGAAGCTTTTCAGTATTTACATCCCAGTCACCCAAAGATGTTCTGTCGGTATTTCTCTTTCCAAACCAACCATCATCTAAAACAACAAGCTCCATTCCCGCCTTCCTCGCAACCTTTGCATAGTCAATAACTGTATCCTCGGTAAATTCCATTCCCGTTGCTTCCCAGGTGTTTATAAGAACAGGGCGGTTTTTATCTCTCCAAACACCTCTTACAAGACGTTTTCGATAAAGTTTATGGAAGGTTCGAGACATTTCACCCATACCTTCGCTTGAGTGCACCATAACAACCTCGGGTGCAACAAATTCTTCATCTGGTTCAAGCAGCCAGTTAAAGTCAAAGGAGTTTATTCCCATAAACGCCCTTGCCTGACCGTATGTATCTACCTCAACCCCTGCTTCAAAGTTACCGCTGTATACAAGGCTGAATCCATATATATCGCCAGCTGTTTCTGTAGTGTTCTTTCTTGCCATGGCAAAAAACGGACTGTGATGATGTGAGCTTGCCCCTCTGCGACTTTCCACCTTATTAGTTCCTTTGAGCAGTGGAGTTCGTTCTATGTACCGTTCCCTTGCCCATGAACCCCAAAGGTGGATTAAATCAAAATCATCGTCGTTAAAATCGATATTCATACTGAGAACTGACTTGATATTTATATTCTGATTTCCGTTATTCTTTACCTTTACGCTTCTTGTGATTGCATCAAGGTTTGCAAAAGCAGTGTAAATAAGCGTAATTGAAAGGCTGGTATTTTCATCATAAAGATTCAGTTCCAGAGTTTGAGCCTCTTTCTCGTTTTCAACATAAGTAGCAGGCAGTCCTTCAAGTTTTGGTTTGCCGGAATATATTTCATGGGAAAAATACTTCATTCTTGATATACGGCTTCCATCTTCGTATACTGCATGAAATGACGGTTTTCTCAGGTCGCAACTGCCGTAAAACGAATACTCATGAGTAAACAAGTCGCCCCATACAACTCGTCCGTCATAGCCTTTTTTGCAATCCATTAAAGAACAGTTGGCAGAATTATAATTAGTTATTTCCATACCCTTTGTGTTATCAAGTTTTTTCCCGTAATACAAATGTTCTATTGCATAATCACCACGTATTTTAAAAATATACGAGGTGTTAGGTGTATATAAATGAAACATTTTGGTATTATTATCAAATTTAACAGGCATATTATCTACCTCCTTTTTACATATTATATCATCTAAAATGTTAAAAAAAAATATTAATATTTGTGTTTTTATTATTAAAATTTGTGGTTTTAATTTGCATTTGCAGGGTTTTTATATTATAATAATTCTATAAAATATATACACAGGTGAAACCTTATGGAACATTTACAAAATATCTACTTTGAAAACCTAAATGTAGTCAGTCATCTTTGCGGCTTGTTTTCTATTGATGCAAGAGAGTCATGGGCGCTTGACGCCCCTATTATGTTTAACCAGAACAAGTTCTACTATATTCAAAAAGGACGGTGCATTATAAATATTGAAGACGAAATATATCACGGCGAGCCCGGCAGTTGGTTCTTTATTCCTGCAAACAAGGTTCACTCGTATTATAATCTGGACTCCGAGCCTTTTGAGAAATACTGGATTCACTTTGATTTGCATCCCTCTAAAACAAATATCTTTGACCTTTTAGGTCTGCCATATTGCATTAAAATAGGTAAAAATGATAAAATCATACGTCTTTTCGATGACTTTGTTACCTGTGACCGAAGTAACACAATAACTGATAAAATTCACATGAAATCATGCCTGATGGATTTAGTTGCACAGTATATCTCTGTTGCAAACCCAAAAACACATAAAGATGTCAGCGAAAGCAACAGTTGTATCAACGAAATTTTGTCATACATAAGCGATAATCTCAATAAGCCAATCACAAATGAATCCCTTGCAGAGATGGCTCACATGCATCCAAATAACCTTATCAGGCTCTTTAAGGATAAAACAACCCATACACCTGCAAAATATGTGACATTGCAAAGGCTTAACCTTGCAAAAGAACTTCTGGAAAGTTCTGAGTTATCCGTTACAGAGATTGCCGAAAGGATAGGCATTGAGGACGGCTCACATTTTTCCAAACTCTTTAAAAAGTTTTATAGTATGTCCCCTGTAAACTATCGAAAATGTCATAAAACCTCTGAAATATATGGTGAATAGTAAATACAGCCACAGAAAACCCGTGGCTGTATTTTAACTCTTATCTACGCGATTTCGTATTTCACCTGCAAAAAACGCTTTGATATTCTTTATAATTTCATTAAGACATCTTTCTCTTGCCTCGTATGCGCCCCATGCCATGTGGGGAGTAAGACATACGTTTGACAGGTCTTTTATCCCGTAAAACGGATGGTTTTTGGGAAATGGCTCAACAGAATATACATCTGTTCCGAATGCGCCGATTTTTTTATTTTTTATCGCCTCTGCTATTGCAAGTTCATCAGTAACCGCTCCTCTTGCAGAGTTCACGATAATAACATTCTTTTTCATTAAATTAATTCTTTCAGCATTTATAAGACTTTTTGTAGAATCATTTAAAGGAGTATGAATTGTAATTACGTCTGATTCTCTGCAAATAGTGTCTATATCAACACATTCATACCCATCTTCAGGGGTATTTTTGCAAGCAAGAACTCTGCAACCTAATGCATCTGCAATCTTCGCAACTTTTTTACCGATATTGCCAAGACCCACGACACCCCAGGTAAGCCCCGCAAGTTCATGATATACAGGAGTTAGCCTGTTTGCAACTCCCGACTCTGTATAATTACCACTACGTACAAACTTTGTGTATTCAAACAGATTTACTGACAAAGCAAGTACCGTAGATGCAGTCAGCTGCGCTACACTGTTCGATGAATAATCCGCTACATTGCATACTGCAATATTATTTTCCCTGCAATATCCAACGTCAATATTATCAAAACCCGTTGCTGTTACACAAATAAGCTTAAGTTTTTTTGCATACTTGAGATTTGTTTTATTTAGTTTTACTTTATTTAGCATAACTATATCACAATCGCAAATACGCTCTGCCACCTTTTCGGGCGAAGTGGTTTTATATATGTCACATTCACCGATTTCCTCAAGAGGCTTAAGCGACAAATCCTCTCCCAAGGTCCCTGCATCTAATACTGTAATCTTCATCTTATTTTCCTCCGTCTAAAACATATCTCTTATTCTTCCTGCAGCTTCTGCTAAATTTCTCACGCCTTCTTCCACATTTTCCGCTGTGTAGTCAGAAAGATATCTATCCGCTTCCAGAGTGAGATACCCTGAATATCCGACTTCCTTTAAGGCTTTTACGATTTTGTCAAAGTCTATTTCCATAGAAAACGGTATCTGATGACTATCATTCAATTTGTTGTTATCATGGATATGAAGCGCCTGCAATTTATCGCCTAATGCCTTTATCATCTCAACAGCATTTGTATCAGAGCCTTTCATTTCAGCATGACCAATATCCAGGCAAGCAACGAAATAATCATTATTAACTGCTTCTAAATGTGCACAAAAGCTTTCAGGCGTGGCACATGCTGCAAAACAAGAATGACCTTTCTCTTTATTCCAGTTCCACATATTTTCAGTAGCAATTTTAACTCCACAATCCTTTGCAAAAGGCAACAGTTCAAGATACATCTCTGCATTTTCTTCTGCTGATTTATTGTTATCCGGATGGATTATGCAAATCTTTCCTCCTGCCTCTTTAGTACATTCAATGGAACGTTTATAATATCCGCGAATTTCAGGACAACAGGTAGGAAAAGGTGCATGGGACTGATTGCAGACGATCCCATTATCTTCACCTATTTTCTTAAGCCGGCGAGCAAATGCAAGGTAGTTATCCCCTGCCAGAGGATGGTCACTTTTAATTACTTTCTTATTTTCCCAATCGTATTTACACATGGAAAACATAGAAAAATCCCAGGCATCAAATCCTGATTTTGCAACATACTCTACAGCTTTTTCTTCTCCCACATGTTTTGCAATAGAAGCTATTTCTGTTGAAATTTTCATTTTTCATCCTCCAAATTTTCAGGCTTTATATCTTTTTATCTTAACAAACTTTTCCAGTATTCAAAGGTTTTTATAATTCTTTCATCTGATTCAGGAAATCTGCACTCAAACTTAAAGCCCGGCGCACTCTCTATTGTAAGTATTTCGTCATACTTCAAATCCTTTAACACATTTGCAATTATCTGCATATCAAGAGTTCCTTCATCAAAAAAATAATGCAAATCGTCTACGCCGTTATTATTATGAAGATGTATTTCAAAAATCGGAAACTCTTTTGATTTAAACGCCTTAATAAAATCATTATATATAGGCTTTTCCTTTTTCTCGCATTCTTCTGGGCTATTCTCAAAAAGCGTCTTTCCCTCTTTGTTCTTCCCCCTCATTCGTATATACATATGTCCGATATCAACAAGAAATCCAAACCTCTTATTATTCTTTAAAGGTTCTATTTGAAGTTTTTCTTCTTCCGTCAACCCAAAATCTTCAACTGCAACCCTATCAAAATCATGGTAATCTAACACATACTGAATATATGGCATTATGTTATCTCTGATGCCTTGGGGAACATCAAAGGATAAAACAGATATAAGCATACCATAGTTTCTTTGCCAGTTTGCCATAATATCTACAGAAGTTTTAAAATCCTTAACATCTTCAACACTATGGGACTCCGGCAGTTTATAATGCACAGTCAAAACAAGCTGTTTTTCCTTAATAACAGAAGCAATCCTTCCCGAAAGTTCACAATCTTGACAAGCCATAGTCATTTTACTTCCTAATACGCTCACACAGGAAAACCCTTGTTCTGCAAAAAAAACAATGTTTTCAAGCAGACTTCGATGGGGATAATGCCATATAGCCAACCCATTTATCACAAGCTCCAGCTCCTTACTTGACAATTTAAACTAATTATAAACCAAACTGCATACAATTGCAATATTTATCCTTAATTCATATAAAAAATCCCCGGTTAAACGGGGATTTTCTTATTATGTTTAATATGCTGATTTATCATCTGCAAAATCAATCAGTTCGATATCTGAAGCACTCTCGCCTTTTCCGGGCACAAAGCCCTCGTATACTTCTCTTTTAGCTCTTCCAAGGACCTGAACATCCTTTAATATAGACTCTTTCTTATCAGGAATAAGAGGATACCAAGCAGATGTTATGTATCCTAAAACGCGGTCGGGATCAGCATTTTCCTTAAAATATTTAAGCATATCAAGAGCATTGTATCTGCACTTGTTGTTTGTGGAAACACATGGAATTACGTCGTATCCATCTTCGGCACAAGGCAAAGCATTTTTCATAAATCTCAAAACATGTGGGTCTTCCTCAACATATTTTAAATTCATGCTGGCGTATGGCTCGTTTGAGTAATAATCTATAAACGCCTTACGTGATGTAATAGGAGTATAATGTTCAGGATAGATAGCACTGTACATCCATGGAGAGAGCACCAAATCTCCTGTTTTAATCTGCTCTCTGAAATACTCGGGATATTCAAAGCAAGGATCAGCCCAAATCCACGGTGTTGCACCTGTGGCACGAACGCAATCAGCATAGAATTGAATATCATGCATAAGAAGTTCTTTTTTACGGTATACCGCCAGCTGTGAGCACGCAGCGAGCCTTGCGTTTTCTTCATCCATACCCAAATGAATATACTTGGGATGGTCAAATAACTCTGCAGCTTCCATGATCAAATCTCTGCACACTTTATAATATTCAGGGGTTGACAGGTATCTTTCATATTGCTTCATCCATCCGTCATGGGTAGCAGAAAAATTAAGTTTAGGAATTGCCTGAATTCCCATTTCTTTTAACCGTTTAATTTCTGCACGCAAATGCTCACGTGTCCACGCACCTTCCAAGGCTATTTCCGGATGGCTTCCATAACAAATTCCGTCAAGTAAGTCGATGACAATTGTGTTAAGTCCATTGTCTGCCACCTCTTTAACAACTGCATCCCATACTTCATCATCAAATAATCTTTTTGGGGTTTGCTGTGGCTCCCAGTTTTTTGATAGGGGTACTAAAAGTGCCCACATTTTATCCTTACTCATTTTATTACCTCCTATTAACATTTGTTCGGCTCATTATAACCCATATTTTTCATAATTGCAATACTTTGTAGTGAAAAATCCCCGATTAAAATATCGGGGATTTTTATTACTTTATACAATATCAAACATTACTGCCTCATGAACATTAATTTCAAAGCGGATTTCGCGGATATTTCCATCTGCATCCTTAAGAGCGCTGAATTCTCTGTTAGAGCAGATTCCCTTTATATTACCATTAATTTTTACGACAGCAAGCTTTTTATCCTTCATGTCATTGGTGTATTCAGTATAGTCAATACAGAGAATGTGTTTTGCTCCATTCTCATCTTCAAAACAGGTAACACCAACGTTCTCACCTATAACTTCAGGTGAAGAAATGTCGCGAAGAACGTCTTTCATTACCTTACGCAAAAGCACACTTACATTCTTTCTGCCTTTACCTGCCGCACCAAGGAAGCACTCGTGTCCGAGAGTATTAGCCGCCGCATTGAGCAGAACTGCGTTATTCTTCCTCATAAGAACAGGTGTGCCGTCTAAAGATGCTAGGATAACTTCCGCTCCGTCAGCCTCATACTTAAAGTCAGCTTCATTGGGATAAATACCCTCTGTCTGTCCGCATTTGCAAACAAGAGTATCTATCATCTTCCTGCAAGGATTTTTCTTTACACCAAAGATATCTTCAAGGCCGTCTACGTCACTTACTGCAAAGAGCGATACACCCTTTTCATAAAGACTGCGGATTTTGTCTGTTACGGTTTTATCTGCATATTTAAGTGTTGGCAATGCCAGAACATCGCACTCGCTCTCGCTTAAATCGCATACAGTATCAAATTTCAGTGCAAACGGTGCATTAAGACCTGCTTCCCTTACACATTCATACAAGTAACCGTGGGAATCCTCACTTGTGTTATAGATATTTGTATGTCCGTGGAAGTTTATAATCTGTCCGTCATAGATATCCTCGCTGTCAAAATACTCTGTAATCATAGCCATTGTACGCATTGGCTTTACCGGTTTACGATCAACTGCGGTTTTCCAATCTTTAACAAGTCTGTCCCAGAATCTAACAGGGAAGTTCGGTCTGTGGAATCCGTAAGTATCCCAATAGCGATAACCGTCTGCAGTCTTATGAGGTGTATTGTATACAAACTCAAAGGCATGGGTTGTGTTAAAATATTCGGGCATGATATATTTTCCCATAGGTGCATGAGAGAATTTAACCGCTCCGTCAATACATCCGCCTATTTTACTTCCCTTATACTGCTCGGGATAGAGTCTTAGATTTGGACAGTGGAGCATAATTGTCATAGCACCAAACGCACCTCTGTATGTCTGATAAGCACAGGATGCAGGATAATCCTCAAATATTGCAAAACCTGTATATACCTCATCACTTAAAGTGTTATAAGGAAGATTACCAAACGCCTTTATTGTGTGATAAGACAGGGTTGGGGTTACATACTGGTTAAATGGTCCATAAGCCGTACGCCTGAAGTTGGGATTGAGCTTCTTTAATTCAATATTCTGTTCCCTGAAGTTTTCAAGTAACTTGTTTAAAGCAAAATTCATCCATTCTTCATGGCAAACCTCCATAAGATTATCGAGATGCTCATAAGTAAAGTCCTTATATACAGGAATTTTACCTGATTCGTCAAAGATAGGTGCCGCAGTGTAATCCTTACTTTCAGTCTTTTTGTAGAGCATTTTTTCAGCAAACTGCGGATTTAAGTCCATAAACTCATGGAGATACTGTCTGAACTCGGGATTTTGGTATGTTTTTGCAAGATACAGGTCGTTTCGAAGAGGAAACACCTCTGTCTTTGCAGGAACATACAAATAATCACAATTGGCAATAACCTCCTTGTGACTATCCCAACTCCAGTCAAGACAGGTTCTGTCAGACACCCATGCGAACCACTCTCTGCCAAAAGGCTTAATAACCTCCCACACTCTTCTCTCTTTTGCCTCGATAGGTGTATCTGTTATGCATGAAATATAGTGGCCGATATCACATGAGGCTTTAGGAGTCCATAAATCAAAGGTGTTACGGGCAAGCCATTTCTGTTCATTTGGCATAGAGAACACATAAGGCAGACCGCTTGCCTGTGCAGGTGAAATTTTCGCATCCTTGTCGAACACCTCGAAAATTTTATCGTATCTCTTATATACGCCTGTGCCATAGTATACCGTGAACACAGCTCTGTAAAGCCCTAAAGGCAAAGGCGCCGACATGATATTCACAAGAATACGTTTATATCCAAATTTCCAGGCATCAACAACTTTGTCGCATTCAAACGCTTTTATTGTTTCAGAATCGTATACATCTCTTATTTCAGCCTTTACTGTAATGTATTCAGGTTCAAGTTTTGTTTTGAGGGAGAATGTAAGAGATATATCCTCGTCTATATGGAAATAGTGATTTGTAGCCAAATGCTTTATGATTTCATCTCTCTTGTATGCCCCCATCGGAATAAGGGTTGTGGCATATTTATCTTCAGGAGATAAAAGCTCAAATATGCTCTCCCCCAGAGGAGAACCCGAATAGATAAGATTTCCATTTTTATCAAAGATATGTTCGCCTGCACCGCTCTGAACACTGTATCCTGTACAGTCAAGATTATTATAACCAAAGCTTACAGTTTCCACATTGGTCATATTATCAAGCAAAAATCTGCACTCAATCGGCATATCAGGATGCCCAAACAATTTCTTTTGACATTCCCAGAAAATATTAGGGTCACATATTACCTTTAAGCCATTAAATATGTAGTACTTCTTTTCTTCTCCCTCACCTCTTGCAATAACATAAGGTGTATCCATGAAGTCTTTTTCTGCCACATACTGACCCGGTCTGTCCTCACGGTTAACCTTTCTTGATGCAGTACCGCCGAAGAGTTTTGTATCAAGGAAATACATATCTTCAACTTTTGTTACGGCATAAGAGAAATTATATGGAATATCGCCGCCCTCTGTAAGAGGAATCTCAACTGTCTGTTCAGGCAAAACTACCTCTTCATTAAAACTGTCATCAGTTGAAAGGCTAAACCCTCTTATAATAAACTCACCTATAAAGTTATCTCTCTCTATTGCGATATTTCCGCAAACCTTATCAATATCAAAGGCAAAATCAAAACCGCCTATTTTACCTGTAAGCTTTCCGTCTGTAACCTTAATATATAATTCAACATCTTTTTCCTCTTCGGTTTTAAATTCAGGCAAAGCTACTTCCTTTAAGGTTTTGATTGCCATTTTATCAAGGGAAATATATAAAACCTTCATGCCGCCTGTCAGACTATACTCAAATCTCAATCCATAGCCTTTACGGAGTTTTTTATCATAACCCCAGAGAAAATTAAAGCTTGGGTTATATTCTTCCATAAAAGTATAGGCATAGGTCATGCTATACTCAAAATCTGTCATATACGGAGCATTGAATAAATATCTGTTACCGATAGAACGCAAAGAGAATCCTCTGTCATCAATACCTGCGTGCATATCCAGAATTTCAGTATGTCTTTCTGCCCGCATGGTATATGGTTGTAAATTATCATCATGGGTTTTAAAACTATCGTTTAAATTAAACATTATATGTTTCCTCCCTGTATTTTAGTTCCCATAGTAATTTTTTCTAAATTATAGCAAAGCCTGTTTTAAAAGTAAATGACTATTTTTGAGAAAAAAACTATTATTTTTTAACCTTTGCAAATAAAGTCAAAAATTTGCAAAAATAATCATTTACTTTTATTTGGATATATAGTAAATATGGTTACAAATAAATTTCAAGGAGGTCTATCCATGAGAATTAATCCAAAATATAAATATGAAACCACTCCAAAAGCAAATCCTAAAGCCATTATTCAGGGAGATAAATATCGTTTTACAATCCTGACACCAAGACTTTTCCGCATTGAATATTCAGAGAGCGGAATTTTCGAGGACAGAGCGACACAGATAGTTATTAACCGTGAGTTTGACCTGCCTGAATTCACCGTTTCGGACACAGGCGATTTGCTTAAAATCACTACTTCTGCAATAGAGATTACATATACAAAGGAGCCTCTTTCTTCCAATAGCCTCAGCGTATGCTATGTAGGTAAAGAAGCCGGTTGCTATGCCGGAAGGCTTTCCACCTCATGGCATTTTGGCGTTGAAAACTACTTTAATCTTAAGGCAACTACCCGCACCCTTGATGATGTTGATGGAGCTTGTGAACTTGAAGAGGGAATTATGACCCGTGGCGAGGTTTCCACGCTGAATGACAGTAATTCCCTTATAATCGCAGATGATGGTGTAATCGAAACACGAAATGTCAAAGAAGACGATTATTACATTTTCTGCTACGGAAGAGCGCTCAAGAATAATAACGGAATGTTCGATTATTATGGATGTCTTAATGATTTTTACAAGCTGACAGGCGAAGTTCCTCTCCTGCCAAGATTTGCTTTTGGTAACTGGTGGAGCAGATACTACGCATATTCCGCCGATGAATATATGGAACTTATGAGGCGTTTTAAGAAAGAAGAAATTCCTTTCTCTGTTGCAGTTATAGATATGGATTGGCACAATGTCCGCATTGACTCTAAATATGGAACAGGCTGGACAGGTTACAGCTGGAACAAAGATTTATTCCCTGACCCTGAAAAGTTCTTAAAAGAGTTAAAAGACGAAAATATGTATGTGACTCTCAATCTTCATCCCCAAGAAGGTGTGGGGGCTCACGAGGACGCATATCCCGAAATGGCAAAGGCTATGGGAATTGACCCAAAAACGGAACAGAGAGTGGAATTTGATATAACAAATCCCAAATTTATTGAGAATTATTTTGAAAAGCTTCATCACCCATTAGAGAAACAGGGTGTGGACTTTTGGTGGATAGACTGGCAACAGGGCAATACCACAAGAGTACCGGGGCTTGACCCATTATGGATGCTTAATCATTATCACACAATCGACCACAAAAAAGAAGACAGACGTCCTATTATGTTCTCCCGCTATGCAGGTCCGGGAAGCCATCGCTATCCCGTTGGTTTTTCAGGAGATACGCGAATTTCATGGGAGAGCTTAAAATTCCAGCCGTACTTTACATCTACCGCTTCTAATGTAGGCTATGGTTGGTGGAGCCATGATATAGGCGGTCACGGGGCAGGCACAAGAGATGATGAGTTAACCGCGAGATGGGTACAGCTTGGCGCATTTTCTCCTCTTCTCCGTCTTCACAGTACTAATAACCCGTTCTTGAGCAAAGAGCCATGGAATTATAACAGAGATGCAGAGGCTTCTATGAAGAAATTTTTAAACCTTCGTCACAGCCTTATCCCATATCTCTACACCATGAACTACAGAGCACATAAGTTTGGCGAGCCTCTTGTTCAGCCTCTTTACTACAAATGGTCTAATATTGAGTGCTATGAAAATAATGAGAACGAATACTGTTTCGGTACAGAGATGATAGTATCACCTATCACCGACCCACATGATGAAATAACAACTCTTGGCTCTGTTAATGTATACTTCCCCGAAGGAACATGGTTTGACTTCTTCACAGGAAAGAAATACACAGGTGGACGAACAGTACGTGCATACAGAGATTTGGACACAATGCCCGTATTTGTTAAGGCAGGCGGAATTATTCCGACTGCAAAAGCCGAAAATATTAACAGCACTGAAAATCCAACAAATTTAACACTTAAGATTTTCCCCGATGCCAATGGACAATTCAGCATGTACGAAGATGATGGTCTGACTATGGCGTACCAAAAAGGTAAGAGTGTTACAACCGACTTTATCTACGATTGGGACAATAAGGAATTTACAATTAAGGCACCTGATGGAGATACTTCTCTTATTCCATCCAAGAGAAACTATACTCTTGAGTTTGTTTCAACCAATACTGATATTAACTCCATTGCCATTACAGAAGATGGAAAAGAGAAAGAATTTAGTGCATCATTTGAAGATGGCATACTTACAATTTCCTTTACAGATGTAAGCGGTGAGGTTAAAGTAGTATTTAACAGCTCTGTAAATGTAGTTCAAAAGGATATTGGTCAGCAACTGTATGAGCTTTTCTCTCCGCTTAAAGTTCCCACACTTAATAAAACAAAGCTATATAACGACATCCTTAGCAAAACCACAACTGTTGAAAGAGTTTCATGTGCGACAGCATTTAATTTTGGCAGTGATGCATTAAATGCAGTTCTTGAAATATTAACATCATGCGAAGATTAAAAATAATGGCAAGGGATTAGCCCTTGCCATTATTTTATTAAGTAAGCATTACGCTTGCGGAAGGAGCAAGCTCCTTCCCTACATTATATACCTCGGCTCACGCTTGTTACCAAAGAACCTTAAATGGTGTTGCATTGTGTGCATCAATAAGCTCATCACACATTTTAATAATATCATCAATCGAAAGTTCTGCCGCTGTGTGCGGATCAAGCATTGCCGCACGGTAAACATCACGACGTTCCTTTGTTACAGCAGCCTTAATAGTAAGCAGTTGCGGCAGGATATTTGTTGTATTCATGGCTGCAAGCTGAAGAGGAAGTTCACCAATATATGTTGGATTAACTCCCGTTGCATCTATCATACAAGGAACTTCAACACAGGCATCTGCAGGAAGATTTGGTATAAGACCGTTATTTATTACGTTGCCGTTCATTCTGTATGGCTCATCTGTTACCATTGCATTGATTATACAGGCAGCATATTCGCATGAACGCTTATATTCATAGTTACCGCTCTTTTTAAGTTTTTCTTTTTGCTCCTGCCAATTTGCAATATTTTTCTCACAACGTCTCATATATTCATCTATGGGAACATTGAATCTTTCTATAAGTTCTGGATAGCTTTTCTTTATGTAGAACGGATTATACTCTGCATTATGCTCACTACTCTCGGTTACATAGTAGCCAAACTTATCTAAATAATCCATACGTACCATGTTCTTCTTTTCAGGATTATCAAAATTCTTTGCTAATTCACGAATTTCAGGATATAAATCTTTGCCGTCTTTATCCTTTATCTCAAGGAGCCACGCCATGTGGTTAATTCCTGCAATTTTCTCTACAAGTCCTTCAGGCTTTTCCACACCAAGAGTTCTGTAAAGGGAATTCGTACAGTCCTGAACACTATGGCAGAGTCCCACAACCTTTAGATTGGTGTATCTTAATAAGTACCCCGTCAGCATTGCCATAGGGTTTGAATAATTCATAAACCATGCATCAGGGCAAACCGCCTCTGCATCCTCTGCTATCTCACGAAGAACAGGGATTGTTCGGAGTGCTCTGAAAATTCCGCCTATACCCAATGTGTCCGCAATAGTCTGCTTTAAACCATATTTTTTGGGGATTTCAAAATCAATAACCGTACTTGGCTTGTAGCCGCCAACCTGAATAGCATTGATTATAAAATTCGAGTCTTTAAGGGCTTCTCTGCGATTTTCTGTGCCGCAATAAGTCTTTATAGTAGTACGTCCTTCATTCATACCTTTATTCATTGCCGAAACAAGCTCATAAGATTCCTGAAGTCTTTCAGCATCAATATCATAGAGAGCAATTTCTGCATCTCTTAAGGCATCATAATTCATAATATCGCCCAATACATTTTTAACAAAAACAGTGCTTCCTGCACCAATAAAAGTAATTTTAATCAATTTAATCACCCCTTTATGCCTTGATATTACCACATCACTTATCCTTATTGAATAGTCTTTAGTAACCATTCCATGTTAAAATGTAACTTTTAGTTGCGCAGATATTATAAGTATGCTATATTATTTTACAAGGAGTGATGCAATAATGGAGCCTTTTGTATTAACTAACAAACACTACGAAACATTGAACTTTCTCACTTTAGGGCAGCAACAATGCAATCCTGGCTATGGTTTTGGCTACGCATATCTTTCCTACTATCTTATTCACTATGTTAAACGCGGTTGCGGAACATTTATAAAAAACGGTGTAGAAAAAAATGTAAACGCAGGAGAAATTTTTATTATCAAACCTGACAGCGTTTATTCATATACAGCAGATATGGATGACCCTTGGGAGTATATATGGTTTGGCTTTAACGGAAAACTTGCAGAAGTTTATTTTAAAAGCGCAGAGGATATAATGAAAGTAACTGATGACGGTATTATTTTAGATATGCTTACTGCACGTAATCTTACAAATACAAAAATGGAGTTTCTTACAGGAAAGCTATACGAATTTATTTCAGAATTATTCGAAGAAAAGGAAATGTCCAACAACTATGTAAAAACGGTTTCCGACTATATAAAAGCAAATTATATGCACCCACTCAGCGTAGATGAACTTTCCAGAACCATTAACTTAAACAGCCGATATTTATCCAGAATATTTAAAGAAGAAAAAGGCATTGCCATTAAAGAATACATCATAAAAAAGAAAATTGCCAAGGCAAAGGAGCTTTTATCCCAGAAAATTTCAGTTTCCGACACTGCTCATTATATAGGTTACTCGGATCCATTTACATTTTCTAAAATCTTTAAAAAATATACAGGTTTATCACCTACTGACTTCAAAAAGAAATAAGAGAAAGTCAATCCACTTTCTCTTATTTTATGATTATTTAACAAAATTAATTGTAATATTGCCTATATCGGGTTTTACGGTTACGCTCACCTTTCCGTCTACAACTGTTGCATTAATACTTTTTCCGTCCATTGAAGCAGTCGCTTTTGTATATCCGCTTGGCATCAGGAAATTAAGTGTAAGCTCGGATTTGTATATACTGTCCTCAAGGTCGTCTGTCAGGGAAAGTACAACCTGATTTTCTGTTTCCGATACAATCCCAACTTTTGACTTGAGTTTCTGGATTGTATATGTGGCAACATCGTCAAGTGTTGCAACCCACAGTTTACCCTCATTCATTTTTTCTGCCACATATTTAATATGCATTTCAGCATCCTCTTCAGGGCAGTTTCCTTTCCAGTCAGCCGCATCAGTATCGCCTATACCATGCCACATTTCAACAATAAGACTTCCGTTTTCAATTCCCGTATCAATCCAGCCGTTCATTACCTCTGCAGTTGTATTATATCTTTCACCAACAGGATTACATATGGTTGCAAGCATTGAGTTCTCTGTCAAAGGAAGAGTCATACTTCCTCCCCCTGCAGCACGGAGTATGTCGTGTTTTTCGTTTACCACACTCTTGATAAGTGTGCTTGTAATTCCACCTGGAGTATACATTGTAACAAGAGGCAAGGACGGGAAATGCTGTCTTAAAATTTCCTGTCCGCCGTTGATTTCATCTTTAAGTTCTGCCTCTGTAAGCGATGAAAATGTACCCTGCTTGTGATTTTTGGTGTGATTTGCAACCCCCCAATGACCTGTCTTAACCAAATTCTCTGCATCTTCCCAAGTGAGCATTTCCGGCATCTTCGGATTATCTATCCACCCTGTAACAATCCCCATTGTGGCAACCATATTATATTCTTCCAGCTTTGAATCTAACCACTTATTGGTGTAACTGAAACCATCGTCTGTGGTAAGGCAATATATGGCATTTTTATTATCTTTAATATCAGAAATTGTAATTCTACTGTCATTGACACTCGAATACACCTTAAAGGTCATAGCACTTCCCTTTGTTGGTGTTACGGTTAAAACTGAATATCCTGTTTTTGCACCATTGGGCTTGAGGATACCATTTGTATCTATTGATGCCACATTGCCTGATACAGAGAACGTTGCCTCTGCTCCTACATTGGTTGGTATAATAGGTATTCCGCCATCTGCATCAAGAATTATTTCATCACCGTTTTTGTAGTGTTTAATTCCATTAGGAGTAACAAGGTCAATTCCTGTTGGAGAATCGGTTCCATAGAGGTATTGATACATAGATAGTGCCGCATCCTCGCCCATTTCGTTCATTGCACCTTGCAAATAGTGAACATTGTCACTCTTTATAATATCGCTCCATTTAACAGGCAAAGTTCCAAGAGGATATGTTATTCCTTCATATTCTTTTTGAAACCAGTCCGTGATTGATGCATCACTGTACCATGATTCTGTAATATTTGATGCAATGATTATATCGTTATGCTCCCTTGCCATCTTATAATGTGCAATTCTCGGACCTGTCAACTTAAGATTTGGGAGTTCATTTTTATTATAGGTAGAGCGAACAGGGAAAATACCGCCGTGCGTAATTCTCGTTTCCTCTGTACCAAATTCAGCTGTAAACTTCTCATGAAGTTCAAGGAATGATTCTTCATACATAGCAGCTGTATATGAGTCGTTTTCATTCTCACCCTGATTCCAGAAATACAAACAATCTCCTATGGTATACTTATCTGTATCAATAGATTCAACTGCTGCTACATATTTATTTTTTGCCAAAGTATAGCAATCCCTTGGGGTTGAAGTCAAGCTACCACTGTTCCCAGGATTCCACCAACCATACTTATCACTTCCATAGGTTATTGAAACGCCTGTTTCAAGATTCGGTTTTGTAGGAAAGCCTGTAGCACCCCATGTAGCTTTAACAATTAAAACCGTGTGTCCTGTCAAATCATGCCATGTCTTACCAAGAGCACTGTCCCAGCCTTTGTTTCCGCTTGTAGCAAGAGTGTTATCTCCCATTGTGTTATAGTATACCGTTCCAAGCTCCGGCTTGATACTCTGCGTTGCATTTCCTTCCTGACCTAAGGCATTTGACTGACCTGCTATCAGAATAACATCTACGATTCTTGACAAATCCTCATATTTCAAAGTTTTTGTTTCATAAATTCTTTCACTGTCATAAATAGTGAATACAAGCTCATCATCGCTCATAACAAGTCCATCTGTAAGGTCTATTTTAACCTCTCCGCTTCTGCCGTCAAAAACAACATCTTTTGTTTCTGCAAAAACGTTCTCTCCGTTTCTCATAAGCTTAAGCTCTGCTTTTATCCCCTTTGGCGGTATAAATGAGTTGAGCATAGCCTTTGCATGAATGCCCGTTTTGCCGTCCATACATTCTATAGAATTATTTGTTGAATCATAAAAATCAATTTCAGCTTTAACTGCACTTGGATTATAGCTGTCACTAAAGCCGATTGATATGGTTTTCTGAACAGGTGCAAGGGTTTCATTATCCCAGGCAAATCCCTTTACCGAAACAGTCCCAACAGGAATATTAACATCAATTTCGTCGCTGTCTGTTACAACCTTACTGAAAGCCTCAAGAAGGACACCTTCTTCATCATAACAGCCCGCAACAATCCTTATTTCATCATCATTGGAGGTGTTATATTCAAGCTTAACAGATGTGCGATCATCAAGACTTGTTACTTCTTTATAATTTCCATCAACAAAAGCAAATTTCCGCAGTTCTGTCTTTAAACTTGTGTAATTCTGTGCGGTTTTAATACTTTCAATCTGTTCTTGAGTCAGAGCCTTATTATATATATTAAATCCTGCAATTTCGCCTCGGTATGAGTGTTGAGTTGTTGCTGAAAAATCAGTTCCTCTGGCGCCAATAAACATTTCCATTTCAGAACTGTCGGTGTATGCAATTTCCTTAGTAGCACCGCTCTTCACGCTATCGCCAAAGAAAAATGTATATGTCCATGTACCGTTTCCTGTTGTAGTTTCTGTCCATTTTTTGCTGATTGCAAAAAACGTCCATGCATTCAAAGGCGAACTGCTTACATACGCATATCCTTTATTTATAGTAGACTGTCCTGCAACTCTGCACTCTTCCCAATTTGCCTGATTATAGGTAGTAATACTTCCTTTATAAGTAACATCACCATCGTCTGCATAATTTAATCTGGATTGGGCTCCCTTGCGATATGTCTTTCCCCAGTATGTAACCGTCATTTCCTTATCGCCCATCTCGCCGAGGAAACTATTGATTGTATCAGCATCAATTTTTATGGCACCTAAAACATCGATTCCTGTTTCATTCATGGCTGTATCATCATTTGCAGCCTGAAAAGCCAAAACCTCTTCTCCCTCGGCTGTATAGTATGTCTTTACAGTCGGAGCAACACCCGTCTTAGCATTAAGTACGGTTATACCCGCACTTGAAGGCGTTTTCAAAGCACCATTTTTAATTACTTGATTTTCATTCGTATATTCAGACAAATCCAAAGTAAAAACAGGTTCGGGAACATCCGTTGCACTTACCATAACAGGAACAGTAAGCTGAACTGCGATAAGTACAAACGCCAAAATTAAACTCAATGTATTGTTTTTCATAACTTCCTCCTATTAAATTATATAAAAATCTCTCTTCACCATAATAATTATAGCAAACTATAATTTAAATATAAATGATGTTTCATGCTAAATATTGATATTTTATTGCATAATATGCTTTTCTGCAAAAAAAGAAAGCCATAACCGGCTTTCTCTTTTATAACTATTTTGCAAAATTAATTGTAATATTTCCCATATCAGGTTTAACAGTTACGCTTACCTTGCCATCTGCTACTGTTGCTTTAATGTCTTTTCCGCCCATTGTAGCAGTGGCTTTTGTATAGCCATTTGGCATTGGGAAGTTAATTGTAAGCTCTGATTTGTATATGCTATCATCAAGGTCATCTGTCAAAGATAGCACAACCTTATTTTCAGTTTCCTCCAAAACTCTGGCTTTTGCATTAAGTTTTTGAATGGTGTATGTTGCAACGTCATCTAAGGTTGCAACCCATAATTTACCATCATTCATCTTCTGTGCTACATATTCAAGGTGAGTTTCTGCCACATCTTCAGGGCAGTTTCCGCCCCAGCTTGACCCGTCTGAATCACCTATTCCATGCCACATTTCAACAATAAGCTTACCATCTGTAATTCCCGAATCAATCCAGCCTTTCATTTTATCATTATCGATAGTCGCATTTGCAAACTGACCAACCCCATTACATTTAAGTGCAAGCATAGCACTCTCTGTCAACGGAAGAGTGTTATTTCCACCGCTTGTTCCACGTAGAATATGATGCTTTTCGTTGACAACTTTCTTAATAAGGGTGCTTGTTATACCACCGGGGGGATACATTGACACAATAGGTAATGATGGAAAATGCTGTCTTAAAATTTCCTGACCGCCATTTATTTCCTCTTTAAGTTGTGCCTCTGTCAAAGATGAAAATCCGGTTTGATCGTGGTTTTTAGTATGATTTGCAACACCCCAACGACCTGTTGCCACCATATCTTCCGCCTCTTTCCATGTGAGTTTACCTGTATCGTTCATTTTAGCTGTAATAATGCCCATTGTAGCAACTAAGCCATATTCTTCAAGTTTTTCATCTAACCACTTATTGGTGTAGGCGTAGTTATCATCTGTGGTAAGGCAGTATATAGCATCTCTGTTATCTTTGATATCAGAAATAGTAATTCTGTCATCTTCAACCCCTGAATACACCTTAAAGGTCATGATGCTTCCCTTTGTTGGTGTTACGGTTAAAGCAGAATACCCTGCCTTTGCACCATTTGGCTTGAGAACGCCGTTTGCATCTAATGATGCGACGCTACCTGATACAGAGAATGTAGCCTCTGCTCCTACATTGGTTGGTATAATGGGTATGCCGCCGTCTGCATCAAGAATTATATCATCACCATTTTTGTAGTGTTTAATTCCATTAGGAGTAACAAGGTCAATTCCTGTTGGGGTATCAGTTCCATAGAGGTATTGATACATAGATAGTGCCGCATCTTCGCCCATTTCGTTCATTGCCCCCTGCTTATAGTGAACATTATCTGTGTTCATTATATCGCCCCATGCCACAGGAAGTGTTCCGAGAGGATATGTCTTTCCTTCATATTCTTTTGCAAACCAATCCTTGATTGATGCATCACTATACCAGGACTCTGTTATATTAGATGAAATAATTATGTCGTCTTTTTCTCTTGCCATCTTATAATGTGCAATTCGAGGTCCGGTTAATTTAAGATTAGGAAATCCCTCACTATATGATGAGCGAACAGGCATGATACCACCGCATGTAATCTTTGTATCTCCTGTACCGAATTCATTGATAAACTTATCATGAAGTTCAAGGAATGATTTTTCGTACATAGCCGCTGTATATGAGTTATTTTCGTTCTCGCCCTGATTCCAGAAGTACAAACAATCACCTATGGTATACTTATCTGTATCAATCGTTGCAACTGCAGATGCATATTTTTGTTTAGCTAATGTATAGCAATCGTATGGAGCTGTTGATTTGCTTCCCGAATTACCCGGGTTCCAATATCCATAAGCGGAACTTCCCCACTGTGAAGGCACACCCGTAACCAAATTCGGAAGTGTCGGGAATCCCGTACCGCCCCAGGTTGCTTTTACGATTAAAACAGTATGTCCCGTCAAATCATGCCATGTTTTACCCAAGGCACTGTCCCAACCCTGATTACTCGTAAGTTTAGTACTCATGCTGTTATAGTATACAGTACCGTCATCAGGTTTTATGCTCTGCGATGCATTACCACCCTGTCCCAAAGCATTTGACTGTCCAACAACAAGCAGAACATCAATAATATTTGATAAATCTTCAAAGTTTAAAGTTTTTGTTGCATAAACTCTTTCGCTGTCATATATGGTAAAAACAAGTTTATCATCGGCTTTAGCAAGTCCGTCTGTAAGGTCTATTTTAATCTCTGCACTTCTGCCGTCAAAAACAACATCTTTGGTATCAGCAAAAACTCTCTCGCCATTTCGCATAAGCTTGAGTTCTGCCTTTATACCCTTTGGCGGAACAAGGGAGTTAAGCGTAGCCTTTGCATAAACGCCTGTTTTGCCGCTCATAAATCCTATAACATTGTTTGTTGAATCATAGAAATCGAGTTCCGACTTAACTGTACTTGGATCATATCCGTCTGTAAAGCCGATTGACACTGTTTCACGTACGGGAGCAAGTGTTTCATTATTCCATGCGAACCCTTTCATCAAAGCGGTACCAACGGGAATATCGATATCAATTTCATCGCTGTCAGTTATAACCTTGCTGAAAGCTTCAACAAGAGTCCCCTCTTCATCATAGCATCCTGCAACAATTCTTACTTCATCATCTTTTGAGGTCTTATATTCAAGGGTAACAGATGTTCGGTCATCCAGACTTGTTACCTCTTTACGGTTTTCGTCTACAAACGCCATGGTATTTTCAATAGGGCTAAATTGCGGAAGTTCGCTGTTATAATGGGATGCAACATCCTCCGCTGTCAAAACATCATCATATATTTTAACATCAGCTACGTTAATAGTTGGGCAAACATACCAGTTTTTACTGCTGAGAGAGCCTAATACTATGCCTGCTCTTCCATCTGTTGCCGCAACAGAAGTAGTACCATTGCTTGCCGAGAACTGCTTGACACCATTTATATATGCTTCATGCACTGCATTTCCGCCGTCTATGCTTCTGGTAATTACAAGGTGCAGCCAGCCTTCGTCTGAACCTGTAATTTTCTTTCTGTTTGTATCTTTTCCAAGATACCAGGTATCGTAAGAATCGAAGGTAGCTAATCTCATTACATCTGTAAGACTATTTGTTCTCACATCAGTCTGTCCGCCATAAGCAGCTATTATGGGAGAATAGTAGTATGCCAGATTAGAAGCTGTTCTTACAGGGTTAATCCACGCCTCAGCCGTAAAGGATTTTCCTGTCCAGTCGGGATTATCAACAAATAAACGTGCCGTATCGGCATTTACGCTATTACTGAACTGCGTTTGTTTCATTGAAACATAAGGCACTTCGCTCTCTAAACTATTTACAAAGCTTCCCTTTTCAAACCAGGCTGTTGTTACATCTGTACCCTCACGGACACCGCCCTTAAGTTCAATACCAGTTGCATTTCCACTTTCTGCAAGTGCATTCTTTATACCCTTTGCCGCATCGGTTTTAGCAGGGTCAAAGCTGGACATATCCATATCAAAAACCAACTTTGCCTGTCCCTGAACATAATTGTTTTTTTCGTTTTGGTAAATTGAACTGATATCTGTTTGGCTAAGCAGACCTTTATATACACTTATTCCGCTAAACTTTGCTTCCATAGGAATATTATGTGGGGTTTGATTATCTACTTTTGTGGTGCGACTCTGTCCAAATAAAAGACGTATATCTGTTAAGGTTGCACTCGCAGGAATTTCAACCTCTGTAGCCTCAGCCGCTTTTTTACCATCTATGTAGAAAGTTATGTCACGGGTTGTTTTGTCGCCTGAAACAGAACTTGCTGACTTTGTAACAGCCACATTATGCCAGCCACTACCTACATTTATATATTCTCCGTTTGATGCAATCCATCTGTTAGTGTTTGTATCTGAATGTAGAGAAACCTGTTGCTGTCCAATTGAACTATCACTGTTTTTCCAAAGGAACTCTAATGATACAACATTTCTCCATCTGTTATAAGAACCGTCATTCACATCAGCCCAGAACTCATAGGTTGCATCGATGTTATCCAAAGACACATCGTTAAGTGCAATTCTACCGCTCGCCTGTGCCCAGTTGTATGCCGCCTCCGATAAATTTTTTGTAAGATATGTTGTTGTACCGCCATTTTCATTTTTAAAGGAACTTTTTGTCAAAGAGATATTTGAGCCACCAAAAACCTCCACCTTAGTCGTGGTGTTGGCAATACTGCTCTTTAATCCCGAAGAACTACTTGTATCAGTACTTGATGCAAAATCGGTCATATCCATTTCAAAAATCTTTTCCGTTGCACCGAAAACTGTTATAGGATAAATCTGTATAACCAAAAGTGATAATACAAGAACTGTTGAAAAAAACTTTTTAAACATTTGTATAAGATTACCTCCTCTTTTACAAAAGAAGGCAAGCGAAGATCCCCTTGCCCTGTTTTGATTTAAGATTAGTCAGCCATTAACATATTGTAAATCATCTGTGCTGCCTCAGCTCTGGTTGCATTTCGAAGAGGTGCAAATGTTCCGTCGCCATCTCCCAGCACTATACCTTTTTCATAGAGGGCAAATACTGCACTTTTTGCGTAGTCGCTGATTTCATTTGAATCATAGAATACATCTTTTTCGTTATCCGACGGATCCATTTTTCCGGCTCTAAAGAGAAGAACTGCCATATCCTGGCGGGTGATTTGTTCATCAGGAAGGAATTTTCCGTCCTCTGTTCCTGTTGCAATACCAGCCTTGTATGCTGCCGCAACATAAGGAGCAAACCAATCGTTTGAACTTACATCTTTGAATGCACCCTCATATTCTGCCTCTTCAAAACCGAATGCAAGAGTTACCATTTTGATAAATTCTGCTCTTGTGGTAGGGCTGTCAGGGTCAAATATACCCTCTGCTTTACCTGAAATTACATTTTTATCACTTAAATAAGAAATAGCATCATTTGCCCATTCAAAGCCCGCAAGATCGGTAAATCCTGCAACATTTGAAGAATCGTCAGTTTTTTCTTCCGACACTATCTGAACAGTTGATACACTTCCACCTGAAGAGCCTCCACGTGAACCGCCACCTGAAGAGCCTTTACTTCCGCTGTCTTTTTTACCCTCCGCATAGCCCTTAACCACCTTATCGAATTCGCTGATATAATCGTCTATATCATCAAACGAAAGGTCAACAAGATCCTGATAAGCCTTTGTCTGATTTGCATCGGACAAATCATCAAACTTATCCATATTTACTGTGATAAGTTCAGGAAGTGCCTCTGTGATTTCACGAATTTTATAATCCTTACCCTCGTTTAAGAGAACCACCAGACCTGTTTCTAACATATCGGCTTTTAGCATATCAAAATCTTCTGCTGCTTTGGCATTTGCTATTATTCCTGTATACAAAGCTTTATATGACATAGCCTCTTTAAAGTATTTGCCCATAACTTCTTCGTCATGGTCGGTGTCTGTAACATCTTCATAGAATCCTTTGCTGTCTGCATACTTGGTAAGCCAGGCATCAAGAGCTTCCTTATCTTCGAGCTCTGCCGCCTCGGCTATTACAAGAAACTCTTTGTAGTTTGCAGCAATTTGCTGTGCAGAAACGGTGACAATCTCAACATTTTCATTTGTTTCATAATTTTCAGGAAGCTCATATTCCCCTGCATCAATCATCAGATTTGCAAACACTTTCTGACCTTCTTCAAGGTCAAAGAGAGTGTCATCGCCGCCTGTAAATAATGACTTATAGTCATACATAGCGTCAATAATGTCATCTTTATCCTTGGCTTTTATAGCATCATTGACAGCTTTTACAGCCTCGAAACGCTTGTCGGCACCGTCATAAGTATAAACAACTTCTGTTTCGGCATTTATGAAGCCTGCTGAAATATAGATTGTATAGTCACCGCTTGGTGTAGTATTCTCAAAAGGAATACCCGTAAATTCAAAACTTACTTTACCGCCATCGGCAGAACCTGTTACAAGCTGCTCTGCATATACAATTTCATCCTGAAAGCTAAGTGTAAGCACTACCGGCACAGAACCCTTTGTGCTTTCAACACTTCCTGAAATCAGAAGTTCTGAACTTTCAATATTAAATACAGGGTTAACGGTTATCTTACTTACAATCTCTGCACCTGCAGTTATAAAACTGCAGGTAAGACTTAAAATCAAAACTAATATAAGAGGTATTTTAATAAATTTATTCATGTAATCTTCCTCCCCTTATCTGTAAATAACTGCGAAGTTTGGTGTTTCAACGTATGGGTTGCTGCACACAATAATTTTCTGTCCGACGCAAACCCATGCTCCGCCTATTGTGGATATAACACAATCGTCGCCGTCTACATCACACGCATAAATCTTAAGACCCGAGGTATTAAGATAGTTGATAACTTCAGCTCCTGTTTCTGTTGACTTAACGGTTTTAACCTTTGCAATACCATCTTCCATGTCAACTATTTCACCAAGATATATTCTACCTCTTGACCAGTCATAAGAAACATATCCTGTATCGCTGTTAAGCTTTGATGTAACACCGCTTGCATTTGTTTTGGTGCCGTCATGGAAATAGTTAACTGTTATATCGGTAATATTGCCTTTATAGTTTGTAGAAATCTGCAGCATATCACCGGTTTGTACAGAATCAGCCGCAGCCTTAAGCGTGTCACTGCTTTCATAAGCATAGTCATCAACGATATATGTTACATCTCCCGAACCTGAAATACCTTCAAGAACAATTTCTGTTTCTCCGTCATCCTTGAGTCTGGTATACTTTTTATTAAGAATAAAATGGTTGCCCTTTGAAGTGCTGTAACCTCTGCTTGTTACAATAAGGTCGGTAATAAATGAATCGGAAGCCGTAGTTGTATAACCTTCCAGCTTATACTGAACCGTACCTGTCTTAATACTGTTTACGAAACCATGCTCTTTTTCATTTCCGGTTGTAGAAAGGTTAAGAATTTTATAACCGTTACGAAGCACACCGTCCTGTTTGTAAAGGTCAGCGCTGTCAACTTTACTGAGGTACTGCCCGTGAATTTGATATGATGCTGAAAATCCATCGTTAACAACCGTCTTTGTGAGTACATCGTATTTGCCTCCGTCACCCACTTCTTTTGTATCAATCATGGAAATCTTACCATCACCGTTTACTGCATAAAGAACAATAGACTGGTCAGGTACGTTTGCAATACCCTTGAATGTTCCCTTACCTCCGTTGATTTCGGCTGCAGACTCACATTTAACACCATCTGCTTGAACAGTTTCGGCAAACTCAAACTCTTTGATTTCATTTGCTTCTGTGAGCATTCTTACAATAATACTGTCACTAAAACCTACCTTTAAATATGCTTTATTAAGCATAAGTCCCAATTGAGAAAATGAGCCGATTGTATAATCAACATATTCGTTATATCCATTAAGAAGAATTGTAACCTCTTTACCAAGAACCATGGCTTTTTTAACGTAGTTTGCAGATTTATATTCACTTCCGTTGTCCATCGTAATAGTTCCGTCGCTGTCAATTTTTCTCGCAACTCCAACTACTGTTCCTGTAGCAGGATACATACGGATAAGCTTTTCGCCTGTTTTGTTCTTACTCTCGTAAACATCAAGAATCGTTCCAAGTTTAAGATTATCCCACACACCTTGATTTGTACCGTTCAAAAGACGAATATCACTTGTTTTAATATCGTTATTGTTATTATCCTTGTAGCTGATGGTTTTCTCACTTAAACTGTCATAGATTGTTGTTTCAGACAAGCCACCAAATATTATTGTGGCTGCGTGTTCAACCATAATGGTGTCGTATTTTTTATTACCATCATTATCTACAAGAAGAATTGTACCTGTAAAGTCATTTTCGCCTATGAGATTTTCAAGGCTGTCATCTGACTTTTTGCCGTTGTACATAATGATAGCAGTATCAGCAAATTTAAGTTCCTGAACTTTTTTACCGTCATAATAAGAAACCATATCGTCGCTTATTTCATCAAAATCTGTATCAACAGATGAAAAATACTTGTAGTTAACATCAACAGACGGTCTTATGGCAACAAGAGTCTTTATCCCTTTTTCTTCTTTATAGTAGAATGTACAGTTAAGACCGAAATATCTTGTAGCCTTTGTCTGACCACAGTAGTAGATTTCCTCATTGATAATTACAGCGCCTGCTGGCGCGGCATTTTCATAAGAGTAGAGATTGTTGTTGTGTGTTGCACTAACAATACCCTCGCCCTCGTAAATAGCACTTGTGTATTTTAAAACCTGCTCATCTGACTCATACTTAATATAACCCTCAGCAGAAATGCTTACCAAATCATTATACTCACTGTCCAGAGCGTTCCAGAGGAGCTGTGCCATATCCTGATTTTTAAGCCTGCTTGTCTGGGAAGCACTAACACCTGTCAGTATACCAAGACGTCTTGCCATTTCGTAAGAGCTTCCGCGGTAGTATGCCTCATCTTTAAATTCAAGCATATTAACAATCATTTCACAGGCATCGTTTAAGGTAATTTCTCCGTCAAGAGCAAGATTTTTATTTGGATCAGCCTTTAAAACACCTGCCGTGCAAAGCCATGAAACCAAGCCATAATCTGCATCATTGCTTGCGATATCAGCATAAGGCTGGTCGACTGTAATACCGCTTACCGGATTTTGATAAAATCCCCCAAGGGCTTTAACAAACTCACGCTTCGAAATAAGTCTATCCCCGTCAAAACTTTCAGCACTTGAGTCTATAATACCCAAATCTGCAAGAAGATTTATCTCTGTGCGGATTTTGTTATCTGCAATATTTGTAAAAACATCCTCTTCGGAGAATGTTTCGTACATTTCTGACGGGTCGGGAACAAGAAAACTGATAGCACTGAAGTCACACTGAATTCCTCTGTACACAAACCAAACGCTGTGATTTCCCGATATATCCATCATGACAGGAATTGTATAAGATGCTCTCTTCCAGCCTGAATGCTTGATAGCGGGAACAGAACCAATCAATGGACCACTTCCCGAATCAAGACGAAGCTCAATATCTCCGGCATGGGTTGAGTCATTACTGACTGAAACATAAATCTCTGACGGAGAATATTCAAAATTGATTTCAAAGCCCACACTCTTACCTTTTGCCATACTGATTGAGTTTGCATCAACTCTGGTAGGAGAGCCAAGATCGAAACTCTTGACATCCCTTGTTACAAGCTCTGCCGCGTTTGCCGTTACGGTCAGGCAAAACAATAACAAAGCCAGAAGGAAAATATTCCTTAATATTTTTTTCAAGTAAACCAATCCTTTCTATATATTGGTGTTTTATGTCGTTTATATACGGGAGGAGCAAGCCCCTCCCCTACATTGAGGGATTACCCCTATTTAATTTCAACTAACAATTTGTCAAATGGTTTTAAATCACATTCAACATTAAATCTTATATCATCTGCAGACATAGAGCCTTTTTTTCTGCCAACCTCTATTTTTTTGTCTCCCGACAACTTATACACCACAATATTGACAGTTTTCTGGCTGCTTACTTCACTAAGGAGAACAACGCCTATTTCCACATTATATCTGCCCTCTTCATATACATTGCAAACTGGTACTCCATCTTTATAAAGAGCAGTATATTTCACGTCATCGCCGTCTATTGCCGATTTCATCAGAAGCGATATCCCCGGCTGTTCATCAACAACTACAGGATTTCCGTCTGCACTCAAAAGATTTGCCTGCACTCTGCATGGAGCTGCAAGACCATCTGCATCTTTTAATATAAGATGAAGTTCATGAGTCAAAGGATAATACACACTGTTTTTTACCTTGTACTCACCAAACTCGTCTGTTACAGTAAATGCATCCGGTACAATACTGTCAGCACGCAATGCAATATCTGTATGTAATATAAGCCTGCACTCACCCGTTTCGGATACAAAGGCATCTTTTATGTAAAAACTCTTCTTTTCCATAAGTGGAACAAGTTCATCTGTCCACATATAGACAAAGACCTCATCGTTAAGTGACGCATCAATGATTTCGCTTAATGGAACAGTTGCCTCTACACCCGTCTGCCCGGGGGCAACCTCTATAAGATCTGAAATTCCTGCACTTTCAAGCTCCATACCGTTATACACAGCAGCATATATGTTTGTGTTCATATCATCTGTTAAATCAGTGTTATCAATATGAATTTTTGCATTTACACCCTTAATCCAATCAATAATTCCAATAGATTTTTGAAGCTCAATTTCATCCTGATTATAGACACCAAAGGATACCTCACCCTTAAACTCTTCAAATATATTGGTCTGACTTTTATAAAGATCTGCAATTTCAGCTGCCAACAAAATCCCCTTATGTGCAATTATATTACTGTAATACGAATTAGTAGGAACCATCTTATTATCAAAAGTTCCACCGAATGTAAGCTGAACAGAGTTAATCGTTGCACCCTTTGGAATATTTAATGTTTTAGACTTTTTATATACGCCGTTTATGAATAAGTTCATCTTCACATTACCATCAGCATCTGCCTTGTGTTTTGTTATGGCAACATGAGTCCAGCCCTTTGAATCAGCCATATTGATAGTATTAGAACCGTCATAGCCTATGTTCCAGGCATAGTTATTCTGAGATTCATAGTTAATCTGGCAAAGTCTGAACAAAGCATTTTCCGTTGTAGAACCGTTTTTATATTCGACTCTGTATTCTGCAATACATCTGCCCGCATCTGAATCTGTGGGAGTGTATAAATCTGTCCAGAAT
Organism: Ructibacterium sp.; assembly: GCA_045542095.1. Lineage (GTDB taxonomy): Bacteria > Bacillota > Clostridia > Monoglobales > Monoglobaceae > Ructibacterium. Next base: position 53,733 of record JAZQKJ010000016.1, read on the forward strand.
TCAAAAGTAACATCATTTTCCTGCAACGCAACATCCGTTATGCTCATATTACTTCCAACAGATACCCAATTATACTTATCATGATGCTTGTAAATCTGAATCACTTTTTGGAGATTTGTATTAAAAATCTCATTCTTTTCCATTTTAACATGTACAGATGACCCAAAATTTACAACTGCAGTTTTTGATGTTCCCACATTTACAACTCCTGCATCTGATAATGCACCATTAAAGTTGTCATAGTTCAGCTCGATGAGCTTTTCCGCCCCTGCCGAGGCGGAAACACTCATACAAATCAAAAGAGTTAAGATAGCTGTGCATACAGTAATTTTTTTCATTACGAAAAATTCTTTTCTTCTGTATGACATTACTATTCTGCTAAATTTATTCTTCATAAATTATCTCTCTTTATCAAATATCGTTATACTGAATCTCGTATATCTTCTGAATTGGTGAAAGACTATCTGTCTTCCAGATATATGCCTTCAGATATTTTGTGCCTGCAGGTATCTGATAATCAAACTCAGCATTTGTGCTTTCTGCATCGTAATCATAGTAGTTTGCGCTGATAAAGTTTACGTTATCGCCATAGGCAGCTACTATAACCTTGTAATCTGCTTCAATTGTCTCGGTATACTTAATCTTGATTGAAGCAGTTCCATCGTTTGCAATACCATTAAGCTTTTGAATTGCTTTATCTGTATCGTCTACTACATTATAGAATCTTACCTTTGCTTCTGCGGCGTTTTCATAGGTTGCTCTTTCTGACTCATAAATCTCTTTTATAAGATTACCCGTAAGGAATGCGCCGTAAACCTTTACATCGGCAATACTTAAATCACCGGGCACATATTTATTTGCCTTGTTTCCGCCGAATCTTAAGGTTGCATTTGTGATTTCAGCACCCTCGGGTATTGTAAGCTCCATAGAACCCTGATCAACACCGTTAACATATATATTTATAGTTTTCTTGCCTGCTTCGTTTACAGGAGAAACAATCATCGCAACATGTGACCATTCTCTTGAGTTATGCATGCTGATATCATGATTCCATAAACCTTTAGCCCAGTAGTAGTTTGTATCAGTATCTAGCTGATTTTGTGCAAGACCGTTTCCTACATTTCCTATTATTTCTTCTCCCGTTTCTAGGTCTACAGTCTTATACTCTACATCATACTGTGCAATCCATAAATAACTTTGAGAAGATGTCTGCTGTGCACTTCTGTCAAGGTCAGCCCAGAAAGTAATTGTTACAGGCTTCTCCTCCCATGCAAGGTCAGAAATGTCAAAATGTCTTTCAATCTCATAGTCAGAACTTATAGAATGTCCAAACACATGGTTCATATAGATATATGGCTTTTCAGTTGTAAGATCACTGCTCATAAGAGCACGCTTTTCAACCTTTGCCTTACCCTCTGAAGTATGAATGTCTATAACAGCACTCTCGCTTGTACCTGCATTGGTAATGCCTGAGCTTCCCTCTTCTGTTGTCTGACGGAAGTTATCAAGATTAAGGTCTAAAAGTACAGGAACATCAGCGAGAGCAAGAGAAGTAAGTTCAGATTTCTGAAGGTCATAAAGAGTTTTTATATCCCCTGCGGTAAATGCGCCCTTGTATACCTGTACCTTTGCATAGTCAATATTGCCTGTATTATTGTCACTACCATTTGCCTTTATAGGATAGTACTCACCAAATGAAAGCACTGCACTCTTTAAAGTTGTTCCTGCAGGCTGTGTAAGTGATACACTTGTATAGAATATACCATTTACATATATATCAACTGTCTTGTTGCCTGATGCATCCACTTTTCTGTTAACCATTGCAATATGGTTAAATTCATTCTCAATCATCGGAACACAGTTAGGAACATTAAAGCTTGTATTAAATCCTGCCTTTGTAACACGCCATATCGGAACACGTACAGTGGTTTCTGTGCCACCATCGTCTACGTAGGTTACATTATAGGCTGCCTGAATACGACCATCTGTTAAATTTCCATTTAAATAGTGCATATTTGGAGTCATCCAGAAGCTGATGGTTGAATCATTCTCTTCCCATGCGTTATCTCCCACATATGCAGATGCAGCATGACCCCAGTTAAGCTTACTTGAACGTGTAAAATAGTCAACCAACTCACCGTTTGCATTGGTCATCTGTTTCTTTGTGACAAATACTTCGTTGCCATTATATGGTGCGTAAGTATACATATTTATAAGTGCGGTCTCACTTGTACCTGCATTTGTTGCTCCGCCTGAACTTTCTGTAATGGTTGTGCTTCTTTCAGCAACATAGTTTGTAACATCAAGATCAAAAAGCTTTTCCGCAGTTGCAATATCAAATGGCACATATTTGGGAGCCTGCTCTGTATAAATCTTTGTAATCTGTTCAGAGTTAAGAATACCATCATACACAGCTAAATCACCATACATAATTTCCTGTGCCATGTGGGGATATCCGGGATATGCCGCATGACCGCCAAGATACATGGTAGCCGATGTCAAGGTTGCACCTGCCGGCACTTCCAAAGTCTTACTCTTAAAATATTTACCATTAATATAAACGTCCATAGTCTTTGAACCATTTGCAAGCACCGGGTTGGTAATTGTAACGTAAGACCAGCCCTTTGAGTTGTTCATATTAACCGCATCAGTTGTAGAATATCCTATATTCCATAAATAGTTTGAATTACTTTCTTTAAATATCTGGTCAATCGCTAAACCCTGCTTAACCTCTGTACCATTATGGTTATAAACTATATAATATTCTACAATACCCGCATAGTCCGTGTTATGATTTATATCTGTCCAGAAGGAAATTGTGTTTGCAGTAGTTTCCCAGTTGTTATCTACAATATATTTGCTATGGCCATTTGCCCAGTTATAACCGGGGTTTGAGATATAGATATAATCTGTTACCTCGCCCCGGCTATTGGTAAGGGAGCTCTTCTTTAACTGAGAGCCGCCACCTGTTGAAGACTTAAAGCTGAATATCGCATCATTTCCTGTTGTACCTGCATTTACAACGCCACCATCATTGGTGGTGGTCCATGAATTACTCATTCCGTCAAGGTTTAAATCAAGAAGCTTGCCCGGCAGTGTAACCTCATCTGCAAATACAACGCTGAAGGTTCCCATTATCATGCATACTGCCAGTAATAATGATAATGCTTTGCTGAATTTTTTCATTTATGTACCCTCCTGTTTTAATTATTTTTATAGGGTTGTGATTTTAATCCCTCTCAGTCAGCTACGCTGACAGCTCTCCCAAAGGAGAGCCTCTAACAGCCTCCCCCTTTTGGGGGAGGTGTCAACCAATGGTTGACGGAGAGGGGTAATTTTAGTTGTTATACTGAATGTAATATTTCTTCTGAATTGGAGCCAGACTTTCACCTTCCCATACAAATGTTTCGATATACTTTGTATTTTCAGGTATGGTATATTCAAATTCTGCGCCTGTGCTTTCTGCATCATAATCATATCCGTTTGCGCTGATAAATTCCATATTAGCGTCATAAGCCACAACTATAAGCTTATAGGCTGCTTCAATTGTCTCGGTATACTTAATCTTTATTGCGCCAGTTCCATCGTTTGCAATATCGTTAAGCTTATAGATCTCTGCATCGCTTGTTGTATAGAATCTTACCTTTGCCTCACCGGGTTCTGCATAAGCTGCTTTCTCCGCATCATAAATTTCTTTTACAAGATCAGATGTGAACTGTCCTTTATAAACCTTTACATCAACTATACTTAAATCACCCGGCATATACTTGTTTGCTCTGTCACCGCCAAATCTTAAACTTGCATTTGTTATCTCTGCATCTTGGGGAATATCCAGTGTAACAGTTCCACGCTCAACTCCATTAACAAACATTTTTACTTCTCGGTTGTCTGCAACCACAAATGCAACATGTGACCACTCTCTGGAACTACTCATATCAATTTGATTTGTGGAGCCCGGCCACATACTTCCTACTCTCCAAAGATAACTGGTTCCTAAATCAAGGGAAACCTGTCCCATACCGGTCTCTTTATTTCCTGTAGACCCGTCGCTGTTCTTATAATCAACATTATATGTAGCTATCCAAACATACTGACTAGCAGGCATCTGCTGTCTGCTTCTGTCAAGGTCTACCCAGAATGAAATTGTAACATTTTGTTTTGTCCATGCAGCATCATAAATATCAAAATGATTAGTAAGACCTTGACCGTTATTTAAATATGCAGGAGCATTGTGGCTCATATAGATATATGGTTTTGCAACTGTTAAGTCACTGTTCATTAAGAACTGCTTTTCTACTTTAACCTGGTCTGTTGAATAGATATCAAGATTAGCGGTTGTGCTTGTTCCTACATTTGTTATACCTGAACTACCTGCGGTAGTTGTGGTAACAAAATTATCTACATTAAGGTCAAGAAGTTTTTCCGCTTCGCTTAATGTAACGGCTGTAAACTCAGGCTTCTGAAGCTCGTAAAGACTCGTTATGTCACCAGCTGCAAACGCACCCTTGTACACTTGAACTTTACCATATTTAAATTCACCTGTGTTATAGTCTGTAGCACTGTTTTTAAGAGGATAGTATTCACCAAATGATAATACTGCACTCTTTAATGTTGTTCCTGCAGGCTGGGTAAGTGATACAGTTTTATAGAATGCACCATTTATGTATACATCAACTTTCTTGTTTCCTGATGCGTCAACCTTTTTATTGACAAATGCAATATGATTAAATTCATTTTGCTTCATTGTTGCACAGCTAACGGTGCTATAACCTGTATTAAATCCGAGAGTAGTAACTCGCCATATTGGAACACGTACAGTGGTTTCAGCACCTTCTCCGTCTACATAGGTTAAGTTATATGCCGCCTGAATACGGGCATCAGGTAATTTTCCGTTAGACAAAAGGGTCATATTAGGTGTCGTCCAGAAGCTGATGGTTGAATCATTTTCCTCCCATGCATTGTCTCCAATATATGTTGATGCAGCATGACCCCAGTTAAGCTTACTTGACCATGTAACATAGTCTGTTATTTCATCATTTCCGTTTGTCATCTGTTTTTTGGTGTTATATACTTCATTTCCGACATAAGGTGCATAGTTAAACATGTTAATCTTTGCATTTTCACTCGTTCCTGCGTTTACTGCTCCGCCTGAACTTTCTATCGAGCTTGTACTTTTTACAGGAACATAGTTTGTGAGGTCAAGGTCAAAGATCTTCTGTGCAGTTGCAATATCAAAGGGCTGATATCTTGGAGTCTGGTCTTCATATAACTTTGTAATCTGTTCCTGTGTAAGAATGCCTTCGTATACCGATACATCACCAAACATAACCTCTTTTGCCATGTGAGGATATCCCGAATATGCTGAAGCTCCGCCAAGATATATGGTAGCGGATTTAAGAGTTGCACCTGCAGGTATAGTCAAAGTTTGATCTTTGACATGTTTACCATTTATATAAAGTTGCATTGTTTTTGTTCCATCTTCCAGTACAGGGTTGGTGATTGTAACATAAGACCATCCCTTGGAATTGTTCATAATAACAGGATTGGCAGTAGTATATCCTATATTCCATATATAGTTTGCATTAGTTTCCTTAAATATTTGGTCTAATCCAAAAACCTGCTTAACCTCTGCACCTGCATTATCGTAGAGCGCACGATATTCAAAAATACGCGCATAATCTGAAGCACTATGATTTATATCTACCCAGAATGAAATTGTGTTTGCAGTGATCTCCCATGTGTTATCCACAATATATTGACTATGACCGTTTGCCCAGTTATAACCGGGGTTTGAGATATAGAGATAATCTGTTATACCGCCCTCGGCATTGGTTACGGAGCTCTTCTTTAACTGAGAGCCGCCGCCTGTTGAAGACTTAAAATTAAACGTTGCAGAGTTGCCTGTTGTACCTGCGTTAACAACACCGCCGTCTGTAGTTGTTGTCCAGCCGCTTGGCATACCGCTGAGGTCTAAGTCAAGAATTTTATCAGGAAGAGTAACCTCTTCACCTTCACCTGTTGCAAATACAACAGCGAATGTTCCCATTATCATACATACTGCAAGCAGTATTGATAATGCTTTACTAAATTTTTTCATAATATATACCCTCCTTATTTAAAATACACTTTTATAGGGTTGTGGTTACACCTCATCCACCGTCTTCGACGGTCCCCCTTCCCCTCAAAGGGGAAGGCCTTGAGATGGGGAATTTAATTAAAACTCCATTGTTTCTATAAGCGGCATTTTATAGCCGTCACAGTTTTCCCAAACCATGACTTTCATGCTGTCCCAATCCTTAAGACCTTCTTTTTCAAGATAGTCCATAACCTCGTACTGAACTTTTATATCTTTCGAAACAGCACCGCAGAGCTTGCCTTCTGCATCAAAGCCAACTGCGATAATTGTAAGACTTCTCTCTGATTCACCGTCACCGCCTATGGTAAAGCGAACCTGATTACCTACTACTAACGGATAGCCCGGATCAATTCCGCTACTTGGTGTTGTAAACTCCACATCACCGCAATAGAGAGCAGGAAAATCAATAATATAATCTGTGCCGAAGTTTAAATATTCCTTTGGCTCCACCATAACCTTTGTGCCGTCAATCTTAACATCTGCCGCAATCTCTGTGCCGTCTGATTTACGCTTTAAGGTTACAGCTCCCATTTCTTCTTCGTCAATATCGTTCATCATAGAAACTTCTATAACTTCGGTATCAACGTTTATTTCTTCTGTTGCTTCAATAATCGTGTTAGGAGATTCAAAGCCGTAGTGACCTCGTGTTTCACCATATACGCCTGCAATCTGTTCTGCATTGAGAACATCACCGTATACTTCAAAATCACCTATTCTTACATCTGTTGCACAGTATGAAGCACTTGAGCCGTCAGCTGCACGTCCGAAGTATATTACAGCGGATTTAACAGTTGCACCCTCGGGGACTTCAATTGTTGCAGTTTTTGCAAGTACACCGTTTATATACAAATCAATTGCTTTCTTACCGTCTTTGTCAGGTCTTGGATTTGTAAAAGCTATATGATTCCATTCACGGCTGTCGTTCATATTGAACGTTCCGTTAGTGTTATATCCCGGGAAGTTCCATGTATAGTTTGTGTTATTTTCGTTACTTAACTGATACAGAGAAGCTGACTTTTTAACCTCTTCACCGTCCACGTCATAGGTAACGGTGTAGTCAAATATAGCTCTGCCATCTGTATTGTGTTCCTCTGTTGGGTCTGAATCATACCAGAATGAGAATGTAGATGAACTACCTTCCCACGCTAAATCCCCGATATGGAATTTTGTTCCGCATGACACCCAGTTCCAGTTTTTATGAAAACAACGAAGGTATGGATAATCCTCTCCGTCTATACCCGTAGAATATCCCAAATCTACTGTGATATTCGAGCCTGAAGAACCTGTTGAATAAGTTGTGATTACTGCAGTTTTGCTTGTGCCGATATTTGCCGCACCGCTTGAGCCTGCTGTTGTCGATTTTGCAAAGTTCGTCAAATCGAGTTCAAACAGCTTTTGCGGCATCTCCGCATATACTGCCACAGATAATGTTGATATCAACATTAAACAAACAAGCACAGCAGATAAAAGTCTGTGCATTGACTTCATATATTCACGCTCCTTTTATATAGATTTTAATAAATTAACGTAAGTTATGTTCCGTAGCGGGAGGTCGTACGAATCCCTCCACCGTCTTCGACGGTCACCCTTCCCCTCAAGGGGAAGGCTTTGGGCTCTCCTCGGGGAGAGCCTATAATAGCCTCCCACTCGTAGGGGAGGATATTCCCCTACGATATGTCATATTATTCCGCATTTTCTGTCGTTTCAACTGTTGGCTTTGGTGTAGAACCCTGATAGGTTTCTCCGTTATGGAATGCAAACCAATGACAGTCTGCTACACCAAACTCTGTTGTAATTGACGGGTCATCATTTGGATGTCCTTTAAATACAAGATAGAAATCATATGTTCCTGCCTTAAGTGGCTCTGTAAGGTCAATCGTCGGATAAACAGTGGTCCAACCATGACCTCCGCCAACAGGGATATACTGGTGGAGGTCAAAGCTTGCGATTGGTGTACCGCGCATTGAATCCTTGTATACCTCTACATAAGAGTTTGAATACTCCCAGCTACTTGAGATACGAACTGTCATCTTTGTTGCATCTCTTGTTATATGACGGGCTTTGTACAAAAGCTTATGCTGGTTTGAGTTACTGATTGACATGTTTGTTTTATTTAAAACATTCTGCTCTTCTGTCTTGAAGCTTGTTCTTGGGCCCTGATTTGCACAGTCTAAACAAGCATCCCATGTACCTGTCTGGATAATGTCGCCATCAAGAGGATATTGATATCCTGCAGCTACTTCCATGAAGTTACAATCTGCTACCATAAGCTTACAGATTCGAACATAGTCCTTATCCACCTTAACGCGAACATCATAAGTTCCCTTAAGGTCAGCCGGCAGATAGAGAAGAACTCTGGCAAGCTTATCCATTCTTACAAGGTGCATTGCAACAGGCTCGTATCTTGATTCTACTACCTTTCCGTCTTTGATAAAGTCAAAGCTCATGGTAGGCATAGCATCTTTTGAATATTTAAACATGTCTGATGAGTAGAATAGTGTAAGTTCTGTTCCCTCGTCGCCAAATGTTATATCCTTGAATGTAACAGATGCATCGCCTGTGGGCATATCTACCATTCCGTCTTCCGCCATAACTGCGCCGCCTTCTAAAACAGCCTGTTCTGCAAGGGTTATAAACTCTGTGTTTAGTCTTTCGTAATTCTTCATAAAACGTCCGCCGCGGTTTTCAACCTCTAATGTTGAACCAACATCAAATGGCTTACCAAACGGATAGTCTTTAACTTCAAGCCCCTTTATACCCTCGGGAATAATACCCGGTGTGGTATTACCCCATTTTTCGATATAGTTCTGATAGTCACCATTGGTATGCTGATAAAAATCACTGATTATATGTCCTTCACGGGTTGCAAAAGATATATTAGAACGTGTGCTCACCATTGTTGAATGTCCGTCATGGTAGTAGTTTGCAGCCATGTATGAGTTTCGTGCCTGTGTTGCTATATCATAAGTAATGTTATGATGCATATCGGTAAACGCTCTGTCGTAACCTGCAGTAATACCATACATATAGATATTACCTGTATCTCTTGCAACAGTTGAGCCCATCCAGATATGGTTGAAGGAGAAGTCGCATGGGAGATACGGGAGCATCGAACAGGTATTTGAACCGGGCTCGGAGTAGTTACGGCTCATGTAAAGATTAGCACGTCCTGCACCAACGATACTGTTACCAACAACTGTATGTCCGCCGTATTTAGCATCAATAGCATCCCACTTAACACCTTCTAATGTAACACCTGCAGGATACGTTCCCATATAACCTGTATGCTCAATAAAGTTATTATCAATATAGGTATATGTACCTGTTGAATAGATACCTGCGTTAGAGCTGTATGCAATATGAGTATTTACAAATGCATTGTTATAACCGTGACAGAAGAAACCCGCCTCACCAAGTTCAGGTGCATCTGTTTTATTTGTCCACTGATTTGCCTTATCATAAAATCTTAAGCTATGTGTATTATGTGCAGTAGACCAGTCTACCTGTGCGATATATTTGTGAGTACCGCCGTTTAAGACGTTCATCTCTGTATCACCTGCCATGGTGATACCACCGCCGCGAGTGTTGATGTTATGAAACTGTACAAACTTTCTGTCTCTCATGTCCACAACTCTCTGGCGCTGTTTAAGTTCAAGCTCCATAGTGTTTGGATCTACCCCTTCAGGAGGAATTATATAGAGAATATTTGTGGCATCATCTATATACCATTCGCCCGGCATATCCACTGTGTTAAGGTGGTGTGTAATATAACCATAGTCATCATCACACTTCTGGTTATAGTAGTTTGTGAGACCATAGCTCGTGTTTCCGGGATAGTCAGCAAGGCTAATCTTACCCTTTTCACTTGCTATAATCTGACCATAGGAAAGTGTCCACGCTTCACCTGTAAGGGTAATAAATGTTCCGCCCTTCCAGTAGTCTTTCTCGTCCTGATCTAAATCTATATCACTATAAGCTGTGAACTTATCGTTTTGCGGGATTTTCATATCACCCATGGTAGCTCTCATGATATTTTCTTTATCGTAGCCCGGATGAGGGAAGTGCATAGTAGATGTATCTTTATTTGGATGACGTCCTTCACGAAGGATTTCATCATTCATTATAATAAAGTTTCTGTCATAACCAATTGAATTAACAAATTTCTGATAAATTCCATTTTTATATGGCTCAAAGCCTGAAATTTTCTCAAAAGCAGAGATTGTAACGTCTGCTCCTTCTTTTGCCTTAAAGATTATAGGCTGCGTTGCGGTACCGTCGTTTTTAATAACGACTTCCTCGCGGTATACACCGCTGTCGATTATAACAGTATCACCTGCCTGTGCAACATCTGCCGCCGCCTGAATGGTGCGGTACGGGAAGTTTTCACTACCGTCGTTACTGTCCTTTGCGTAAGGAGCTTGTGATACGTAGTAGGTTTTGTTTCTTGCAACAAGAGATTTGTCAAACTGATTAAACTCTTCTACAAGACGGCTGAAGATTTCTTCGTCTTCTACAATCCTTTCGACGTGCATTCTGTCGTCTGCAATTGCATATCCGTCCCTCCAGCTGACTGTATAACCTAATATTTCTGCAAGCTGACGGAAAGGTACCCACGCCTTGCCGTCAATATAAACTACAAAATTATCTATTGGTGTCTTTTTACCGTTGATAATCTTATATGAACCGCTTTCTGATGCATACATTTCGAAATTATCTTCCATAAGGTACACATAATTTAAATCTGCATAATCCTCATAATAAACTGAAAATGCTCTTGCAGCGGTGTGAATCGGAAGATAAATTCTTCCGTCAATTTCTATCGGTGTAACACTTGTATCATCATAGTCAACATAGCGGAATGCACCGTCTACTTTTAATGCAACTCTGTCAGGGTTAACAACGACAGATGTTAATGTTGCTTCATCGTATTCATCAAGCTTAACCTGTAAATCGTTCTGCTTACCCGAAATACGCGATACCTTTGTAAAGGTTACATCTGTGATTGTAATTGCGCAATCACTTGAAAGTGTAATTACATGCGAACCTCTTCTGTCTATAACATCTGCTTTGGCAAAAGTTTCTTCTGCAACCAGCGGAATATCATAACTGTTTTCTTCCATTGTTATATTTAAATTACCGCTTGCTGCTGTAGAATACTTTACCTCAACTTTAGCAACGTCAAAATCAAAAAATATATCAAACGACGCTTTTCCGCCCTGATTGATTTTAAGTTCGCCCTCTTTTATTTCAGCACCCTCAAGATTTAAAACTTCGTTTAAATCAAGCGAATAAGTCATTTTTCCCGGAGTATAATCATTAGGGGCTGCTGTAACAATTGCTGGTACAGAAATTACCATAACAAGTACAAGCAGTATGCTTAATAATCTCTTCATATTGACCTCCTTATTTTTATAGGATTTTGGTTTCGCGGGAGGAGGAGATAATCCCTCCACCACCTTCGATGGTCCCCCTCCCTTTAGGCAAGGGAGGCTATTCCTCCCCTACACCGATTGATTATTTTTGTAAAAGCAATTACTTGCTTGCTGTCCAGTTCTTAAGGTCTGCGTAAGTGTCGCCGCATCTCTCTTCGAGAATCTGTGTCATTTCTTTTGTTGCTTCTTGGTTTAAACCGTTTGAACTGAGCTTCTTAACCATTTCGTCGTAATATGCATCAAATTCTTCACGATTAGAAGCTGTAAATACCTTCTTCAGGGCATCTTCCGAGCTTTGGCGTGCATTCCAGAATGCATTGATGTTTTCACTGTATTTACCAAAGTTATATATCGACCAACCCATATCTGTATACGGGAAGTTTGGACGTGCCTCTACATAAGAATAATTCCAAGCCTTTGCCCAGTCACTTTCTGTTCTTTCAAGATTATCGCCATATACGAGTTCGGGCTGATATTTATTAAGTCCGTCAGGAACTAAGAAGAAGTCTATGCGGGGGAATGAATATAATCCGTAATCTATATATACCTGCTGGTCGCCATCATAAAGTTGTGCTGCCTCGTACTTTTTATCGGTATAACGCATATTTCCATTTTCATCTTCTTCATAAAGACCTGCTTTTTTCGGTCCCCAGTTTGCGAACTTCATACCTGCCTCGCTATAGAAGAAATCAATAAATCTTAATGTCTGCTCAAGCTGGGTTTCGTCCAGCGATTTAAAGAAAGACATTGGATATTGGTCAAATACGCTCTTGCTTGCATCACGATCTACAAATGTATCAGGGTCACCGGGAACATCAATCATAACCTTCCTGTAAGAGAAGTTCTTGCCTGCTGCCTTAAGAGCTTCGTCTGTTGGAGGAATCATGTTACCATAGAATATCGCATACTCACCGTTTGCCTTCTTCTGGTCAAAAGCAGTCTTGTTATCAACCAAAGCTTCTCTTGATGCAATATCATCTATAACAAGCTCTGTAAAGAACCAGCAAAGTTCTTTAAACCATTCCTGTTCAGCTGTGATAACCATTTCGTCCTTGTTACCGTCATAGTATGTAAAGTCGCTAATAACGTCAGTGTTTGCTCCTGCACCTGCAAATGAAGGGCCAAATATTGTTAAAAGATCCCAGTTATCTTCGCCTGCGTGTGTGTAGAAAGGCCATACCTTTCTTCCGCCTTCTGTAATGTTAAGTTCGTTAATTTTTTCAAGGAGTGTGCGGAATTCTTCTTTGCTTTTGATAATAACGTCGCTCATATCTTCAGCGTCGAACTTTCCTTTTTCCATAAAAATCTTCTTGATTTCTGCCTGTGTCTTTGCCTCTGGATAAACCTGCTTTAAGATATCGTCTCTTACCCAAATCCATTTACGGGAGTCTGTTGGCTGGATAACCTTTGCATATTTTTCAGCTGTGTAATCAGGGTCAGCAAATTGGAAAGCTCTCTTATGTAAACGTCTTAATGCGTACATAGTTCCTCCATCTTCTACTCTGTCATACTGCTTTTTAATCTCTTCGCTTGAGTTTATCATCTTCCAATAGTTAGGCATATATTTAGGAATGTACTCAGATAAATCATAAATTAAATCTTCCTCAATCAGGCTTTGTGCAATAGATGCTTCAAGGCCTACGCCAATATGTGGCCAATTACCGGTAGATACCATTTTTGCAATTTTTGTATCACCTGTCTGACCGCCGTTATCAAATGAACTGTCGCTGATTTTAACGCCTGTTACACGCTCCATCTCAGCACGGAACTTGTCTTCTTTGGCAGATTTACCTATGTAGGCGTCATTTGAACCGTATCCGTACCATACAACTAAATCAAGCTTGTCGCCTGTCCAGTCCGGCATATCATCAATAGTTGAATATTCATTACCAATCTCGTTTACGTTAACGGGAAGACCCGCACTTGTTTTTGTTTCTTCCTTACCGCAACCGGTACAACCAAATACAAAAACTACACATAAAAGTAAAGCAATAATCTTTTTCACAATAAATCTCTCCTTTTTATTTTAATTTTATATTTAAAAGTGTAATTATTTTTAACCTTTAACCGCTCCAAGAGTAATACCCTCTGTAAAGTATTTCTGGATGAACGGATATACCATTATAATCGGAATTGTAACAACTATAATCTGTGCCGATGTCATAGACTCGGTAGTTACCTTCAATGATTTCATAAGTCCCTCAACATCACCGCCGCTCTCGATAGCTTCCTGAATAAGTGCTGTCATACGCTCTGTTTCTTTAACCGCCTGCATCAACTTGTACTGAAGTGTATGCAAATCAGCTTTTTCTATGAAATAAAGTGTTGTTGTCCAGTCGTTCCAGTTATTTACCATAATCCACAGGGCAACCGTTGCAAGAATTGGCTTTGACAGGGGAAGAATAATGCTGAAGAACAGCTTCATTTCGCTTATACCGTCTATCTGTGCCGCTTCTATAATGCTCTCCGATATACTAGTTTCTATATATGAACGTATTACAATTACATTATAAAACGTAAACAATCCCGGCCATATATAAACCCAGAAATTATCCAGAAGACCAATCTTTGAATAGAGCATATAAAGAGGTATGATACCTCCCGATATAAACATTGGTATAAGGAATATTACGTTGAAAACGGCTGTTCCTTTAAGTTTTCTTGTAAGAGCATACGCTGTCATGAACTGCACCATTATACCCAATAATGTAACCAGCACCACTCTGGCAATAGTTACAAACAATGCTTTGTATATGGCAGGATCACTAAGAAGTATGCGGAAATTTTCAAAGGTTGGAACTCTTGGCCAGAGAGTAATTCCACCCCTCATTGTGTCCTGACCGTCATTCAGTGCTTTAGCAAGAACATTAAGGTAAGGAAACAGCGTGATCACTATAATAAGTATCATGATCAGTGCATTAAACACTTTAAAGACCGCGTAAGCGGGTCCTTCGTTTCTCAATCGATTTAATTTAAACATATCTTATCACTTACCTCCCTTTCCTAAACTATTGATGTATCGTTGACTTTCTTGGAGAAGTAGTTGGTTCCAAGTACAAGGATAAGACTCATTACACCCTCCATAAGGCTGAGAGCTGTTGATGTGGAATAGTCACCTGCTTCAATACCCTGTTTATATACAACTGTTGATATAACTTCAAAGTCAATAAACGCATTTTGCAGACCATATATCATATCAAAGTTTGAACGGAACAGGTTACCGATTTCAAGTATAAGAAGAATAACAACTGTTCCCAAAATAGACGGGATGGTAATATGTATACACTGCTTAAATCTGCCTGCACCGTCTATAATTGCAGCCTCATAAAGCCCCGGGTCAATACCCGACATGGTGGCTAGGTATATTACTGCACTCCATCCAATAGTCTTCCATATTGTGAGTCCGACATTCATAGGAACAAACCAATCCTGAAATGTAAGGAAAAGCAGACGTTCTGTTTCTTCTCCACCAAGTGCTACTCTTATGTCATTTATAATACCGTAGGTACTGAACATTGAACTTGCAAGACCTACCACCGCAATTGTTGAAATAAAATGCGGTAAATAGCTTACCGTCTGTGTAACACGTTTGAATACACCATTTTTAAGTTCGTTAAGTAAAAGTGCAAACAAAATCGGCATAGGGAATTTGACCACAACATTTAAAATTCCCAAAAGAGCCGTGTTCCAGATAGCCCGTGTAAATTCCGGCATGGTGAATATGTTTTTGAAGTTTTCAAATCCTACAAAAGGACTTGCCATACCTTTAAATACGTTGTAATCCAGAAAAGCTACACTTAAACCCGCAAGAGGTATGTAACAAAACAGGATTACAAGAACAAGTCCCGGCACCAGGAACATATATGTTTCCTTATGCTTGTTAAAGTATACCCAGCCGCTGTTTCGCGCTGTGTGCTTTTCTTTTTGCTGAGTTTTTGTGATATTTTTGCTGCCCATGATATTCTCCTTTCTGACTGCAAATGCCAATATATTGACATTACCTGGGTCGCCACTTTATCTTTTGTGTATATTTTAAGACATTTTGCACAAAAAAAACATGACTATTTTTGCAAAAAGTTGATAATTTTTGAGTTTTTGTCATAAAAATTTAACAATTTCTTCTATGAGCGTAAAAATCATACTTTGGGCACAAAAAAAGAACGTTAAACAGCGTTTTTTCGCATTAAACGTTCTTCTTAAATATTAACATTTATTTTTCTTCCTCTTGTTGTTCAATAGGAAGACGCAACTGTATTGTAGTATAAAATCCCTCTTTTGATTTTATGCTTATTCCATAATCTTCACCATATAGTAGTTTTATTCTGTCTGCGATGTTTTTAAGACCAATTCCACCGCCCAGGGACTCTGTTTCATCATGAAAAATCTTCTCTATTGCATCACTATCTATTCCCGTTCCATTGTCTGTTACCTCAATCAAAAGGTTGCCTTCTTCTGCAGTCGCGTGAATATAAAGTTTTGCAGGCTCGCTTCCCTCTGCAAGTTTGATAGCAAGACCGTGATTTACTGCATTTTCCACAATAGGTTGAAGAACCATAACAGGAATCATACATTTTCCTGCATCCTTATCGACTTCAATTTCTACATCCAGCTTATTTACATAACACATCTGCAGAAGTTCTATATAGTCTTTTATAAATTCAATCTCGCTTTCCATAAGATTAACTGTTTCCACGGATGAAAATGCGTTTCGGATAAGCCTTGCAAGTATTTGCAGTGACCTTGCAATATTAGGCTGTTTATTATAGATTGCAAGAATTTTTATTGAATTTAAGGTGTTATAAATAAAATGGGGTTTTATCTGGCTCCTAAGTGCCATAAGCTCTGCTTTTTTCTGTGCTTCTTCTTTTTGCTTTATATTTTCTATAATCAGGTTAATTCTGTCTATCATACGGTTAAAGCCTGCAGATAGCTTGCTTACTTCGTTATTACCTATTACCTCTATATGCTTGTCAAGATAGCTGTCATCAAAGTTACTCATAACATGGCTAAGCTCCTTGATTGGCTTGATAAACCGTTTTGAAAGCAGGTAATACACCGCTCCAAGAATACAGAGAAACGCAAAAATTATTATAAGCATAAACGAAATAATCTTATAACTTTCTCCATAAAAAGAACTTCTTGGATATATCTCTAAAAATTTAAAATCATTTACCGCCGAATGGTAGTGAACTCCAACGTATTTTTCGCCGTCATTGTCTATGGTAAAAAGACCTCTCTGTTCCTCGTAAAGACGCATAATATTACGCATCTTGCCGTAGAAAATCGACATATATTTATCGTTATTGTTAGTTACAATAAGGTTACCGGAATCATCAAGCACAGATACCACAGCATTTTCTGATGTAGTAGAAAACAAACCGCTGAATATATCTTTTTTAACAAATATGTATAATGTAACAGGGGTATTCTCGTAGACATTCGTTCCACAAATTACAAAATTACTGAATGCAGATGTAATCATATCAGTTTGACTGATATTATACCATTTAAGCTGACCTTCCTTTTCACTTATACGTGGACAGCTCACCTGCATCTGCAGAATATTATCATCGGTTATAAACGGGAGGTTATACACATATTTTCTCCCTTGATCATCTATCAATATACAACCTTCAATATCCTCAAAATCCATAACTGCTTTTTTCACGATTTTTTGAATTTCCTCGTTATTTCCATCAGCTATATATTTATGCAAATTGTTGTCTGCATTGATAATATCTGTAAATCTCTGTATATTTTTGGTTTTTTCTATTGTTAGATAGTCCGAACTCTCAAGATGGGATATAGCTCGACTTTCCGTGTTATCCATCAACGCCTCTATCATAATAATTCCCGAATAAGTACCAATTGCCGCAATGGAAACAATAGATATAACCAGGAGTATTATAGTCATGGTTTTTAAGTCGTCTTTAAAAAAAACTTTATTTTTCACGCTTTTCCACCTCTTCTGACTTCGTTAGGTGTCTTCTGATACTTCTCTTTAAAAGCACGGCTGAAATTTTCGTAGTTGTTATAACCTACCATTGATGAAATCTGGGAACACTTAAAATCCGTAGTTTTTATAAACTTCATAGCTTCCGTAAGTCTTACCTCTTTTAGGAACTTCGAAAAGCTCATACCCGTAGCTTTCTGGAAACGTCGGCTAAGGTCGGTATAACTGAACAAAAACTGTTTTGCCAATAGCTGCAGAGATAAATCAGACGAATAATTTTTGCGGATATAATTTTCCACCTGAACTATAATCACATCAGAATATTCAAATTTGGATGCCAGAAAAGAACAAATCTGATTGATAAGCTTGTTAATTTCGGGCATACTGCTATAATTTATATCTATTTCGTCAATCCCGCTAATTTCATCAGAAAACTCATACTCTGCATAAATGTCTTTAAGTTTGCCCAAAAGTTTTTTATACATATCCCGTATAGCAGGAATAGAAATATATGCAGGTCGCTTTATCTCGTCCAATACGTTTGGTATAGCTTCAAAATCCATATTTGCCAAAAATCCGTCAATTTTAGCAGATATATCATTAACATCAGGGACATCCGTAAAGTTCGCTGCCTGTGAGCAAAAAATCAATCGGTCATTTCCCATAACAAATGAAAATCCTATGCTCTGGCTTACAAGATGATATTGCTCTTTTAAATCGTGACAGTCATAAATATCACATATAGCAGCAGCAGATACCAGCCCGAAGTTTTGGGTCAAAAATTCAAAAATCTTTTCAAATATTTCACCTGCATTGTTGCAACATGAAGTTTTGTCTATATCCGAAAAAAGGAAAATAATTTCATCATAACCGTTGAAAAAAAATTCCCCTGAGCCGTTATTCTCCAAAATCTCCTCCAGACAGTTGGATAGCCCGAACTTCATAAGCTCTTTTTCCATATCCCATGAATCCTTGAGCATTTCATCATAGTTAAGGAGCTTCAACAAAGCAACCGTAAGAGGACCTTCCGTATTTATACGGATTTTTCGCGTAACATCAGCAATTGGCGTATTGCTCCAGAAAAATTGTTTAAGAGAATACTCTTTTATATTAAGGCTCAGCATATCTGTTTTATCTGAGCTGATAAGTCTTCCCGTAATATCCATAAGAATTTTCTGGAATGTTTCCGCCTCAAAATCAGTTTTCAACACGTAATCCGTTACTCCAAGCTTGAATGCATTTTTTACCATATCAAACTCATCAAAATTACTCAAGGCTATAAATTTAGTTTCAGGATAAATCTCCAGCACCTTTGAAATAAGAGTAAGTCCATTCATAATAGGCATCTGGATATCCGTAACAACAATATCTGCAGGGTTGTCTTTTAGGAATTCAAAGGCACTTTTCCCGTTGTAAAAAACTCCGCAAAGATCTAAACCAAGCTTATTCCATTCAATGCTTCCCACTATGAATTGATTCATCAGCGGTTCATCTTCTACAACGACAACTTTAATCATGCTTTTGACCTCCTTTTTCAATAACAATCCCACTTATCCTATTATGTGTTATTTTATCAAACATTTTTCATAATAACAATGACTATTTTTGCAAAAGCTTGATATTTTTTGCATATTACTCTTGAAAACCAATGTTTTTTTACCCACATATTTCTTGAAATAATTTAAATTCTGTGATAATATCTCTATATTCGGTAAAACTTTCTTAAAGGAGGTATAAAAATGCAGAATTATTATCTATGTATTGACCTTAAATCATTTTATGCCTCCGTGGAATGTGTAGACCGTGGGCTTGACCCTATGACCACAAATTTAGTGGTTGCCGACCCGGAGCGTACCGAAAAGACAATATGTCTTGCCATTACTCCTCCTATGAAAAAACTTGGCATTAAAAACCGATGCAGAGTCTTCGAAATCCCCTCCGGTGTGGATTATATAATG
This sequence comes from Ructibacterium sp., assembly GCA_045542095.1. Classification (GTDB taxonomy): domain Bacteria; phylum Bacillota; class Clostridia; order Monoglobales; family Monoglobaceae; genus Ructibacterium. The sequence goes on from JAZQKJ010000016.1 coordinate 73,212, forward strand.
GCAGAGCCACGTATGCAACGCTACATTGACTATGCTGCAGAAATCTATTCCATATACCTTAGCTTTATCTCAAAAGAGGATATTCATGTTTACTCTATAGACGAAGCTTTTTTCGACGTTACCCACTACTTAAAACTATACAATATGACAGCAAAAGAGCTGGGCAAAGCCATTATGGACAAGGTATATGAGGAAACGGGAATACGTGCTACTTGCGGCATTGGAACAAATCTGTATCTTGCCAAGGTTGCTCTTGATATAACCGCAAAACACGCCGAAGATTTTATCGGATATCTTGACGAAGAAACCTATTGCCACGAGCTATGGAATCACAAACCTATTACGGATTTCTGGCGTGTTGGCAAGGGCACGGCTAATCGGCTTGCCCGTTACTGCATATACACCATGGGTGGCGTGGCAAAAGCAAGCGAAGACCTTTTGTACAGAGTTTTCGGAAAGGATGCAGAACTCCTAATCGACCATGCATGGGGACGGGAGCCCGTTACCATGGCGGACATTAAGGCATATATGCCCAAAGCCAACTGCCTTACCAGCGGTCAGGTTTTGATGTGCGATTATAATTTCGAAGACGGAAAAATAATTGTTCGGGAAATGGTAGACTTACTTTGTCTGGAGCTTGTAGAGAAAAAACTTGTCACAGGTTCGGTGACTCTTCATGCAGGATATTCAAACAAAGTCGATGCTGAACCTGCCCACGGTACTGCTAATCTTGGCACCGAAACAAACGGAGATTCTGTTATAATTCCCGCAGTGGAAAAACTATATGAGCGAATTGTTAATCCCAATTTACCCGTAAGACGTTTTAATATAACCTTTAACAATGTTCACGACGAGGAATATCGGCAATTCAGCTTGTTTGACAATATGGAAAATCTTAAACGTAACAATAAAATTCAAAAAGCAATTCTTAAGATAAAAAAACAGTATGGGAAAAACTCCGTGATAAAGGGTATGGATTTACGGGAAAACGCTACCACTATGGAGCGTAACCGGCAGATTGGAGGGCATAAAAGTGGCGAATAAACCAAAACAAAAAATGCCCGTTTCACAGCGGGCAAAACAGTTTATGCCTTTTTCGGCTTTAAAAGGACTTTATGAAGCTCTTTCGGAAAAAGAAAAAATTATTGTTCCAAAGCCGGAGCTTTCTGAGGAAAAGGCAGAGGAAATTGACCAAAAGCTCCACCAGATCCAAAAGGGTAAAATAATCACCGTCGTATACTATGACGACGGCGAATATCTTAAAATTACAGGCATGGTTGCAGATTTCAACCCTGAAAAGCGAATCATTCAAATAGTGGATACCAAAATCACATTTGACGACTTGATTGATATTTTATAATTCGTAATCAATTGCAACCCGTGAGATGCGGACTTTTGATACAAATTCCCGAACCTTTACGTGTTCGGGATGACAGTCATAGGATTTCAGGGCATCCATGCTTTCAAAGGTACTGACAAGAGCCGCATCGTACTCGCCGCCATTTACGTTAAGTCCTACCTCTGCATCTATAAGCCCGGGAATAACACCAACCAGAGCCTCGAGCTTTTCTTTTATTATCTTTGCGTTTTCCCACTTGGATTTTCCTTCTGCTTCTTCAAGCAAATCCCAGAATACAATATGTTTAATCATAAAAATACCTCCAAATCTATTTTTTTAATAATACCATAGTATTTACAGTTTCGCAAGAAAAACACCTTGATGAGCTACTTCATCAAGGTGTTTTTTTGTTTATTTAACAATAAAGGTCTTTACTGCAGCATCCATAACAGGAGTAATATTATTAAAATCATCTACTATAATCGCCTTAATATAATGTGCCCCGTTGGGAATAATGTCCTTTATATCCGTGATAAAATCGTCTTCTTCTCTGCTTAATGTACCTAGTGTAATTTCAGTATATCCGGCAGCCAGCATACTGCCGTCTTCTTCATAACTTGCCACAATAACCTTGTAGCTTCCCGAGCCATCTGCCGTCGTCACTGCATTTGAGGCAACGGTTACATCATTTAAAGCACCGTCTTCATCCAAAGCAGAAACTGTTGCTGTAACATTACCCATAGCCTGTTTGAAATTCTTGCTATCTGCAAACACTTCAAATTCAGCCACATTTATCTGACAGCCCGATGCACCTCTTATTCCAATGTATCTGTACTTGTTTTCAGCATAAACACCGGATATGTCAATCTTCCATATATCAGCCACATCCACTGTTTCGCCTGCTTTATTGTATTCGTCAACAGTTGCCAAAGTATCACAGGTATTATTTGTAAAGTCCTCCACAGAATTTGCGCCGACTATATCAAAACCATAATTTAGTCCCGAATATCCGTTATGAGGTATAACAACCACATAGGGAACAACATAGCTATCCCCTAAATCATAATACATATAATGACGTTTTCCTGTCTCTGCCGCTACACGAGCCTCCGATGAGTTACTATAGTGATACTGACCGTCACAAATTTCCTTTAAGTCACCACCTATGGTTCCGGTAGCATACGCGTTTCTGCCCCTGGTTATTCTATAAGCTTTCGTGGATAACTTTGCAAAATCTGCCTGAAGATTTGTAACAGTTGAATATACTTCGAGTTCATATAACCCCAATACATGACCTCCGCCATCGTAAAATCTGTCTATGACTACATAACGCCATTTGCTCTCTTTAACTCCATCAAGAATAGAGGTATCAACTGTAATTTTTGTGTTGCTTGTTGTAGCTAAATCAGTAGCAACAGCCGTTAAATTGTCATCCTTAAAATTATTACTGTTGGTAACGTATATACCGGTTGTACCTGCACCAAAGGGCAATAAATCAATTTTGTCGATAGCATATTCCGCACCTAAATCTACAATAAACCGCGGAGTTTTACCAACTGTATTGGTAGAATAGGTTCTTCCTGCCGCATGAGTAGAATTATCTCCGTCTACAGCTCTCCAATAAACATTAGGATATGTTTGAGCTTCCTGCGGATTATACATGGTAAAACAAGCTTTATTCTTTGCTATATTTATGCTTGAACTCGCTGACATATATACATTATATGGAACATATATATCAATCTCGTAAATATCAACATTACCGCTGTAATACTGGAAAAACGTCAGATATCTGGCACTGACCGTTGTATCATCAATGGCATAGCTGTATTCAGTTGGAGTAGTTGAAAACGTGCTTTTTGCGACAAGCGTGTTATTTGTTTCAAATGAGCTTGGGTCGGATACATCTGTGCTTGTGGGGGGGTCGGATGACAGCACAACAGATGTTGATGAGTTTCCATTCGAGTTTGCAAGGACAAACCCTACTCTTTTTATAGGATAAACTGCACCTAAGTCTATAGTTACATATTCATCATTACCCGGCATGCTTGCATAAGTTTCTCTGTCACCGTCTATCATATTATCAAGCCCTGTTGTAAACGATGCACTTACGATTCCTTTATCCGCAATATTGTATGGTTTATCGTCAGGCATTGAATTTTCAGGTGTTACATAAACATTCAAATCGTATAGTTTATAGCTACCGCTGTTTGGCTTACATATAACAATATATCTTGCCTCAACTTCTTCTCCCGCATAATAAACATATTTGTAGTCCTTGGCAGAAGTACTTATTGCAGTCGTATTGTATTCTATAAGTGTATCTCCATTTGTCTCACAATAAGTTTTAATCGCATCGTGCCCACTTGCATCAGTAGCCTGGGGTAACCCCTTTGTTAAAGCTATTGATATAGCATTCTTCTCACGGGAATGAAGCATATCAATTCCACTTATTTTATAGGTTGCACCCAGGTCATATATAACATAGCCGGTTCCCCCTGCAGCATTCTCATAATATGTTGTTTCGTCATTATCAATTGCTCTTTCAGGTCCATTACCAGTTGTCATACCATTGTATTTACTAACAACTGTTTCATCTCTCAAATCAATAAGTTCAGGAATATTAGCACTTTTAGTATATACTTCCAAATCTTTGAAATACAAATTATTATTATAATACTTATAGACAGTGATATATCTACCTACAGGCTCTTCACCTTCATCATATGCGAATGTTTTCTCTGCAAAATCAGAACCGGCATAGTTTGATGCATTGGGGCTTATCTCTGTTACACCCTTGCTGTCTTTCCATGAAGTAAAATTATTACTGTTATTTATCTCAGTCGCAGTAGACGGCATATTTTCAGATAAGGTAAATCTTATGGCGTTTCCGGCATTCGTACCACCATCAGCAGTAGTATACACAGAAAACTTTATTTGGCTTATTGGGTATTTTCTACCCAAATCATAAACTGCATATTTTCCGCTTGCAGTAGTATGAAAATAAGTTTCAGTATTACCATCAACTGCATTTTCTGCAACATTTTCTGTATCATTACCACTCGAAGCCATCACAGTCGCATTAAGAGCTACATTCACCAAATCTGTGTTTGCCGCAGATACGGTTATGCCCGAAAACAAGTACACAAACATAGCCGTGGCTAACGCCAAAGAAATAAATTTTTTCATAATTTTAAATCTCCTCTTATTTAAAATTGTATAATAAATAATCTGTTCCTGTCGAGAACAAATTATCTATTCTATATTATATTTTTTGAAGGGTTTGGAAGGGTATGTTAACAGCGTATACTACACTTTTTTGGATATAACATACCCTTTTGAAAAAAGTTTCTCTATAAAATATGATATCATATAAAATGTGCCATTTCTATGTATTTTTTGCTTTTTTATAGTGTATTTTTGTTTATTTTTATAAAACGTCAACTAAAAATATCAATAGATGTATGCAAATGTCTGCTTAAAATTTATCCACAAAAACCTTTTCGCAAAAAAAGTTGCCTATATTATGCACTTAATGCATAATATAGGCAACGCCTTGATATTCAGATATTTTTAAAAACCTATTCGATATTCCATCTGACCCAGGGTTATAACATCACCGGAGTTAATCTCTGTTTTTTCTTTTATTCGTTTTCCATTTATATATGTTCCGTTTGTCGAATCATTATCCAGAATATAAACCTTATCTTTTTCCACAATTATAAATCCGTGCTCACCTGAAATAGAAATATCCGAGAAAATAACATCATTCGTTTTTCTTCTTCCAAATGTTGTGCGGTCCCTTAACGGAGCTATCTTATAGTCGCCGTTATTGACCCCTGTCAGTGTCATCTTAAGGTGTACAATATCATTTTGTGGTTCTTCTTCCTCTTCATTTTCAATCAGTTCTTCTACTGCTTCATCCTCTATAAAGGGACCTGCAATAGGTTCTCCGATTATCTCTTCTTCCTCCTGAATTTCCTCTTCTGTCTCTGATCTCTTACCCGATTTAGAAAAGGCAATACAAATCAGTAGAAATCCTATAACCGTAAGTCCTATGGCAATAAGCAACAATGAATCCAGAATCGATAAACTGCCGTCAAATAAATTCATGTTTACAGAAACTGCAAAGCCTGTCATAGGAAATGCAATAAACAGGCAAGTAATCAATGCAAGTATATATTTTCTCATTTTATCCTCCGCTATACCTTAATAGTTATGGCACTGTAATCGTCTTTTTTGTGGGTATATTTTTTTCGCGCCCGATTTTTCTCAACTATCTTAGTCATCCTATCAAGCCAATCCTGAGCCGATTTAGCACGTTTCAATGCTTTTTCCACTTGTCTCTCGTGAATATTTTCCCAAAAGCCATCTGTGCAAATTAAAAAGCTATCTTCTTCCTTTACCATAGCCGGCGAGGAATATGTAGGTCTAAAGTCCTGTTCTTTTCCAAGCTGATGTAATATGTTATGTCTTGTTCTGTCTGTACGGATTTTAGGATAACGTATATCTCCCGCCTCATAGCGATTGTATGCATCACTGTGGTCAGGGGTGATTTCATACAGAAGCTTTTCTTTAAGATGATATACCCTGCAGTCCCCAATATGTGCCCAGACCGCAATTTTTCCGTCTGACAAGAAAACTGCCATACTGCAGCCGCCTGCAGATAATTCACCTTTTTCCTGACTTATTGTAAGTTTTTCCTGAACACCCTCAAGAAAGTCCGGGATGGTAGCTGTTGTAATATCTGATTGGGATTTAAAATCCTCAACAATATTGCTAATTATAAAATCAGCCGTATCTGACGCCGTCTTCCCGTCAGCAACTGCAAAACAGGTGCAATACGTTTCTTCCGCTATTGCCATAGCATCATATTTTTCCTGTTCTTTACCATTTACATTTACCGAAGCGAAATCCAGCATCTTCTCTCTCCTATTCCAAAAAACTATAAACCAAATTATATAATACCTTTTTATAAAAGTCAATCTAAGCCAAATTATTCCAAATAATCCTTAAGCTTTCTGCTTCTGCTGGGATGACGAAGCTTTCTTAAAGCCTTTGCCTCAATCTGACGGATACGTTCACGTGTAACGTTAAACTCTTTACCAACTTCCTCAAGAGTTCTTGCTCTGCCGTCATCAAGACCAAATCTGAGACGCAAAACCTTTTCTTCCCTTGGCTGAAGTGTACTGAGCACATCTACAAGCTGTTCCTTAAGCAAGGTAAAGGTTGCCGCATCCGATGGCGCAGGTGCGTCTTCATCCTGAATAAAGTCCCCAAGATGACTATCTTCTTCTTCACCTATTGGGGTTTCCAAAGAAACAGGTTCCTGTGCTATCTTCATAATTTCGCCTACTTTATCTACCGGCATATTAAGTTCTTTGGCAACTTCCTCCGGAAGGGGATCTCTTCCCAATTCCTGAACAAGCTGTCTTGAAACTCTTACAAGCTTATTTATGGTTTCCACCATGTGAACAGGAATTCGAATAGTCCTTGCCTGGTCAGCAATAGCACGGGTTATCGCCTGTCTTATCCACCATGTAGCATAGGTACTGAATTTATATCCTTTTGTATAATCAAACTTTTCAACAGCCTTAATAAGTCCCAAATTACCTTCCTGAATTAAGTCAAGGAAAAGCATACCTCTGCCCACATATCTTTTCGCAATACTTACCACAAGACGAAGGTTTGCCTCAGCAAGCTTACGCTTTGCATCTCTGTCACCCTCCGCCATTCTGCGCGCAAGTTCTGTTTCCTCATCACCGGTAAGCAGATCAACCTTACCTATTTCCTTAAGGTACATACGAACCGGGTCATCAATCCCCGTTCCATCAGGAACCGACATATCATCAAGGTCTTCCTGAGTTATCTGCATATCCTCTTCTATAGCCTCAAGTTCTTCTTCAAGATTCCCTACGATTTCAACGCCGTGTTTTTCCAGATATTCATATATTTTGTCCATCTGCATAGGATCGAGATCAAGCTCATCTAATTTTTCTGCAATCTCCTTAAATCCTAAAACACCTGTCTTCTTTCCCTGTTCCAGCAACTGCTGCAATATCTGTTTTTTTCCTACAATAGGCTTTTTTTCGTTTTCCAAAACCGTTTCCCCCTAATTCTTCTTACTCTTTTCCTTTAGTATTCTGTCAAGCTCTGCAAGGTCGCCTTGTTCAAGGAGTTCACTTGCCATGCCTTTACGTTTTTCTTCTAATAGTATATTCAGCGGTTGTTCATAGGCAATGTCTATACGCTCGGTGTTTTTGTCTTCAAGTAAAATTGCCGCAACCGTTCCTATACTCTCCGGCGGAAACTGCGAAAGCAACTGATTTATATCTGTTTTGTCACCGCTCTGATAAAGCTTTTCAGCCAACTCCCTATGTAACCCCTCGGTAAAATCTCCGGGTTCAATACCTGATGCCATGACCTTTTTCAAAACGCCTCTGTCACCTGCCATAAAATTAAGCAAGAGCTTTTCAGCATTTTTTACCTTCATTTGGTCAAGGTCCCCTCTTCCACCGGTTCGCTCCACAAAATTCCGTCTTTCTTTGCGTTCTTCCTGACGCTGCACCACTGCCTGATTTTTCTTCTTTAATATATCTATTCGGGTTTTTATACTCTCTGGTGAAACATCGCATTCTTTTGCAATAAGTTTTGTATAATGTTCACACTCCACAGGATTTTTAATTTCTGCAAGAATTGTCGCCGCAGCCTCACTGAACTCTATTAACTGTTCAGAGTCCTCAAGATCATATTTTTTCTTGATTTCCTCGATTTTATACGTAATCAAAGGTCTTGCATCTTCAATAAGCACTCTGAACATATCAGCCCCTTTTGCCTTAATGAATTCATCAGGGTCTTTTCCATCACTTATTGCCATTACCTTTGTTTTTATGTCAAACTCCGTCAAAATGTCTCCTGCACGAAACGCCGCCTTTCTCCCTGCATCATCTGCATCATAGCAAAGCACTGCCTTTCCTGCATACTTCTTTAAAAGCTTTGCTTGTTCCGGTGTAAAAGCAGTTCCCAAAGAGGCAACCGCATTACCAATTCCTGCCTGATGCAAAGAAATAACATCCATATATCCTTCCATAAGCAGGAGTCTGCCTGATTTATCATTCTTGGCAAAATTCAATCCAAACAAATTCTCTTTTTTCTTGAAAACCAATGTTTCCGGTGTGTTCAGATACTTGCCGGTGTTACTGTTTTCTTTCATTATTCTGCCGCCGAAGCCGATTATATTTCCCTGAACATTTATAATTGGGAACATAACCCGTCCGTCATAAAAGGCATCATAATATGTACCGTTATCACGGGCTTTAGCGAGACCTGCTTCAAATATGTCATGCTCCTTATATCCCTTTTCCCTGAGATAATCAAGAAGGCTTGTCCATCCCTCCGGAGCATATCCCAAGCCAAATTTTTTTATGGTTGCATTGGTTATTCCTCTGTCTAAGAGATAATTGTACGCATCCTTTCCCTTTTCTCCTGCTAGGTTTCGATAGAAATACCTGCCGGCCTCTGCATTAATTTCATATATTAGCTGTTTCTTATCTGCAGTTTCCTGTCGTTTTTTTATATCACTGCCACTGCTTCGCTCCGGCATAGGAAGATGCACCCTGTCAGCAAGATACTTAAGAGCATCCATAAAATCTAGGTTTTCCATCCCCATTATAAAATGGATTACGTTTCCACCTGCTCCGCATCCAAAACAATGAAAAAGCTGTTTATCAGGAGAAATAGAAAGTGATGGTGACTTTTTATCGTTATGCAATGGACAAAGCGCCGAATAACGTGAGCCGACACGTTTTAATTTTGCATATTCCGAAACAATCTCTACTATGTCATTTCGTTGAATAATTTCATCTACAAAATCCTGAAATTCCAAATTATCAGCCATACGACGCCTCCTCTCTCTTTATATAATTCGACACCAACCGCAAATTTCCTCTCACATTAATTATCTTTGCCAGAATGCAGGTATATAAAGCTCCGTATACTTAGCCACAGCAAAGGGGTCAGACATTCCCGCAATGTAATCTCTTGCAAGAATATGTATATCCTCATGACCGTCCAGAGTCTTACTTCCTGTAATTTTTTCAGGATCCTGTATATATACATTATAAAGTCCCTCTATAATTCCAACAGCCTTATTCTCTTCACGCTGAGGCTCGGAGGCAACATACACATTTTCAAACATAAATTTGCGAAGTCCCATCATTGCTCCGTATACGTTTTTTTCCATTTCTATATCATCTTTATCCATACTAGATGCCAGAACAGCTTTAATCATGGTATTTATCCTTGAGGAATGGCTATTCCCAAGAATTTCAGAATACTCTTCTGGAATATCATTTCCACAAAGGACGCCGCCACGAATAGCATCGTCTATATCATGATTAATGTATGCAATTTTATCAGATATAGCAACCACTCTGCCCTCTAAGGTAAAAGCCTTTTGCTTACCTGTATGGCACAAAATTCCGTCACGGACTTCGGCAGTTAAGTTCAGTCCTCCCTGTCTTTCCAGTATATCCACAACGCGAAGGCTCTGTTCATTATGTTTAAACCCATAAGGGCATATGCGGTCAAGAACTCTTTCTCCCATGTGTCCAAAAGGTGTATGACCCAAATCGTGGCCAAGAGCGATTGCCTCTGTTAAATCCTCATTAAGCCTGAGTCCTCTGGCAATCGTTCGTGCAATCTGGGAAACCTCTAAAGTATGTGTCAATCTGGTGCGATAATGGTCTCCCTCAGGTGATAAAAACACCTGAGTTTTATGTTTCAAACGTCTGAAAGCTTTTGAATGAACTATCCTGTCCCTGTCACGCTGAAACTCCGTACGTATTTCACACGGCTCCTCAAAAGCCTGCCTACCTTTACTTTCTCTGCTTTTCACCGCTTTTTCAGATAACATTTCATATTCCTGTTCTTCTGTCAGGCACCTGAGATTCATACTTTCCCCTTCTTTCAAGTAAGCATAGTAAATTAGGTATACTTTTAATTTCTACAAAAATCCTTCTAATCCTCTTTTATGTTGACAAAATTTTTGTTTTATTGTACTCTATCTATAATATTTATTAAAGGAGTTATCCATGAATATCCCAAACCTCACTCCAAGACTACAGAAAATTGCAGATTTGATTATGCCATGCAACTGTGTCGCAGATATTGGTACAGACCACGCTTATCTTCCTGTATATCTGACCATAAACGAAAAATGTAAATTTGCTGTTGCGTCGGACATAAGAAAAGGCCCTCTAAGCCGTGCGGAAGCCACCGTTAAGCAATACGGGCAATGCCACAGAATTGATTTAAGGCTGGGCAGCGGAGTTGATACTCTCGCTCCCAATGAAGCAGATGCTATTGTTATCGCAGGCATGGGTGGCATTATAATCACTGAAATTCTTAAATCAAGACCTGAAATTTTTAAAACTGCAAAACAAATTTTAATTCAGCCCATGTCATCTGTTCCCGAGCTTCGTGAAAATCTTTGTGAAATCGGCTACGAAATTACAGATGAATATCTGGCAAAAGAGGATAAAAAAATATATAATATTATTTCCGTGAATCCTTGCCATAAGCAAATCAAATATACCCCTGCAGAAATTTATGCAGGAAAAAAGCTTATGAATAACAAGCCTGAATATTTTGATGAATATATTGATTTAAAGAAAAAACAACTTGAAAATATGATTGCAGGACTTCAAAAATCCTTGATGGACAATACTAACATAAAGCTTAATGAGTCAAAAGAACTTCTTAAAGAAATAGAAATGAGGTGTCATTTATGCTGAAAGTAAAGGACATAATTCAGGAACTTGAAACACTTGCTCCCCCTGAGCTCGCAGAGAGTTGGGACAATGTGGGACTTATGGTTGGAAATCTTGACCAGCGGGTTTCAACGGTCTTTGTTTGTCTTGACGTTACATCGGATAATGTTCAACGTGCCATAGACTGCGGTGCCGACCTTATTATATCCCACCATCCTCTTCTTTTCGCTTCTCCAAAGCGAATAATCGAGCAGGACATTCAGGGAAGCATTCTTAGAAACCTTATCAGAAACGATATCTCCGTATTCAGTGCCCACACAAATCTTGACCACGCAAATGGCGGAATGAACGATGTATTAGCCCAAAGACTTGACCTTGTTAACGTGAGACGATTTAAGGAAGTCGAATGTATAGACGGAACCGGTCAGCCCATAGACAATATCGGCAGGGTAGGCAATTTGCCTGTACCTATGGAAATGGGGGATTATGTAGACTTTGTACGGGATGCACTAAACTGCAAATCAATACGCTATATAGGCGACCCCGAGGAAATTGTAAGCGTTGTGGCTCTCTGCAGCGGCTCAGGGGGCGATGGTATCTATTCAGCATACCATGCAGGAGCTGATGTATATGTAACTTCTGATGTTAAACACCACGAGGCACAGCTTGCTTTCGAGCTTGGAATTAACCTGATTGATGCGGGTCACTTCGAAACAGAAAATACAATCTGCACCTTTATGGCGGAGTTTCTGGAAAACAAATTTGAGGAATTAAACGTAATTCCATCGGATGCAACCCCATACTTCAGAACATAAAAAAGCCACCCTGACGGGTGGCTTTCAGACTGTCGAAAAAGTCGTTCTACCGCAAGCGAAAATTTAAAAATAAAACATTTGTAGGGACAGGCGTCCTCGACTGCCCGCGTGTATAAACGAAAAAACCACAAGAAAAACATCGAGTTTTCCTTGTGGTTGCTTGCTTTTT
>JAZQKJ010000017.1:0-10363 GCA_045542095.1 Ructibacterium sp.
TAACATACTTTATTTGAAAATGCAACACCGCACAAAAAAATGAGGACGTCACAAAACCGTGCATCCCCATTAACTATTTTCGCACAAAAAGTGCCACGCCCCCAAACTGTTCCTATTTAGTTGTCAATCAAAACGTGCAAAAACAGGCACGTCCCTAAGTGCACACCCCTTCAGCATTTGTTTTTCTCCACCCCTTCTATAAAACTTTTGGAATTTTTTTCCTTTTTTATTTTGCCAAACACCTATACTTTAGTCAAGCAACTTCAATTGACAAAATCGGACACAGTTCTCTGTAAATAAATAAAAAAACAGCACCCCTTTTTGGAGTACTGCTTTTATTCAATATAACTATTACTCAACCTCTTCAGCCGCACCGTCGTTCTCTTCAAGAGCCTCCTGGTACTTCTTTAAGATCATACTGTGCAAAAACTCACGTGTTTCTGCATTTATCGGGTGTGCAATGTCTTTAAAATCACCCTCAGGAGTCTTGCGGCTCGGCATAGCGATAAAAAGCTTTTCCTGTCCTTCTATTACTTTGATATCATGCACAACAAATGCATCATCAAAAGTAACAGAAACAACTGCCTTCATTCTTCCCTCAGCATTGATTTTTCTTACCCGGATATCAGTAATCTCCATAGGATTACCCTCCCTTTTCCCACTATTTCTCATAGCGTTATATTTTTAATTATTATTTTACAAAAGTTAATAAGTTGTTGAAAATATTGCATTTATGTGTTATAATATATATATTAAATGCAATTTTCAGGAAAGAAGGTTTATAAATGCAAGAATTTACAATGTCTGAGCTTAAACCGAACTCTCACGTCCATATGATTGGCATCGGCGGAATAAGTATGAGCGCTCTGGCACACATGCTTATTGACTTCGGCTATAAAATTTCAGGTTCGGATACAAAAACCTCAAACCTTACAGATGACTTAACAGCCGCAGGGGCTGAAATCATGATAGGTCAGTGCGCTGAAAATATAAAAAATCCCGATTTGGTATGCTACACTGCCGCTATATCCGAAACAAATCCGGAACTTCAAAAGGCTCGCAGTTTGGGCGTTCCCGTTATCGAACGTGCCGAACTTTTAGGCGCCCTTATGCAACTTTATAAATATCCTATCGCAATCGCAGGAACACATGGCAAAACCACCACTACCTCCATGATGTCCCTGATTCTGCTTGCTGCAGAAACGGACCCAACAATTCTGGTTGGCGGTGAATTACCCCAGATTGGCGGAAACTTCAGATTAGGCAAGCGGGATTATCTCCCATTTGAAGCCTGTGAATATGTAGAAAGTTTCCTTCACTTCAAGCCATTTTTGTCTATCATAACAAATGTTGAAGAGGACCATCTGGATTATTTTAGCGATATTAACCATATTATATCATCTTTTCGGAAATTTGCAAGCCTAACTTCACCCCATGGATGCATTATTGTTTGTTCTGACGATAAAAACGCTCTTGAAGTTGTGCAAAATGTCGATAAAAAAGTAATTTTCTACGGCTTAAACGATAAAAATGCCGATTATACAGCCTCTGATATAGTGATTGACGAAAAAGGTTGTGCTCATTTTACAGTATGCCGAAGAAATAATGGCTCATTTACCGTTGACTTAAACGTTGCAGGAACACATAATATCTTAAATGCTCTGGCAGTTACTGCTGCGGCTGAATTTTTAGGAATTGGCGTTGACGCAATCAAGGCAGGTCTTAAAGAATTTGGCGGTACGAAGCGCAGATTTGAAAAGGTTGGCACCTATAACGGCTGTGATGTAGTTGATGATTATGCTCATCATCCAACAGAGATACGTGCAACGCTCACATCTGCAAAATCTATGAACTATAACAAGATATGGACGGTATTTCAGCCACACACATATACAAGAACAAAAAGTCTTCTTGACGATTTTGCAGAAGTTCTTCCTCTTTCAGACAACGTGATAATCGCAGATGTTTATCCTGCAAGAGAGGAGTACGACGGAACAATCCACTCCTGCGACCTTGCCGCAAAAATCCCAGGCAGCGTATATATAAACAATATGGATGCTATTGTACGATACCTTAAAGCGAACGCAACCCCCGGTGACTTAATTATCGCCATGGGTGCCGGCGACGTAAATAAAATCGCATATAGTATAATAGATAAATAATTTTAAGGTGATTTTATGATTTTACCTGTGCTTTTAAACCGCACCAGGCTTCTACCCGTTTACGTTACAGGTATGGGCGAGAGCAAGAGTCAGCGGCACATTATCCGCCCTTGTGGTTTCCAGAGCTATCACATTCTGTACTGCAGAGGCGGAAAAGGCATTTTAAAAATTGAAAACAGGGAATACGAAATCGGCAGCGGAGATATTTTCTTCTTTCGTCCCGATATTCCACACGAATACTATCCCATCGAAGAACCGTGGCCTACGCGTTGGGTTACCTTTTCGGGAAATTTGATTGAGGATATTATTGACTACATAGGCTTTGGAAACAGCGAGGTTTTTTCCCTTCCAAATCTTGCAGATTTTGATTTGCAGATTGATGCTCTTTCCGATATGTTCTGGTGCAGTGATTTGAATAAAGAGATAAAGACCTCCGGTCTTATGTATAAACTTCTTATTAAGATGAATGAATACCGCAATAAAACCCGTGATTCAGGCGGTATGACCATGCATGAGAAATACGAAAAATTAAGTCCTGTTATGGATATGATTATTTCCAACTACAAGCATGATTTGAGCCTTGAGGACATGGCAAATGTAATTGGGGTTACCACCAACCACCTCTGCCGTCTTTTTAATCAGGTCTACGGCACTACTCCTCTTAAATATCTGACCCAATACAGACTTAACATGGCAAAGCATTATTTATGCTCACCGCAGATTATGCGGGTCAAAGATATTGCCACAGAAGTCGGCTTTAAAGATCCAAGCTATTTTATATCGGTATTTAAACGAGCCGAGGGCATGACCCCTGATGAATACCGACGGGTAAACTCATTTTAGGATACATAAAAGGAACCTGCAAAATTTGCAAGTTCCTTTTTTCTGTCGCAAAGCGACCTGTATTTCATACTTCACGGCTTTGCCGTGTAAGCAAAGGGGTGGAGCATCACGCTCCTATTTGGTGTCATACCAGCTTTTTCCTGTATTCATATCCACAACAAGTGGTACATTTAATTTGCAGGCATTTTCCATTTCCTCTTTAAGAAGCATCTTCACCTGTTCTTTTTCATTAAGAGGTGCTTCTACAATAAGTTCATCGTGTACCTGCAATATCAGTCTGGCTTTAAGGTTTTCTGATTTCAATCTTTTATAGACCCTTACCATAGCCATTTTTATTATATCTGCCGCCGTTCCCTGAATAGGTGCATTCATGGCAACACGTTCACCAAAAGCCTGTGTAATTCTGTTGGAGGCTTTAAGTTCCGGCATATTACGGCGTCTTCCAAGGAGTGTGGATACATATCCTTTTTCCTTTGCATCGCTCACCGTGGTTTTCATGTATTCATCTACTTTGGGATAATGGCTTAAGTAGCCTTTTATATAGGCATCTGCCTCTTTCACGGATATCTTTAAATCCTGCGCCAGAGAAAACGCACCAATTCCATACACAATACCAAAGTTAACCGCTTTTGCACTTGAACGCATAGAAGATGTTACTTCATCAATAGGCACACCGAAAACCTGCGAAGCGGTCTGGGTATGAATATCAATATCCTCTATAAAAGCTGTCTTCATGGTTTCATCATCGGAAATGTGAGCAAGGACACGAAGTTCAATCTGCGAATAGTCTGCATCCACAAGGCAAGCATCGTCACCCTCTGCGATGAACATTCTTCTTATTTCTCTTCCAAGCTCGGTTCTGACAGGAATATTCTGTAGATTTGGTTCTGTACTGCTTATTCTTCCCGTAGCTGTGACAGTTTGATTAAAACTTGAATGAATGCGTCCGTCAGCTTTATCTATGGTAGGCAGTAATCCCTCCACATAAGTAGACTGTAGCTTGGACAGTTTTCTGAATTCAAGTACATTCCCAACAATGGGATGCACATCAATCAGTTTATTTAAAACATCCACATTGGTAGAATATCCTGTTTTGTTTTTCTTTCCACCGGGGAGCCCTAATCTTTCGAACAGTACTTCACCCAGCTGTTTTGGTGAATTTATATTAAACTCTCCATCTGCCTGGCTATATATTTCATCCTGCAAAGCTGATATTCTTTTTGCCAGCATATTCCCAAACTCCTTAAGAGCCTGTTTATCCACAAACACTCCGGCAATCTGCATATCAGCAAGCACTTCTGTAAGAGGGAGTTCTATTTCATAGTAAAGCTCACTCTGCCCGTCATCTTTCAGCTTCTTTTCAAAATATTCACGCAGAAGTTTAAGAGCCACTACCTTATTGGCTATTGATTTATGACTGTTATCATCTGTCATATCATCGAAATTCATGGAAATCTGACCGTCTTTTTCAGTATGAGTTTCGGAAAGTTCAAGCTCCCTGCCAAGATAAGTTATGCATAAAGTGTCAATATCATATCCCGATCGTGTTGGCTCTGCAAGATATGCCGCCAACATCACATCAAACCCTACTTCGCAGTAAGAAATCCCCATGGAGTTAAGTTTTAATATATCCGCTTTAACATCATATCCGCATTTTGAAATCTTTTCGTTTTCAAATATCGTCTTTAATAAGTCATTGCTAATATTTTTGACACAATATACCTTTTCGTCGCCAACAGAGAAATAGAAATTTCCATCGTCTAAAATATAATCTATCTTTCCATCCTGCTCAATAACGCCTTTAACATCGGTTATATCTTCAACCTCGCCCTTGATTGGCTCAAGATTTTTCTTAGTACTGACAGGTGAGAGATTCAATTTCTGCATAAAGGATTTAAAGTTGAGTCTTGTAAAAATTTCTGCCGTCTTTTCGTTATCAACATCTTTGACACGTAAATCCTCAAAATTAATATCCACAGGCACTTCTCGGTCGATTGTCGCCAAGGTTTTACTCAAAAATGCGTTGTCCTTATCTGCCAAAAGCTTTTTCCTGACAGACTCGGTAACTTCAATGCCGTCAATCCCGTCATAGATTTTCTCTATACTCTTATATCTCTGAATAAGGTCAAGAGCGGTCTTTTCTCCTATTCCCTTTACTCCGGGAATATTATCAGAAGTATCACCCATAAGTCCCTTTACATCAATAAATTCAACAGGTGATACACCATATTTTTCAACTACTTCGCTATCGCTGTAATCCGTGGTTGTGGTAGAACCCATTTTGGTTATAACAAGCTTTATTATCGTGTTCTTAGAGGCAAGCTGAAGGTCATCTTTGTCCCCTGTTAAAATTCGGCATTCTATGCCCTCTTTTTCGCACAATAAAGAAACGGTACCTATAAGATCGTCCGCCTCGTAGCCCTCTTTTTCAATACAGGCACAGTTCATAGCACCCAGAACATCTTTCATAACCGGAATCTGTACAATAAAATCTTCCGGAGCAGGCTTTCTCTGTGCTTTATACTGCTCATACATCTTGTGCCTGAAGGTTTTTGCTTTAACATCAAAAGCTATGCAAAGATAATCCGGCTTTTCCTCTTCCATGTACTTAAACAGAATATTTAAAAAACCATATACTGCGTTTGTTGGTGTGCCATCAGGAGCTGTAAGAGGTCTGATGCCATAATATGCACGGTTTAATATACTGTTCCCGTCAACAATCAATAATTTTTTCATAACCTTATACCATTTTATTTCTAAAACAACCCTGGAATATTAAGCCCGCCTGTAAGCTGTCCCATCTGGGCTGTGCTGTCCGCTTCCATCTTGCGCAATCCTTCGTTTACAGCTGCAACAATAAGGTCCTGGAGCATCTCTATATCATCAGGGTCAACAACCTCGGGTTTAAGTTCAACCTCCTGAATTTCTCTCTTACCTGTTACAACTACACGAACAGCACCGCCGCCTGCAGTTGCCTCGAAGGTCTTTGTTTCCATTTCCTCCTGCATTTTTAACATCTGTTCCTGCATTTTCTGGGCCTGCTTAATCATCTGATTCATGTTGCCTCCGCCGCCCATTCCTCTTGGAAATCCACCTTTTGCCATTGTTATTCTCTCCTTTTAAACTATTTTATATTTATCTTTCCGCCAAACAAATCTTTCTTTTTGGCAAGATTTTCAATTCCGCTTTCGCTATTTTCTTCACCTTTTCGCGAGCCCTCTATAAAAACCTTTACCTTAAGATTTTCCTTTGCAATATCGCTGAACAACTCTTCAAGATACGCAATTCCGTTGGGGGTTGCAATTCTGTCATAAGCCATCTGTGTCGCAAGCTCAATCTCCACAGTATTACCCACAAGAAATGCCTTTCCGGAATATAAAAATGCAAACAGCTTAACGCTCTTTCCCTTAATTTCCTGAAGAGCATCTGCCCAATGTTCCCATATCTCTTCACTTCCGGTTTTTTTACTACTTTCCTGAGCAGGCTCATCCTCTTTAACAGTGGGCTTTTCACGTTCTTTTATATCCTCAACTGGTATATCCCACGGAGGGGCATCCTCAACTTTATCTTCATGAACCTCTACAGGCTTTTCAATCTGTTTAGCCGAAACAGTAACACCCCTTGAAATCATTTTCTCCAGCTTGCCTATTCTAGCAAGAACAGCGTCAGGCTCTGTACTATATTCGGGGTTACAAAGCTTTACAATAGCAGTTTCAGCCGCAATCTGCGGTGCAGACATTTTCTTTGCCTGGGCAAGACTATCCCCCAACAAACGAACAGAATACAAAATCTGCTCAGTAGAAAAAAGTTCAGCTTGTTCCTTGAATTTTTCTGCCGCCTCGTCTGTTTTTTCCAGGAGTTCCGCAGGATTGTCCGTAGCCTTGCAAATTAACAGGTTTCTGAAATGTGCAGTTAACTCTTCAATAAAATTTTGTACTTCTTTTCCCTGTTTTAAAAGGGTTTCGGTTTTAATAAGTGCAGTTTTAGTATCGCCAGCTGCTATTGCCGTTGCAACTTCCATAAGCGTTTTAGGGTCGGCTATTCCCACAATATCTGTCACAAGTTCACGGGTAAGATTATCATAGCCAAAAGCCGCGCATTGATCAAGAATACTCAGGGCATCTCGCATAGATCCATCACCCAGCTCTGCTATAAGCTGAACAGCATCATCATCTGCCAAAATATTTTCAGCCTTAATAATTTCAAAAATCCGCTCCGAGATATCCTCTACCCCTATACGCCTGAAATCAAATCTCTGGCATCTTGACAGAACAGTTGCAGGTATTTTATGCGGCTCTGTCGTGGCAAGTATGAATATAGCATGACCAGGAGGCTCTTCAAGGGTCTTTAAAAGTGCATTAAAAGCCTCTTTAGTAAGCATATGAACCTCGTCTATAATATAGACTTTATAGGTGCAGCCCGCAGGTGTATATGCAACCTCATCACGTATTTCACGAATATTATCAACACCACGGTTACTTGCTGCGTCCATTTCATAAACATCTAAAATGCTTCCGTCTAAAATACCTCTGCAGGAAGCACATTCGTTACAAGGCTCACCATCTACAGGACTTTGGCAGTTTACTGCACGGGAAAAAATCTTCGCTGTAGAGGTTTTACCCGTGCCACGCGTTCCGCAGAACAAATATGCATGGGCAATTCTCCCCGAAGCAATTCCTGTTTTCAAGGTATCCGATACGTGCTTTTGTCCAACTACATCATCAAATGTCATAGGACGCCATTTTCTGTACAAAGCCTGATATGAACCTGACATAGCCTACACTCCTTATAAAATACTCCATGATTTTTTTATTTATGAAATTCGAAGATTTCATAAATAAAAAAATCATGTGCTTGCCTTCGAAAACAACAGAACCCGCGTTACCTGAACAGTAAGCTCAGGTCTGGCTGCCTCGCGGCACATTGAAATAACTGCTTATCGCTGCTGCGTTCCCGCCCTGACGAGGTTCACAGGTTCCAATTGCGCAAGACCAGACCGTCAACACCACTTGAACAGGGCAGACCGAACTCCACTGACCCTCATGGCAAGTTTTCATCCCCACTATAGCGGATTGTGGGTTACAAGGCACCGCTAACGCCCCGATTTAACATGACCGAATTATTATAGCATAAACGCCTTCCATAAGTCAATGGTTTTTAATCAACAATATTTTTCTTTTTATTTTGTTTCCTATGTTCATTGACTTTTTACTTTTCCGGTATTATTATAGTTATAACAACAATTTTTTTACGAGGTGAGTGCAATGCATAATTTCAAAAAAACAACAGCCTTGCTCCTTGTATGCGTAATGGCTCTTTCTCTTATTCCATTTACGCTTGCAAGGGCAGAAAACTACAATCCCGATTACTTAACCGCAAGCACAATTTATGCCATTCAGAATAATAGCGGAGCGGTAATTGATTCCGATGGCAGCTTATGGATGTGGGGAAACAACAAAGTTGACCGCCCTCAATATGTGACCGATAACGTGGCAATGATTTCTGTCCCCGAATACGACAGTTCGGGCGGCGGCGACAACGACAGATTTGCCCTTTTGAAGAAAGATGGCCGCCTTTTAATGAAAGGCGAAAATCAATATGGCACAATCGGAAATGGCACCACTGAAGACACCGGTGATTTTGTACATGTCATGGATGATGTTATTTATGTTCATACAGGTGGATTTAATACCGCTGCAATAAAGACTGACGGCTCATTATGGATGTGGGGCTGGGATTTTGGTCATATAGGATCCCATACCACTTCGGTATATGGTCGTAATGTTCAAACATCTCCCGTTAAGATAATGGATAATGTTAAGAAAGTGACCTTTTACAAAAAATCCATTTATGTACTAAAAACAGATAACACTTTATGGTTAGCTACGGAACCTATGGGTTCTGTCACTAAAACCGGAGAGGCTATGTACAGACAAATTTTTGATAACGTAATCAACATTTACTGTCGCGGTCTTACCCTTTATGCTCTACATAACGACCATAAATTGTATGCATTTAACTACAATTATTCTGATAAAGATGAAGTTATACGTTTTCAGCCTGGTGATGGGAAAACTCCGATAGCATGGACTTTGCAACTGACAGATGTTAAGGATGTATCTTTCACAGGTCATACCCTTTGGTTAAAAACCAATAATACTCTCTGGGCTAAAGGCTCCAACACCTCCGGACAAATCGGAAATGGTACAAGAGGCGATAAAACAGAAAGTTTCGTTAAGGTTCTTGATAACGTCGTCTGCATGAGCGCAGGTATAGGATATAGTCTTGCAATAACCGATAATGGTGGTGTATGGGTATGGGGAAACAACACCAGCAATCAGTTGGCAAACGGTGGAGTTTATAATGATTACAAAGTCTATGAAAAGCCTGACATTCCTCCAGGTCAACTTGTTTTATACAAAGAAGGAACAGATTATTTCCAGACCGTTCCATATCAATGGAAGAACTTTGAAGCATCTCTTCCTGTATCAACCGCACCTAAATGCAAAGTTAATTTTGATTTAGATGGAGGAACTGGAACTACTGAAACCAAATGCGATATAGGTTGTCCGTTGACCCCACCTGATAATCCATCAAAAGACGGGTATTACTTTGCAGGCTGGTACAAAGACAGAGAATGCAAAACACCATGGAATTTTGATACAGATACTTGTTCTGGAAATTGCACCATATATGCAAAATGGTTGCCAAAATCAACTTCAACTGTAATCGCAGAGCCTTCTGTTCAGGTAACTGAAATTGACGGCAAAGAGATAATCTTTAATACATATATACTTCGCGACAAGCAGGGCTTTGATGTCAACTTTGTTAAACTCCGTGATGTAGCATACGTTCTCAATGGTACAGAAGCACAATTTAATGTAGATTGGAAAAATAACGCAATACGTTTAGATCCTAAAAAACCATATACAACACCAAATGGAGCCGAACTTACAGTTCCGTCTGTAATATCTGCTCCAGCAAAAACCAGTATAACTCCCGTACTTACTAATGGTGTTACCGCTCCTCTTGAGGCATTTCTCCTGATTGACCAAAACGACGGTGGTCATAACTATTTTAAACTCCGTGATATAGGAAAAGTTGCAGGCTTTAATGTAAAGTGGGACGATAAACGTCAATGTATTGTAATTACGACTACCGAAGATTATTCAGAATAATGCTTAGAAAGCTATCGTTGTACGATAGCTTTCAGCGTGTCGAAAAAGTTGTTCTACCGCAAGCATGAAAATATAAAAGCAAAATTTGTAGGGACAGGTATAGCCTCCCTTGCCTAAAGGGAGGGGGACCAAACGGAGTTTGGTGGAGGGATTCGTTCGACTGTCCGCTTATATAAACGA
>JAZQKJ010000018.1:0-2371 GCA_045542095.1 Ructibacterium sp.
AGTTGATTTATGACATTGTCTTCCTAAGACCGCTTGGCCTCCGACTTTCCTTACCCTATCTGTCATTTTTGCGAAATTCTCAGGGAGTGTATTTATGTACTTCCATAGAGCAGAATAATATATAAAACTATGCTATTCTGCTCTATGGAAGGCATTAATGCCTTCCATTAACAACCCCTCCGGGTTTGCTTTGCAAACCCACCTCCCCTTACACAGGCAATACTGTCAACTTAAGAAAAACGCATTGTCAATATGCACCAAACAGACTTTTTTTCTTTGTTTGAAATGCGAATTGACATTTTGAAATTCGCTCCAAAATCGAAATAGGAAATATTTCGATACGGAGTGATTTCAAATGAAAAATGTTAAATTGTTTAGTGTAGTAAAAAATGTAATAGCTTTAGCAAAATCAACAACATTTAAGGAAGATTATCGTATGTCTGAAAATGATTTTACCCGAAATCGTAAATTAAGTTTTTACGATAATGTAATGTTAATTATGCAATGCAGTAAATGTAGTATCCAATCGGGCATAAATAAATTTCTACATTCTCGAAAGGAATATAATATGGAATATTCAAAGCAAGCATTTTCGAAAGGCCGTCGTCGGATAAAAGCAGAAGCTTTTAAAAAACTTATGGAGACATCGGCTCAAAGTTTTTATGCCGACGGAAAATTCAATACTTTTAATGATTACTTACTTTTATCCATTGATGGCAGTGACTACAATCTTCCAAATAGCACAGAGCTGCTTGAACATTTTGGTTCTGAACCATTTAAGGGATATAGACAAGCACAAGCACAGACATCGTGCCTTTATGATGTTTTGAATGGCATAATTTTGGAAGCTGAAATAGAGCCATATAATGCTAACGAGAGAACTCTTGCAACGACGCATTTGAAAAATTTCAGAACCAAAACAGAGGCAAAAGCAATAGTTCTAATGGATAGAGGCTATCCGGCATTTGACTTGATGCACAACATGGAAGTACTTAAAATTAATTATCTCATGAGATGCAACAAGGATAATTTTTTAAGAGAAGTTCGTGACACTAATTCTGATGATGAAGTCGTTAGCATCAAAAGAAAAGGCATAGAACTTAATACTCGTGTCGTAACAATGCAAATCAAAGGTAAGGCTATTACATTTCTTACAAATCTAACTGACATTGATACAGCTGCCATTGCGAAATTATATAACAAGCGCTGGGACGTAGAGACACTGTATAACAAGCTCAAAAACAGATTGGAAATTGAAAACTTTTCCGGTCTTGATGAGTTGTGTATAAAACAAGATTTCTATACAACGCTGTTACTATCGAATATGGCAGCATGTGCAATATTTGACAGTCAAAATGAATTGGATAGAGCCAATAATAAAAAGACAAAATCCAATGAATATCGTATTAACCACACTTATGCAATAAGTGAACTGAAAATGCGATTAATTGAGTTAGTATATACCGAATCAGCACTAAAGCAAATGCGTATTAGCCGGTATATACATAAAGCTTTGAAAAAGAATGTTATTTTATATCAACCGGAGCGTGTTAATGAACGAAAAGTTAAACATCCGTGTATTAAATACCCCATTAATATGAAAAGATCCATTCTTTAAGCTTAAGTTGACAGTATTGCCTTACACAGGGGAGGCTTTTTGGGAACATCAGAAACCTTCTGTAAATGTTTCGTATTCAGAAGCAGCATCACTTGCTGAAATAGCAACATTCAAGAATTTAATCTGTTTGTATACTACGCTTCCGTTTCCTGATATAAGCTTTATAGTGCTTACAACATCGGAACCTGTATAGGGCTTTGTCGAGCGAAGCTCACCATCAACATACCATTTTACCTGGTTTCTGTTTTTATCAACCGTAATTATATGGTGACTTCCGTCAACCTCAGAGGGAGATAAATATGGTCTTCTTAGTGTTGATCTCCATCCGGGAAGCTCGAAATAAATTCTGTCCGCTCCGATAATCTTATAAATTGCAAAATTGCTCTTTACATTACCTAAGATTGATAAGCTTTTATTTGCATCGGGGACTGTAATATCCGAAACAGAGAATTCCAATGTATACTGACTTCCGTTTACAGTATCCGTTGCAATTGCCGGAAGAGAGGTATTACTGCTATTTGCACTTACATACAAGCCGTCACTTGTCCACTGTGCACCTGTGGGAAGTGCAAGACTGTTTCCGTTTTCACTTAAATCATACCACGAAGTTACAGAGGTGCTCTGTGAACTACCGTTACTTGCGCGGTAATCATACCAGAGAACTGTCGCAAAATCTATATCTCCTCCGTCAAAGGGTGCTACGGTGTAATCACCGGAAGCGAAGTCGGATCGTAGCCATGTCGTTCTGTGAGC
>JAZQKJ010000019.1:0-35393 GCA_045542095.1 Ructibacterium sp.
ATGTTGTGTTTCTTCCGTTAATACTGCTCCACATACAGAGCAGATAACACTCTTTTGTTCTTTCATAAAATTCCTCCATTTTAATCATTTCAGGCAACAAAAAAGGAGCCGAAGCTCCTTTTCTATGTACCGATATATTCGGAATATGCTTATATAGCATATCATAAGTATAATATGTGATTGAAGTTTAGAATTTTTACTATTAATGGTATTCGCTTCTATTTATCGCAACTCAATTTTCTTTATAAGTGGTTTCAATGCTTTTAATCCATCAACCATAATAAAACTGATGTTAGTGTTTTCATTTATACCCAAAAGCTCTACGTTGTCACATTTTTGTTCTGTCAACGCTTTTAATGTTCCTTTAAAAATGCTTTTTGCCGATACAAGCGTTCCATCTTCATAGACCGCAGCATAGAGTTCTGCAATTGAATCAGAGTGTGTGTTGTTAGTGATATAAACAGAGATAGAATTATCATGATTTAACTTATAATCAACAGTATAATCTTCGGCTATTGTTGTAAATTCAATATAGCTGTTACCAGAATATAACCTATATGTTTTTCCATAGCCTAGCTTTATATCACTTAAAATCACTCCATTATTCTTTTGTTCAATTTCGAAGCTTACATCTTCATCATCGGCTGTTGAAAACAGTCTGGCATCGTTTACATCTTTAATGTCAATAGTCAGCCCTTCAGGATTTACCCCATTATAATCTTTAATATAATTACATTTATTATCTAACAACGCGGCATCAAGAGAATAATTATATGTCGGCTCAGCTTTTGCATAAAGCTCTTTTATTTTACTTTCTGATAACATCCCATCATAGATAACAACATCACCAAAATAACTCCCCAAATTGGAATAAGCGGAAGTACCGCCAAGCGAAAATACCAAATCACTTGTAAGAGAAACCGCTTCTCCTGAAGGAGTAAGTCCTTCGCCAGAATCCACTTTAGAACCATTTATAAATATATCCGGGTTGTTTGTATATGATGCATCAGAAAATCTAACAACAATGTTGTACCACTTTTCGATCTCATAACGCTTGGTTGTTGCCCAATAGCCTGTACCGCCTGAGAATTTTCTTTGAAAAATAAATTTAACATCATTACCGGATTTTTCCTGAATAATTGCAAGATTGCCAAATTTATTTACTTCTCCAACATTTAACATTGAACCATTTTTTGTAGTGTTGGGTTTTACCCACATGCTTATTGTCAAATCACCGTTGAGTCTTTCTGCCAGATCTGTTCCTGCCACCGCGTAATATCCAGACGGTGAATAAAGGCATCTGTTCCCCTCAAACGCTATTCTTCCGTTTTTGGCAACAATCGTTCCCGGAGATACTTTACCGACAGATAATGGATACATTTCCTCGTTTACACTGTTTAATATGTATCCATTCGTTATATTTTCCATATTATATTCAACAATCTTCGGAATGGTTTCTAACTCATAATCTGTCTTTTCAGCCTGATAAATTCTCAAAGCATCCATTCCTGTAATAATGTCATCATATATTGCAATTTTTCCATAGCCGCCGTTTGTCATTTCTTTCCAGCTCCCCTTACTTCCGATTGCAACAACATCGTCTTCATCATAGTCAGCTCTGTCTCCGTTGCCTGTGAGTACCTGTAAAATTGTTGTTTCCTTACCGTTAATATAGAAAGCAGGAACATTTTGAGCCGAGCTGTCATCATAGGTAACAATTAAATGCACCCATTCTCCATAGTTGCAAATTTTATCTGCAACCCAATAATTTTCACCGCCCGAAAACTTCCTTGAAACAAAGAAAACATATCCCGAATTTCTCTTTTCAAATCCTATACATAATTTTCCGTAGGTGTTTTTATCACCTATATTGAATATGGTATCACAAGCACTTGGCAAATCACGCTTAATCCATGCTTCAAATGTTATTTTACCATTTATATCTTTAATCTCCTGCTGATTCTGAGGCTCAAAGAGAGCATAATTCGAATAAATATAATTTTTTCCGTTGTCCAGTGTCTTTAAAACAGCAGCCTCGCTTTTCCCGACAATCAGGTTATTATTTCCTGTATCGTCTGCAACATATTTTTCCGCGCTGTTGCCAATTATTTCATTCATACTATACTGAACAACAGGTGCAGATGAAATCAACGCAAAACCGTCATTATCCTCAATTGTAATATTTGCACCGATTTTGTCAAATTCAATTTCTTCTGTTTGAGGATTATTAGCATAAAATTCATCAGTTAGTGTAAAGTCAAGCTCATCATAACTTGCGAAATCATCTTGTGCAATCTCCATATCACCTGAAACTGAAATTATATCAGACGGAATATTCTGGATATTTTCACTGCTATGTACAGAGTTATATCTCATATTATTTGATATAGTAACATTTTTCATAACTTTTGACCCTGTATTGTCATAGTCATAGTCCTCTATCTCAGGATATGCCTTATGCCACACATCCCAATTAAAATACTTATCTTTCAGATAGCTCCAATACGCATACGCACTGCCGGAAACTCTCTGTGCATAAATAGCTATTGGCGTATCTATAAAAAGATTGTTGTTTACTATATTGTCCGAGCCACCGTTAAGGTTTATTCCCACACTGCAATCATAAAACACATTCTTTTCAATTATTCTGGAAGACGTCCATCCATCTAAATAAATAGCCGAAACACCCGTTCTGGCCGGGTTTTCACTTCCTACCCCAAGATGATGAATATAGTTTTCTTTGATTTCAATACCACGGCTTGAAGAATCACAATAGGCATAAACTGCTCCAGCATCCTTTGAACCGTTAACTACATCAAAAATTTCATTTCTTATTAACTTATTATTATTACCTGATATCAAAACAGCTGTGTGCCAGGAATCAAAAATAGTATTGTTTTTAGCGTAGTTTCCTACGCCCCACAGTTTAATCCCCGGAGCATACACGGGTATAACCTGAGAAAACCTGCATATAACGCAATTTTCCACAAAATTGTTACTGTCACACAGGTTTTCTTTCTCTCCACCATCAATAACAACACCGCCCGCACCGCAATCATGTATAGAACTATTCATAATTCCGCACTTACGGGTATTTAAAATGCTTAGCCCCACTCTTCCAATCTGACTTATTGAACAATTATCAAAAACAACATTCTTACTGTTCTCAACAATAATTCCGTCGCCCCTTGTTCCCATAAAATCAATATTTTCAAAACCAATGTTTTCTGCGCCATTAATTTTAAGCAAGGTTTCGGTTCGTACAGTCAACTCCGGGCATTCCTCTCCGTTAGGATAATAGTAAAGCTTCCTCGTATTATTGTTATTATCAATATACCATTCTCCCGGCGCATCAAGTTCTTCAATTATATTGGAAAAAGTAAGTTTCGCACCGCTATAAATCCCTGCAAAGGATTTAAATGGTACAGAGATAATTTTTTTGTTTTCGTTATCAACTCTGTCAATTTTTATCTTGTCATAAGCCCAAAGATATGCACCGTATCCATCTGCAAGGATATTATCGCCCGACCAATTTGAGATGTTTTCATAATCATAGCCAATAATAAACGGTCTCTCTGTAGTGTCCCCACTTTCAGTATTGGCTCCGCTGTCATAAACTGTATTTATTGTTGTATGCCCTTCATTAGGCCATTTGGCTCTCGGCATCATTGTGCCATCCGAAAACATAAGAAATTCACTATGCAAAAAGCTTTCCGACACCGAGCCTGCTGACGAATAGTGATCAGGAATATTTTCATCATCGGTTACATATTCCGAAACATCAATGCATTTTATTTTATCGCGAGCTGATAAAGGAATTTTTTCTATTGTCTGCATATCAGGCTGACATTCCGCCTTATCAAGTACAATGTTTCCTCTAAACAACGCTCTTTTATTGTTATATACCTTAAATGTAACATTATTTAAAGACTCATCAAGCACAAGGGTATGTTCAATATCATACGACCCGTCCATAAATATAATTTCGATTTTTGTATCTCTGTAATAGTCTTTATCTTTAAAATATGAAACGCTGTCAATAGCTCTTTTAATAGTTTTAAAAGGTGCATCAATACTGCCGTCGCCACTGTCGCTTCCATCCATAGAAACGTAAATCTGTGCATAGGGAAGCTTGGCAAAGACCGAAAAAGGCGGAAGCATTACCAACACAATTACTATAACTAAAAAAGAGCAAATCATTCTTTTTTTCATCTTTATATTCTCCCTGCTTTATTTAAACGCATTCCTGAATGGTGCCGGAAACACACCCATAGTATCATTCATAATCTTATCAAAAAGCTTTGACATTGAATTTGTTCTCACTTTTATAGAATAAACCTGTTCTGTACCAGCCTTTGTATCTCTCAAAGCGAGGGTTTCTCCGCCGAGAAAATACTCTCCATCGCCTGAAATTTTGGCATCTACGTCCTGCTTTAATACTAATGTATCCAACAACGCACCTTTAGGGGTTTTGTATCTTAAATCCCCTATAACTTTTGCACTATAATCAATTTTATAGCAATTTGAATATAGCCAGATATCGCTTGTGGTTTCAGATTCGCCCAACTTTGTGATTTTTACATCATCAATGTAAATCTGTGCATCATTTGCGGTTGATGAAAAACTGCTAACCCCCAAAATAGCTTTTTCCTTCAGCGGAAAATTCTTTGCCATCTGTTTTTCCGTTTCATATATTCCGCCTTTAACATACGCAGAATATGTAAGTGCACCTGTATCAATCAGGTACCTTACATCAAGCCACACTCCGGGGTCCGCACCGTCAGTATAAATAAGTTTTCCACTTGTATTACTATATATGAACCATTCGTTATGGATCATGGGACTTATTATCGAACCATCGGTACTTGAAACTCCTGCATAATTGAACACATTAGTTCCCATATTTTCAAAACGAACCTTAACCGTAATTTCTATTACCCCGTGCATATTTTCAAAATTTATTATTGCACCGGCTTCACCCGGAGTTCCGTCTATTAAAAGAACATGATTTTCAGGGTTTTCAGGATCGGCAACAATGTCCACACCTTTTAATACTGCACCATTACTATCGTATATAAAACCGGAAGGGGTGCAGACCCAATCGTCTGCACCACTTTCAAAATCATAAAAATAGTCTGCATAAGCTATTTGGGGTAAAAGCATAAAAACTATAAGCACACAAATAAGAGCTTTTCTGATTTTATTCATATACTACCCTTTCCTCTCTTATACCAATCTCGGAAACTGACGGAACATAAAAGTCTTTAACCCCATGGTCAATTTTAAATGTCCAGTCATTTATACCCAAATCAACAAAAGCATCCACCGAGGCATCTATGTAAACTGGGTTAGTATAATTATTCAGTTTATAGGGGTCATCAATGATTGATGGACCGCTGTCATAACAAATATTTCTATCAATATAGTTTTCTCTGTAAGCAGGTTCAGGTGTCCACTGTCTTGCGGATGCTTCAGGGAACGTTTGCTTCCAGATACCTTTGTCATAGGGAAGTGCATCAAGCGTCTTCCAGAAATCGTGAGGATTGTTAACGTTGATATAGTGAGTCCAGAACGGAGTGTCAACATCTATAAAGAGATTTGAATAAATGTTGTGCATCTGTCCGCCATTGATATGGACTCCGCCTGCAACATCCTTAATTATATTACCATATAAATCCTTATCAGAATGGAAACCGTCATAATAAATTGTCCAACAACCCGTAGAAGACTTTTCTTTTCTCTTTGCAACACCGTGAATATAATTATATCTTATCTTACAATTTCGGGAATTGCCCTTCAGATACATATACACAGCGCCTGCATCATCATTATCTCTTACAACATCATAAATTTCATTATGCTCAAACACAGAATTTACACCATCGACTCTTACTGCCATGTGAGAAGACCCGTGGGCAGTATTATATCTTGCAATGTTGCCGACGCCTGCAAGGGTTATGGCAGGCGAATAGGTTGTTACCCATTTTGAAAAATCGTAGATATGATTATTCTCTATTATCGAGTTGCTTGGAATTAAAAAGCTCATATCACCTACAGTATCTTCCAGCAATACACCGCCTTCGCCAAGATTATACATCTCATTGTTAATTATCTTGTGTTCAAAGCCAGAGTAAACATGCACTGCTTTTTTACCGATACTTCTAATTGTACAGCCATCAATTCTCATATCTTCACCATCGGTAATTTCAACAGCGTTTGTTCTTGAGCCTTCCATTATAATATTCTCAAAACGAATATGGCTTGCATTGTTTGTTCTAATGATGTTATCAGCAAGCTCTGTAAGATACATATCCTCATTTTCGTCCACAGGATAGAGGTAAACCTGACATTTTTCTCTGTCAATATAATATTCTCCCGGGACATCTATTTCCTCTAAAACATTGAAATAATAATACGGCTTATCCCCCTGATATCCCCAGCTTGACCAAAGCCCTGTATATAAGACGTCATTTTCGGCATCAAGCCTTCCGATATTAGTTGTAGACGGAGCCCACGCCCAGTACCATTCACCCCACATCCATACATCCTCTATGTTCTGCCACTTTTCTATTCTGTCATCAAGATACTTAAAAGCGCCCGGTCTCTTATCATAATCGCCAAGCTCATAGTTTGAACCTGTGTCAACAACCTTACCTGTTCTTATAAGAGGTTCTCCTTCATTGGGATATCTTCCAAGTACCATTTCTTTATCCCCTGTGTAAAAGGTTATAGGTGCAAGTTCGGGAGTGTATCTGTGGTCCATCATATCAATATCGGCAACTGACGTAACACCCAGTTGTGTAAGGTCAACCATTCTTATCTTATCCCTTACTTCGGGATATAAGCTTTCAAGAATTGTATTATCTTCTACCACCTTTAAAAGGTCTTTACTGATAGTAATTCCACCGTTCCAACTAACCTTGGCACCCTCTGCCGCCTTATAAACAACAGGACTTCCTTTAGCCCCTGAATCCTTATAATCAAAAGTTATAGCTTCATTAACCTTATAGTTTCCTTCTTCAAATATAACTTCTATTCTTTTATTTTTTCTGTTTCTATTGTTTCTTACTGCATCTTTTGCCGCAGTAATTGTTTTAAAAGGAGCTTCCTGTGTTCCGGCATTGGCATCGTCACCCGAAACTGAAACATAATATCGAATTATATCTTGTTCTTCTGCAAATGCAACAGGCGTAAAGCATGAAACACTTATTAAAAGAGCAAGTATTAAGCTTAAATATCTCATAGTCTACCCCTTTCTTAATTATATCTTGCCGCAATTTCATTCAGTGCAAGTTTTTCCATTCTCGAATTCGCAAATGAAACATCATCTTTAATTATAAGGAAATTTTTGTACGCACGAACCTGTACATCAAAAATTTCATCAATCCAGTCGGATGGTACATACATTGTACCATTTTTGTTTATACAATTCCCATCTACATTCAGCTTTTGTGAATTCTTTGTAACGGATGAACTTTTTTCAACAAGTTTAACATCGCCAAACTTCACAGCCTCTTCGTCTTCAATCCACTCAACTGTGTATCCTCTCTGTTCTGCAATAAAACGCAGGGGGAGATATATCTTGCCCTTTTCTTCAAAAGGCATTACTTCCAAATCATCGGGGTTAATATAGTTTTTATTTCCCTTAATCATTGCATCATTGGAGTTCTTACAAAAAATAATAGCATCTTTACAATAGTCAACTGTTACAAGGGATGCCATCCATGGTCTTGAATGTATCTGGAAAATCTTTTGTTGGTCGCCCTCCGGCGAACTTACATCAAGCAACAGATTTTTCACAATATATCTGCCTGCGTATGGTGTTCCGTCAGGATTTAAAATCTTAACTACCGCACCTTCAACAAATTTCATGTTGGACATAAATTCCTTAACAGGTGTTTCAAAACCTATATTTTTGACAGTTTCCTGTGAAGGATATACATTATATGCAGAAGATTCAAGCTTTGTATATATGGTTTTAATTTCACCATCATTTGTAATAACAACATCATCAATATACAATATACCGTTAGCACCGTTTCTCCAGTATATATGGTCAATACTTTCAATATCAGCTATATAGAATTTATAATTCTCTATCCAATGAGTTCCGTTACAGAGAATATCAAAGGTCTGTTCATCAAAACGAATAACATATTCCATATCAAGCCAGGTATCATACACAACAGGAGTATTGGGTAAGACAATCTGCTGCTGCCCGTTCCATAAATTCCATGTATTCTGGTAAGTAAGAATTCTGACAATGCCATCCATAATGCCCAAATAATGACAATCATTATATAAATATGGTATACGCATCTTATATTTAACACTTACAGTACCGCCTAAGGGTTTAAAACCAATAGTACCTTTTACCAAGGTACCGGTACTGGATATAGCCATTACCTTATTGTCTGGGTTGTCGGGGTCTTCAGCGACCCCTCCCCACAAACCATCAGCCTTTACATCATGAGAAACTGTCCAGAGTTCTGGAACATCATCAATCTTATAGTTTTCAAAATCCTGATTGATAATTACTTCGGGCTCGGCAAAAACAGGCGCCGCCGCAAAGCTTCCGCAAACAAGGCACAAACACAAAAGCACGGCAGCTAATTTAAAATTTTTCTTCATAATTATTCCTCCCTGCTTTTGCTTTATTCTGCTTTAAATACCAGAATATCCTGCATCAATGCACCTTCAATATATGTAAATACTTTACTTCCCGCATGAATATCATTAACAGTTCCCTTTCGTACTGTATCGGTTTTTTTATCATACACATATACCTTTGTCCTGTAATATGTTGCTGAAACATTCTCACCGGCTCTCATTTTCCTCACTGAGCCGTCTGCAAGCTTCATGGTCATATAATTACCGCTCTTATACTCAATTACTCCATACCATGTTTTGTCAGTATACCATTTACTCTCTTTTACATTGGAAGAGTTGATAAAACCATCCGAATTATTAAGCTCCTGAATATTATTGACATTATAGAAATTTGCTAAATCAGAATCGCTGTATCCGCCGTCAATAATATCCTTTGACGTCATTTGAGCATTAGCGGAGAATAGCTTTCTGTACCTAAAGACTTGCTCGTTAAATAATTCTATCTGCAATACGTCCCCTGTCTGAATACCATTAAACTCTTCTCCAGTCATAGACAGATAAGTCTGTTCCGCTCCATTATACAATACGGTAATAAACTTTTGAACGTCCTTTTCTTCATCAAGTATTTCACCGGTTTTAACAACAACCGAAACTCTATGGTCAAAAGCAGGATCACCTGTAGCCATCATTTGGACAAGATAATCGACTGTTGCCTTTTTCTTTGATTCAAGTGTTGCGTAATAGCCTGTTATTCCTGTCGGATATTTACCGTGTGTAAATGGCATTTTACCATTGTTATAAACTCTGTAAACACTTTCCTGCGATGCATCAGCCGGAACACGGAACAAAGTTGTATTACTTTCAACATAGAAAGATGCCGCCTGATAATCTGTTATATATCCGGAGCCATAAACAAAAGCTCCATATCCTCCGGTTACGCTCGTATAATAGAATGTGCCTGATTCTTCTGTTGGCTTTAAGCTGTCTTCTTCTTCATAGTCTACAGTATAAATTTTTGTAACTTCACCCTCTTCATTAGTCGAATACTGCAAAAGCTGTCTTTTAACTGAATTATCTGCATTATAGAACACAGGATCTCCATATAAATCCTTTTCTTCTTTTTTTACGTCATTAACACGTATATTTTCAGCAAAGTCAATAATTTCCCATGTACCGTTTTCTGTAAAGACCTTCATGCACATATCCTTGTAGTCACGGCCCATCTGGTGAAGATATCCAGTAACCTTTGCATTCTTTTTATTTTCATCAAAGTATACAATATCTCCATCTTTGCCAAAGTACAGTGTTCCAAACTTCCCCGGAGCAGGGTGATATGATTTTGACAGCGAAGCATATTCCGGAGCAATATCAAAATTCTTACCCTCTGCAGTTGCAAGACTTTTGCCATATATAGCCCTAATGGTTGCATTTTCTACATAAGTACAGATTTCGATTTTGATATAGGAATCACTTTCGTAAACTGCAAGAACATCATATGGAGTTATTGCCGAGAAGTCTACCAACACACCGTTTTTGTAAACCTCAATCTCATCTTCATCATACCTTGAACCAAAGTCATAGGTATCCTCATAAGATAATTCGTTACCGTATGCATCTGTATATGAAAGACCATCGTACAAGCCTATAACAACAAAACCATCTGCAACGATTTCTCTTACAACGACATTTTTAAAACTTTCAACCATAATGATATCATAAACCTTATTAAAGTCAATGTCAATGAGTGTCACTCGTCCGTTTGTAGGCTTAATATCGCTGTCTGTCAAAGACAGAGTCCATGCACCATTGTATATGTAAGCGGCTTGTGATGAAACATTTACTTGTTTCCTTTTTCCATTTTCATCATCATAGGTAATTGATGTCAGCGTACTTCCGTTTCCGATATCATCACCCGAAATAACGATAACCTCATTTTTGCTTTCAGTAACGCTGAAACACTTGATTTCATAATAACCGTTTTTATCTGTATAGAGCACATCTACATAATACGCAAGATAATCCGCGATATTTGTTTCACCCGCATCCATAATCTTCTCGCCGATTTTTACGAAACCTTTATTCAATTGGGATGTACCTGAAACGCTTGTAGTACCATTATCATACAGAAAACCCATGTAGTTGTAAATACTTCTGTTCTTGGTAAGAATTGTTTCATCATCTGACTGTGTATAATTTATACCGGTTTCATCAACACTGAAAACTTCAATAAGTTTTACAAACAACGAGTTATAAATCATTATTACTGCTTCACCCATTGTTAAAGCATCTTTATTTTCAGGGTAAACATCTTTTAATATTCCAAGCTTTGTAGCATAGGTTTTATAGTCTATCTCTTCTTTAATTTTGCTGAAGCCAACCATTGAAACCAACGCTTTTACAGCTGTATCATAGTCAAGCACCGCACCTGAATCAACCCCGGCATCCAAAACGCCGTAGGCAGTTAAGTACGACATAGAGTGTGTTGTTATCTCTTCATCCGTAATACCCTCTGTAGCCGGCAAATAGTTTTCAGGATTAACACTTGAACCTGCAAGCAATTTTGCAAAATCACCCACAGTCAACGTATCATTGAGGCTTTTATCCGCTTTTGCTCCAAGACAGATAAGCATATTCAATTCTTCTGCACCAGCAGGTATATTATTTGCTTTTGCAGCGATAGTTTCTGCCGATACCGTTGCGAAAGCAAACATTGAACATAATATAGTCAAAACTAAAAGTAATGAAATTTTTCTCATGTCAAGCTCCTCCTTTCTTAAATCAAATTATTCTGCATAGCTTTCCACAAGTCGGCATACAACCGCTGCTGTTTCAGCTCTTGTTGCAAGACCTTGAGGATCAAACATATTACCGTCTTTTCCGCTCATGATACCAAGCTCCTGCATCTTATAAACCGCATCAACTGCCCAATCGGAGATTTCCGCATTATCGGCATATTCAGTAATCCCTTCTGCATTTGCAGGTTCACCCTCCATAAGTCTGTAAACGATGGTTGCCATAGCCTCTCTTGTGATAGGTGCGTCACCATCAAAAGTAACTTCGTCAACACCGCCTATAATTCCACGTGCATAAGCGCCTTTAACTGCTTGATATGCCCAATGGTCAGCTGTTACATCTGCAAATGGAAGTTCTTCTTCACTTTCCATTTTATATGCTCTTGAAAGAATTGCAACGTATTCAAATCTTGTCATATTGTCACCGGGAGCAAAGCTGTTAGCTGATTTTCCGTTAACAATTTCGCTCTTTGCCAGTTTATTGATATATTCTTCTGCCCATTCGTAACCTTGAAGATCGGTAAATCCTTCTTTTTCTGCAGGCTTTTCACCAACTCCATCATCTGATGAATCAGGAACCGTGTAGCCGGGTTTATTTGAATTTACAGCGTAACCTGATGAACCTTTACTGGGACGTGATGATGTAGAAGGCTTTGGCGATGCACCGCCAATTGACCCGCCGTTTGAGCCTTTGCCGTCAATAATATCATCAATTGCAATGTTCAATTTATCAACATCGTCAAAGTCGTCCCCTGTAATCTCTGTACAGACTTTATTTATATTATCTTCTAACTCATCATTCATACCTTTGATTTTAGGACCATAAGCTAAAAGCACTCTTTTCGTCTCTGCTCTGTCGCTTGTTTTAAGGCTGTTCAGAATTTCCAGTGTCAAAGTCCCATAAAACTCATTTGTGAGTTTTTCATTTGTTGAGATGTCCGCATCTGCAAGTTTTGCATTAACTGCAGTTTTATTTGCCTGATAATCGTTATATAACTCCTCGTCAAGTTCTTCATCAACGGGGATGTTTGTCAATTCAATGTTGGCTGCAAGAGTTGCCTCAATATCTTCTTCCGCCACATCATTAAGTCCTGCATAGAATAAATCATATTCCATAACTGCTTTTTGTTCTGAGCAGATTTTTGAAAATTCTGTTCTTATTGTTGAAACAGTATCATCATCGGAAAGTTCTTTAATATCAACTAAAATGAGCATATCAAAAACTTCATCCTGATATTTTTCTTCAAGAGAACCATATACGCTCTCCTCATCAACTGGCAGGCTGAAAATTGGCTGATAGCTTTCAAGAAGAATTTTCTTAAATTCAGCGTCATCTTCATCTTCAACCGCTTCTTTCAGGGCTGCAACAACATCGCTGAAATCGTTCTTCTTCTGGATTTCAATTGCCGAATTAAACGCCTCGATTATCTCAGGTACACTTGTATAATCAGAGTTCTGTGTAAACACATCATAAATTCCTGTTTTATTTAAAACAGACGCATAATCACCGCCATCGGCGTCTGAAATCTGGAAGAATTTTTTATATGTAGTAAATATGGCTGTTTCGATATTTTCAAAATCCTCTCCCGGGTCTGCAATTGCAGCGTTTACTGCCAAAACTGCTTCTTCTCTTCCGTCAACATCCTCTGTTAACGAAAAGTCAAGAGTCTGTCCCTTGCTTTCTATAACAAGCTGATATTCTCCTGCTTTCCAGAAATCATACGGGTTAGCTAATTTTACAGTATTCTCCGCAACTGTGAATACCATAGGAACTTTTTGCTCAGTTTCTTTATCAATAACATATATATTTTCTTTTGTAAGGTCA
The DNA here is from genome assembly GCA_045542095.1 of Ructibacterium sp. Taxonomy (GTDB): domain Bacteria; phylum Bacillota; class Clostridia; order Monoglobales; family Monoglobaceae; genus Ructibacterium. The sequence continues at coordinate 13,228 of JAZQKJ010000019.1, forward strand.
GTTGCATCTGTAATTACAGCTTCAACCCATACATTGCCCTCAACTGTGCTTTCAAGGTCTTCTTTTTCAACTAAAACATCATCCTTCATAACCTTTACATCATACGCAATAGAATAATCGCTCTTTGATGATTCATAAAGAGTAAGTACACCCTTATCAGATATCTTACCGCTGTAAATGGTTGCATCCGACAGGTGCAACTGTGATGCCTGCGCCCATGTTCCGGAGCCTGCAAATCCAATTGTATCAGTTTCTTCAAAAGCAATCGGTGCTAATGCACTGTCAGTTGTTGTTGCTGCACCGTTGGCTGAAAAGGTCATTTCTTCACCATTAATCCACACTTTAATATCATCTACAGACGAATTTGCAGAGCCTACCGAAAACGCTAAATGAAACCACTCTTTTCTATTCACACTCTTAATGGTTTGTGCATATAGCTTATTTCCCGATTCATCATCGGTCATTCGGTCATATCTTAATGAATGTGTATCTCCCGTAGAGCCATCTGCCGCTATTCTGAACTTCACGTTACCATCAGCATCGGTAATATAGAAATATGTCTGTTGTCCGAAAGTTCCCGCATAATTAACCCATGCTGACACACTAAAACCGTCGTTGAGCTGCGTAAGGAGCGTTTCTGCGCTTAAAACTGGGAAATGTCCGTAAAGCTTATCAATTGGTTTTATATAATATTTTGATGAATAGGTTGCAGTGCTTACGGGTTCCAAAGTATGCTTATAACTTACTCCGTTTGACTGCATATTCAGGGCGTATTCCGATTCATCCAGATTATTTAATACTGCACTCTTATCTTCAAAGGTTTCTGCTGCGCTTGGAATAATCCATTCTGCAAGCTTTGTGTTTGTCGGTAAATCGCTGTTTGCAAATGAAATGCACGGAACACAGCTTATAAGCATTACAAGTATAAGTAATAATGATACCTTTTTCATAAATTAAAACTCCACCTCTCGTCATATCAGATTAGCATTAGTTTTTTAATGGGGCTAATAAAAAACAGCCCCATTATAAGAAAATTTTTATTTATTTGCTATAAATTCGTCAAGCTGTTCCTGGAGATGCGCTTTAACCTTGCTCATGCCGGCAGCTTCTACCTTTTTCATAAATTCATTGTATACAGTTTCCCAATTTTCGGCAACACCATAACCTAATGTTTCCTTGTATTCCGTAACAACAGCATTTATCTGCGATAATTCTGTTGTTACCTCTGTTGTATCGGGTTTAAATCCCAAAGTCGGAAGAGTCAAAGCATTAGAATCAAGCGATTTAACATATTCTGCCAGACCTTCTCTGTCTGCTTCAAGCTCCCAGGCATTCAGGGTATTGCCAACAGCCCATTTCCACAGACCGTAAGCTGAGCCTTCTTCGCCTTGCTGAACATAATCAAACGCTTTAATTCTGTTCTCTCCTATTCTTTCGTAGTGCTGACCTTCAAGACCGTAGGTGAGCAGATTATAAAGCTCGCTGCCCTTCTTTGAGTTCATGAGATTGATTAACTGCATCGCCTTTTCAGGGTACTTAGATGTTGCCGCAATAGATGTTCCCGTAGATGGAATTGCATTTTTAATTATCCAGTCTTTTCCAAGAGGAATAACCTCAATGGGAAGACCATGCTGAATGGATTCCAAAGCCGCTCTGTCTTCGTCATAAGTTACGTGATCCCACAAAATATAACCATTCTTAACCTCGCCGACACTGGGATTCTGAACGCTTAAAATATCCTGACGAACATATCCCTTCTTATACCAGTCATTTACATTCTTATACCAAAGCTTTCTGTCCTCAGTTTCATAATCAAAGAAAACCTTCATTGTTTCAGTATCAATCGAGAAGTTTGTAACAGTTGTTTTGTCATTTTTCTGGGTGTGCTCATAGTTACCGATTGTACCAACTCCGACACCGCTTCCCAACTCACTGTTATCCTTTAACTTCTGGAAATAATCTGCCAGCATGTCATAAAACTCCTGACCTTTTGCAGGGTCAGTTTCCCATGCGTTAAAGGTTTCCTTTAATTTTTCAACATCAAGATATTTATCCGACAATTCCTTTCTTGTTCTCAAACCCAAAGGAGAGGTTGACATTGTCTGATAGCATGGAATTGTGTAAGTGACGTCATCTATCTTTCCAAGCTCAAACACCCAATCCTCAAGCTCGGCTGTCATATCCTGACCGTATTGCTCAATAAGGTCATCAAGAGGAAGGTACGCACCCTTATTTACTTCGTCTGTGAATGACGCTAAAGCATATCCTGTCCAAACAATATCCACCTCTTCTTTAGAGGACATCATAAGCTGCCATTTTTCGTTAAATTCGCTGCCTGTTAAAATCTCAAAATCAACCGTTACTCCGGGCATATACTCCTGAAGCTTTTCGTTGAACTTAGCCCATACCATTTCAGAATCCTTCTGCTTACCCGGTCCTACCATAACCCATTTCAAGGTCACATTTTCATCATCTGCCACCTCTGTACCGCCACAGCCTGCAAAGGATAAAGCAAGCGCCGCAATTGCCAGAATTACTACTAATCTTTTCAAAGTTTTTTTCATTTTAATCATCCTTTCTTTATATATAACTGAATTTAATTACAAAATTTATTAACCTTTTACCGCCCCGACAGTAAGTCCTCTGGTGAAGTATCTCTGGAAGAACGGAAATACAACAAGCATCGGTCCTGCCGCAATAACACACATTGCAAATCTCATAGATTCGCTTGGAATTGTGTTATTAAGGACATTAACATCAACCCCTGCAGGCTGATTCTGTGCAAGATTCTTCAAAAATTCTACCTCGTTTAAAATTCTCTGCAAAAGGTACTGAAGAGTATAAAGTTCTTCATCTCTTATGTAAAGCATGGACGACTGCCAGTCATTCCACTTTGTCAAAAGCGTTAATAGTCCGATTGTAGCAAGTGCAGGCTTTGAAAGTGGAAGAATAATTGAAAAGAATATTCTGAATTCACTGCAACCGTCAATCTTTGCTGCCTCAGACAATTCCTCCGGAATCCCTGCAAAAAATGTTCTTAAAATAATTACGTAAAACGGAGTTGCCAAAGTCGGAATAATATAAACCCAGATATTATTGCCCAATCCCAGATACTGGGTTATCAAAATATAAGAAGGAACCATACCGCCGCTGAAAAGCGTTGTAAAATAAACATAGAATGTAATTCCTCTTTTAAATTTATATCTCTTTCTTGAAATAGAGTAAGCACACATTGACATTACGCAAAGAGCAAGAAATGTTCCGACTATTGCAGAAAACGCAGTTACCTCATAAGCGTTTAAAATTTCAGTAGGGTTAGAGAAAACATATCTGTATGCCGCAATATCAAATTTAGACGGAATTAATGTGTAACCGTTTGCTATGAGTGCGTCTTCATTAGTGAATGAGGCACTGATAATCAGTATAAAAGGCAATATAAAGCATAATGACAGTAAAATTAAAAATACATGCATTATCACTCTTGCCGGTGTCATTTTTACGTTATCCATTTGCTTTTATGCCTCCTTAAAACATTGCATTGTCCGAATCAATTTTTTTAACTATTGCATTGGTTGTAAGTACCATTATAAGACCAACCACCGACTGGAATAATCCGACAGCAGATGAAATACCAAGCTGACCTGCACGCAGACCTCTGTAAACATAAGTATCAATTATATCTGTGGTTGGATATAAAAGACCAATATCTCTTGGAATCTGATAAAATAATCCAAAGTCACCTCTGATAACATTTCCGACCTTCATTATTCCAAGGACAATTATTATAGGAATAAGCGACGGAAGTGAAATATGAATAGTCTGCTGTAATTTAGAAGCCCCGTCAACCTTAGCCGCCTCATAAAGCTCTTTGTCTACGCTCATAAGTGACGCATAGTACATTATTGAATCCAGACCTATATGCTTCCATACATTACACAAAACCAATATAACAGGCCAATAGCTTGGGTTTGAATACCAGTCAACCGCTGTACCGCCGAGAGCAACTATAATCTTATTAAAAACGCCCATGGTAGGATTTAAAAGAATATATGTTATGTATCCTACAATAACCCATGAAAGAAAATGGGGCAGAATATAGGTCGTCTGATAATATTTAATTGCAGCCTTCTTTCTTACCTCATACATAACAATCGCAAGAACAACTGCGGCAGCCATACCCACAACAATAGTCACTATGCCATATCCGACCGTGTTTCTTATAACTCTGCCTGCATCCTGAGATGTAAAGAAAAATTCAAAGTTTTTAAAGCCTACCCAGTCGCTTCCGAAAAGCCCTTTGGTATATGTATAGTTTTTAAAAGCTACAACAGCCCCCGCCATGGGGATATATGAAAAAATAAAGAAAAATATTATTGCCGGCAACGCAAGCAATGTCCACTGCACATGATCAGAGGAAAAGAAATTCTTCTTTTTTATCAGCTTAACTTCACTCTTCGTATTCATTTGATGTCCTTCTCTCCTTTATAATTACATTATTTCATACATTAATTATACACCACGCCGACAGATGTTTTCAACAATCCATTTTTTATATTATTATCCTTTTTTAATCTGATTTTTTAAAGGACTGCTCAAAAGAGCAGCCCTTTAACAGTACATTCTGATTTATTTAACTATTGCTTCATGATAAGGTATAATATCTTCTACATCTTCCCAAAGCATAAACTTAACCGTAATGCCTTTTCCGCCCTGAACATCAATTGTTTCAGGAGTGAATGTATCGCCGCTTTCAAGGGTGCCGATATCGAAATAATCTACTTTAAGCAAAACATCATCACTGTTATAGCTTGCAACAATAAATACAGCCGGCTTTGCGCTGTCCGCAAGGTTTGTTACTGTTGCAGAAACCGTGCCGTCCTTTGCAACAGACGCCTCTGTGATTTTCATATCACTTACGGCAACTGTGTGAATATCAAGCACCTGATCAGTTGTTCTTATAAGATTACCCTCTGCATCCGCTATATCCTTGATAATGAACTGATAATCCTTTTCACCCTCAAGAGTGAAGCCTGACAATGTATAAACCGTGCCTTCATTTGACAGAGTAAATTCAACAGTGGCGTTATCTGTCACATTGTATATCTCAAAATTAGCTTCTGTTACATTTGCGGCAGTTTCTGTCACATCAACTGTGAAGTTTCCGCAATTTGAAGATAAAACACTTCCAACGCCTTCAAGAGTGATAACATTTCCTCTTGTGTTATAAAGCTTTGAGCCGAACATTGTTTCATAATACGGGAGTGATTCGCTGTATCTTTCAAGGGCGTCTGCCGCCTGAATTTTGCCGCCATAAATTGTAGTGTTAGAGAATTTAGTTCTGTTTCTTGCATCTCCGGTATTCGGTCCCGCAAGGTACATAAGATCACTTTCTTCAAATACAAGCGGTGTTCCTGTGCCCGTCGGAGTTCCTGTCAATTCCTTTTCTGCACCGTTAACATATAGCTTAATATCATTCAGTGTACCGTTTTCTCCGTTTGATCCTACCGTAACAACAATATGATACCAATTTGCAAAGAGAAGTCTGGTAGCTTCTCCATCCCATTTACACCCCTCTAATTCTACACTTGATCCATTTTCACCATATCGCGCAATTGTAAGAGATTTGGGATATGAGGTACTCTGAGGATAATATCTTATCTCAAATTTAACTTTTCCATCGTCATCTGTTACTGCCATAAGACGGGCGCAGTTGTCCACGCTCCAGTTGGTATCGCCCAGCTGAACCCAGGTTTCAAAGGTAAATCCATTGTTCATTTTTGCGGCTAAAGCACCGCCGTTATCAATATTGTATTTTGCAATTACGTCTGAAAAAATGTAATTTACTTTTGAGTATTCAGCTGAATGTATACTTTTGATTTCAGACCAGCTCTGAACATTCAAGCTATTGCTTTCATCAACTGTATTTGCAATTTTTTGATTAACTATTTTATCGGGAATCCATTCTGCAAGCTTATTCCTGATTGCAGGTGTAACCGTTTTAACATTTAATACCTGCGGAGATGTTCTGAATGTTGTACCGTCAGCTGATTTTACAACATTCTTCACGATAAACTGATAATCCATATCATCATTAAGCTCAAAGCCCGACAATGTGTATACCGAGCCTTCGTTTGACAGGTTAAAATCAACAGAATCAGCAGTATTCTTACAATAGATTTCAAAATTATCTTTTGTTGCAGCTGCGTCTGCAGTCAAATCAACCTTAAATGATGAAACCTTCTCTGCATTAAGATTTTTAATATCTCCGATTTGATATACATTTCCGTCTGCATCACAAAGCTCGGTGTTAAATTTAGCTTCGTAGTTTACAAACGAATCGTCATATCTTTCTTTTATATATCCGCCTTCTACAATCTCATCATAAATTGCAGTGTCCGAGAATCGGGTTTTTAAGGAATGTAACCATCTGTCGGACGCACCCAGCACAACAATATCATCAGCTGTGAGTTCAACAAAATCGCCTTCGAGTTTGAAAGTACCTTTATTTACGCCATCTCTGTATATGGTGAACTCCGTTCCGCCTTCAACATTCTTAACAGTTATAGCCAAATGACACCATTTAGCTACAGCGTGCATACCTGATGTAGTCTGTTTGTAAGCATTGACATAAGTGTCATCCTCACTCTTTGTTTGTCTGGTTAATGTTATCTGTCCATATTGATTATAGCTGAGTCGCAGTTTGGGCTGGCGTTTGAGAGTTTCAGTATTGGCACTGCTGCTGTATACATTGAGCAAATGGTTTGCACCGCCCGATGTTTCATTTAAGTTTACCCATGATTCAAAAGTAAAACCATCGTTCATTGCAGGCGGCATATAACTACTCTTCAAAATAGGATGATATGAATAGCTGCCGCTTATAGGCTGAGTTCTGTAAATTTCTTCATATATGTTATCACTTATTGGATACAGAGTATTATTTGTGCTCGCCTGATAATCTATCATTCCCTTTTCGCTGTCTGCATTATTTTCGATTATGGTATATGTCTTTCCGTCCACAGTTTTTGAAACCAGTGAATTTGCCCTTGGGGTCCATTCGGCAAGCTTTGTATAATTGTATTTGCTTGTAGCTGTGGCAAATTCAAGCACCTGATTTGTGCATCTCATTAAATTGCCTTCGGCATCCTTAATATTTCTGACAGTAAGCTTATAAGATTTGTTTTCTTCAAGCTCAAAGCCTGCTATTACCGCAGTTGTACCGTCAACTCTGTAATTAAAGCCAACCGTATTTCCGTCTGTAACATTATAAATTTCAAAATTATCTTTTGATACGTTAGCTGTGCCCGATAAATCAACAGTAATTCTCTTTACATCGTCTTTTTTGATAGTTTTTAAAGATGAATAAGGAATAACCGTACCGCTTGTATTTTCAATCTTTACGTCAAATATATGGTCAAAATCTCCTGCATGTTTATAATAGTTGTCTATTACAGCTCCTTCAGGTAACTGGTCACTGTATATTGCAGAATCCGAAATTCTTGTAGCCGATGCATCCGCCCAGCTTCCCGGTCCTGCAAATACCACCATATCGTCTGTATCAAATTCAACAGCTGTATCGGTAGCTGACGCAGTATTATAGGCACTCAATGTAGACAGTGACTTCTTTTCACCGTCAATATAAAAGGTAAGCACAGGAACCTCTCCCGCTTTACTTACTGCTGCAGAAATATGATGCCATTCAGCATAGTTTATTCTGCCTGCAAATTTAGATACCTTTGTTGTATTTGTTCCGTCGGTAGTCTGTCTTTCTATTTTGATACCGCCGTTGGTGTCTGAAGGGTCAAATGCAATCTGGAATTTAGGAGTATATTTCTTCGTCTCTGCATTATAATCATAAACACCAAAAAGCTTTGTTTGTCCCGTTCTTTTAATATTAACCCATGAATCTATTGTAAAACCGTCATTTAATGAAGCCGCCAGATTACCTGAATTGATTACAGGATAATGGCCGTAAACAGGATTGCCTTTCGAAAACGGCTCTGTATAATAAAGCTGTGAATATACAGCGTCATCTATCGGCAAAAGCTCATGCTGATATAATGAATCCTTCTGCAGATTGATAGGATATTTTTCCTTATCAATATTATTTTCAATCACTCTGTAATCTGTTCCGTCGATATTTTTTGTAACAGCAGAGTCTGCCCTCAAAGTCCATTCAGCAAGCTTTGTATATGTTGCTCTTTCTCCACTGATTGTAATTTCTTTTCTTAAGGCTTTTCCCTCTGCTAAAAACGCAGACACGGGAGCTACGCTTATTGTATATGTTTTTCCTGCTTCAAGCCCGTCGAATGTTGTGGCAAGAGCCGCGGAATGTTTTTCTTCGGGAAGATAGAACTCTCCCGCTACAACAACGCTCTTTAAAACATATCCGCCCAATTTGTCCTCAACATTAATCCTATAACCAAATACAAAATCGTCCTGATACCCCGGCTGTGATTCTTCGTCCTTTACAGCGTTGTTTGAAAACTCAACCTTAATTGTTCCCTGATTTTCAGAATCTTCTGTTACAGTAAGCTCTGCATTTGCAGGGAATTCGGGACCTGTACTTTTTTCAAATCTTTCGTCTGTATACTTGTAGCCTGTACCTGCAACAAGAGCGGGGATGTCTATTTCATACGGATCGCCCACATATCTGCCGTTTAAGGCATCCATTACAAAAATCTTAACCTTGTTCCCTTTGGCTTCAAGAAGAATAGACTCTCTTGCACAGTTCCAGTCGTATCTGCTGTCTGCTTTTTTAACATCATCAAGAACTGCAGTTACTCCGCCCGAACGAAAGTTGTATTTTGAGTTTCCCGAAAACGGAACGCACACAACAGTATATCCGCCCTCAACCTGTTTGATTATACTTGGTGACTGACCTGTGTTGTGAGTATGTGCTGTAAACATAACCATCTGCGGTGTGCTGTGTAACCATTCATAGAAAGTGTCTGAATAACAACTATTGTTTGTACCATACTGGTCATTTGTCGGATGGTGGATTGCGAGGAATACAGGCTTATTTGCATCTTTGGCAATAGCCGCATTTGCCGCACTCATAATATACTCTTCCGTTTCAGGTGTTAAAACACCGAAATAATCCTGAGGTGCCGCGGTTATAAATGTATAACCGTTAATAACATTGGTCTGATTAAGCTCGCCAATCTTATTTTTAAATGCCTCATAAGCAAATTCTGCCTTGTCATCTTTTCCGTTGAGCGGAATTTCATGATTACCCATGGCATAAAGCATCGGGGTCTTGGCAGGGTCAAAATAATTATCATAATTATCCTTGATTATATCATAGCAATTTTCAAAATGTGACTGCTGTGCTGACTCTGCACCATATATAATGTCGCCTGTAAGTAATACTGCGTCCATGTTTGCATCAATCTGGCTGAAAGCCTTTATAGGACGATTGAATTCATGAACATTATCCGCTGATGTTACATGAGAATCGGCTAAGATACCCACTCTTAAATCAACAGGATTTGTTCTTGCGTCCCAGGTGATATCCGCAGCAAAGGCAATCTGCGGAAGCATTGCCGCCAGCATTGCAAATACAATTACTGATGATATCATCTTCTTAATGTTTAGTTTCATTTTTACATTCCTCCAAAATCAAAATTTTAACATTTTATTACTTTCACTAAAATTATAAACCAATCAAACGCGTGTTTTCAACTCTTCATTTTTAGCTTTTCTACCTTTTTTTTACTTGATTTTTTTTGACAAAAATTGATTTTGGGCAGTTTTTTTGCAAGCGTTATCAATTTTCACTTATAAAACCGCTTATTAATGAGAAGAATGTTAAAAAAACTATCTTTTTTTAACATTTAGCCAATTTCTGCGTGCATTGACTTTTTGAGATTTTGCTTTATAATATAAATAAATTAACAATTCAGAAAGGCAGGTTTCAGTATGCGTTTGAATGTGGTAATAGTTGATGACGAAATAGAAATCACACGCGGTCTTTCACATTATATTTCCGAGACAAGTAATGATTTTAATGTTATTGCAATGTTTACAAGAGGCAGGGACGCACTTGAGTTCGTCCGTTCAAATCAGGTGAATATTCTTATTACGGATATAAATATGCCTGACATGAATGGTCTTGACATTATTAAAGCCCTTCATGCCGAAAACAAAAGCATTGACATTATGATTATCAGCGGTTACAGGGATTTTGAGTATGCCACCGAGGCGCTTAAATACAATGTACACCGTTATTTGCTGAAACCTATAGATTTTAAAGAATTATCAGGTGCTTTATTTGATATAAGATCAAAGCATGCAATGAAAAGTATGGAAAGTCATGATTCCGATGCGTATATTATCTGTAAGACTCTTGTTGATATCCGAAATAATATGATTACAATAAATAAGGCAAAAGGTCTTTTGGAACAAACTGCACTTGATTCTGACAACTGCAGCTACACCCTGGTATCAATAAAATTTTCCAATCTTACTGCCTTTCTGGAAAACAACTGGAGCTATGGCAAAGGACAATTTTATGATGCTGTTTCCAACATCTTAAATGATGCGGGGACACTTGCCAAAAACCCTCTGAACAAATTCTATTTTCTCGCTCCCGATAATGAGAGCCTTGATTTTGTTTATGTAGGCAACATACTTGAACAAAGTATTGCAGATAAGCTTATCGCTCTTATTGAAGAAAACTTTGATTTACAGGCTGAATTTTCCATACATTCAACAGTTAAAGGACTGAAAGCTTTTTCAGATCAGTTTAATAAAAAAGAATATACACCCGATACTCAAAACAGCACGGATTTTATTATTCTGAAAGCAACTGCCTTTATTGAACAAAACTTTACACGTGATATCTCTCTTTATGATGTTGCCTCTCACGTTAACCTTAATTATGTATATTTTTCAAAGTTTTTCAAACAATGTACAGGTGTTAAATTTATCGACTATATTATAGATCTGCGGCTAAAATATGCTATTGAGCTTTTAAAAACAAGAAAATATACCATTTCGGAAATTTCGGAGATGATTGGATATCAGAGCCACACCTATTTCCTGCGCTTGTTCAAATCTCACATGGGCTGTTCTCCTAAAGAGTTTGTAAGGAGGTATCTGACAGATGAAACCACTTGAGAGAAGCTTCTCCTATTTTTTAAAGGCTTACGGTCTTAACAGTATATTTTTTAAAAACCTTATTAAAATTCTCGCTGTATTTTTAATACCGATTTTAATAATAGTCTTTCTGTGTTACAACTATTTTACTGCAAGCTTGAAAAGGAATATAGACAGCGAGAGTATAAAAAATATTTGTACCCTGACCGCAGTAATTGATAATATTATCCTGGAAACAAAGCAAAATACTGTCCAGCTTTCTCTTGACAATACCGTTGAGTTATTCATGCAGGACGCCAATTATCAGCATCAGTTATCATACGATGAAGTAATTCAAAATAAGATACTCAACATTACAAATATTTACTCGTACATTGATTCAATCTATGTTTTTTCCGAGATAAACAACAATATTATTACTTATGAAGGCATCTCTGCCGCCGACACCTTTTCCGATAAAAACTGGCTTTCGGATTATAATAAAGCCTCAACTCATGAGCTTATTTTTATTCCGAGAATAAAAAACGATAATTATCCTTATTTTTTCACTGTGATAAAGCCAATGTTTTCTGGATCGAGAAAAAACGGTGCTGTCATCATTAACCTGAATATAGACGAGCTTTGTGATATTATCCAAAAAAATAATTCAAAAGATAATTTGATTATACTTCACAATGACGTGGTTGCCTTTTCTGATAATCAGTCTTTTATAGGACAAAAAACAAGTGATTTATGCGAATTAACAGAGTGTTTCTCCCTTAACGAATCAGGAACATCGACAATAATAATAAATAACGAAAAAAATCACACTACCTTCTGCAATTCGTCATCCGAAAATATTACATATCTCTCTTTTGTTCCCGAAGACATATATCAATCCTCCATAAAAAAAGAGTTTGTAAGCTTAAAACTGATACTTTTTATTATAATTTTACTCTGTATAGGGATTGCTCTTCTCATGTCTACTATTTCATTTGATGCAATAAAAAAGATTATTCTTTTGATTGACTACCCCGAGAAACGTGATGAACAGAAAATGCGTAAAAATGAAATAAGTTACATTATGAACAATATTATCGGCGGAACAAACACCGATACCGAGCTTGAATTAAAACTTGCCGAGCAGCTTAAAAAGCTTAAACGTGCAACAACCACAGCTTTGCAATCCCAGATAAACTCACACTTTTTATGCAACACACTTGATTTGATTAACTGGCAGTGCTACAAGCATATGAGTGAAAACAACGATATTTCAAAAATGCTTGCCCTACTTGGCAAGCTTGTTAAAAACGGAATAAATATCAACACCAATCTTACAACGGTTCAGGAGGAGGTCGACCACACAAGGACATATATTTCTCTGTGTAAAATTCATTATACTGATAAGTTTGACGCACATTGGAATATCGATAAAGATATAACAGAGTGTGATATTCTTCGTCTTACTCTTCAACCCATTATCGAGAATTCTCTTGAACATGGAATAAGGCATCTGGACAGAAAGGGTAATATTTATATTGATATTACTTCAGACGAAAAAGACCTGCACATCACTGTTTCAGATGATGGATTGGGTATGAGTGATGAGGAAATTACAAAGCTTAATCAGTCTATCTCATCAGAGGTTCAGAAAAAACAAAAGCACATCGGTCTTGCAAATATCAATTCACGAATACATCTGCTGTTTGGAGATAAATACGGAGTTAAGGTTTCAAAGGCAGAAATCGGCGGTCTGTGTGTATCAATTACAATTCCAAAATCAGACAGCGACATTATAGTATAAAACAAAAGGGACTGTAGCAATTCGATTTTTAATCAGATTGCCTACAGTCCTTTAAATTATTTATTTATCTGTACAAAACTCAATGAATACCGACTCATGCTCTAATATGTTAAATCTTACTTCTTTGACCGTACCGTTCTTTTTACCGACAAAAATTTCTCGGTCACATTTAACATCTGTAACACCATCAGCATTAATCTTAATAACCGCTTCTTTTGTATCACGGTCTTTATTATCAAACGGTGTATAGTCAATCGCAAGAAGCATTTGCCTATTATCCTGAGTTTCAAAAAGTGTTACACCGACATTTTCACCAAGTGCCAAAGGTGAAGAAAGTTGTCTTAGCATATCTTTTACAGCTTTTCTCAAAAGTCTTCCTATTATGTGAGGAGCTTTTGCGTGTCCCATATACTGAGAATCAGCACAGCCAAGATTAGTTACCGAGGTATTTATTATAGCTGTTCTGTCTGTTTTCATAATCAGTTCTTCACCGTTGTCAGATACCATAACAACCTCTGCTGCAGAAGGCTTATACAAAAGCTTGGCATCATGCTCTCGTACATATTCGTTCTCACCGCCATAACATACACAGTTAAGCTTAGAAACTCTTTCAGCAGGAGTTACTCCGAATATATCCTCAAGACCGCTGATATCAGACACTGCAATAAGGTTAACCCCTTCATTATAAAGTCTTCTGATTTCGCCAATAACCTCTTTTTCGGCATATTTGAGATTCGGAAGAATAATTACATCACACTCTTCAGCTGAAAGCTGTGAAAGCACATCGTATTTGAGTGCAAAGCCATTGGGTACGCCCGCCTCTCTTGTACATTCAAAAACAAGGCCATGTCCCATTTCACTGGGGTTTGTGATATAGCAGTTTCTTCGTTCTTCATTTACTGCCGATATTTCAAACATATCTTCCTTATCTGTGTATTCAGCAAGGAATGCTGTGGATTTGAGCGGTTTCTTGGGCTTATTTTCCAATACATATCTCCAGTCAAGTACCAATCCCGGAATCAGGGTTGCTCCTCTATGGAAACCATAAGTATTCCAATAGTGATAGCCGTCAGAGAGTCTATGTGCCGTATTAAACACAAATTCAAAGGCATGTGTTGAATTCTGATACGGCTCAACATCATATTTACCCATAGGTGCATGTGCAAACTTAACTGCACCGTCTATACATCCGCCTCTGCCGCCCTGATACTGTTCAGGATAGATTGTAAGTTCAGGTGAATGCAGAAGAATTGTCATCACCATAAACGCGCCTCTGTAAGTCTGATAGGCACATGAATAAGGATAATCTTCAAAAATGGCAAAGCCTGTGAACATGTCCTTCGAAAGTGCCTCATAATCATCATTACAGTAAGTTTTCAGCGAATAATTGGTTAGCGTCGGGGTAACATAAGGGTTGATGGGTCCGTAAATTGAACGCTTAACCTTAGGATTGATTTGTGAAATTTCCTCATTTTGTTCCTTTACAAGCTCAATACCCTTTTTGTTCTGGAAATCAACCCACTCTGTAGGACAGGTCTGCATGAGATTTACAAAATGCTCATACGTGAATTTCATCCCCGGCTTATAATCCACTTTTTGAGCAATTTCAGGATTTTTTGCAAGAAATTCATCAAGCATTCCCACTCGCTGCTCTTCTCTCATCATAAAGTTAGCATACAAATGATGGTCCTGACGGATAGGATAGAGTCCGCTCTGGCTTAAATCCATAACCTTTTCTTTATTTGAACAGAAGAGATAGTCGCAGTTCTCCACAACATCATGATAATTGTCCAAATTCCAGTCCTTACAGGTCCTTGAAGAAATCCATGCAAACCATTCTCTTTTGAACTTTTTAATCATCGTCCAGGGTTTTCTTATCTGTGCCTCTAAAGGTGTATCGGTAATACAGTTATAATAGTGCACCAAGTCGCAGGATTTCATAGGGGTCCATAAATCGAATGCGTTTCTCATAAGCCACTTCTGCTCATTTGGCATTGAGAATGTGAAGGGCAAGCCGCTTGCAATAGCAGGATTGATGTCAGAATTATTATCAAACACCTCGAAAACCTTAACATAACGCTTATGCTCTTTTCCGCCGAAATAAACCTTAAATTCTACTTTCCATACGCCTATTTCCATCTTTGGAACATGGATTTTACTTGTAAGTTGATTGTACCCGTAATCCCACTTGTCCACAGTTATATCAACAGGATATTCTCCAAGTCTTTCTGTTTCATAAGCATTAAGAACAAATGCCTTAATATCAATATAGTCGGTATCGTTCATTGTTTTCATCACAAAAGTAAATTCGATATCCTCGCTTACATCAAAATAATGATTATACTTGATGTGCTCAATTACCTCATCTCTTTTATAACAGTCATCTGGCACAAATGAAAGTGCAAATTTGTCTTTCTGTGAATATAATTCAAAGATGTCACGTCCATCCGCTGCATCGCCTGCATAAATCAATTCACCATTAGGTGTAAAACGAAATTCGCAACCGCCTACCTGGGTAAGATAACCTGAACAGCTGAGATTTTCATACCCGAACACAATCTCTAAATCATCGCAAAGCAAACACTCAGGAATTTTATATGTATTCATAATCGGTATTTCGGTATCTCCAAAAAAACCCTTCTGACATTCCCAATATATATTGGGATCAATGAATGCTTTTTCACCTCTTGCAATACAATAGTTAGCGCTTAATTTATCTTTCGAACCAAGACCGATATAAGGCGACGTCATAAAGTCCCT
The DNA here is from genome assembly GCA_045542095.1 of Ructibacterium sp. Lineage (GTDB taxonomy): Bacteria > Bacillota > Clostridia > Monoglobales > Monoglobaceae > Ructibacterium. Next base: position 28,868 of record JAZQKJ010000019.1, read on the forward strand.
TTCAGCTACATACTGTCCGGGTCTGTCCTCACGGTTCACTTTTCTTGTCTTTGTACCACCGTCAAGTTTTGCCGTTAAATAATATTCCCCCTCTGTCTTGTCCACCCTCCATGTTAATGTATAAGGAATATCTCCGCCGTTTACCAACGGAATATCAACCGTTGTCTCAGATATCACATTTTCGCTTTCAAACTCATCGGAAGATGTAAAACTTACGCTCTCAATAATCAACTCACCGATAAAATCTCCGCGTTCTATTGCCAGCTTTCCTTTCTTTGCATCAACTGCAAAGGAAAAGTTAACACCGGCAATACTTCCGCAGACCTTGTTATCTTCGGCTTTTAATTCATATAAATAATATGTATCCTCAATTAAGGGAGAGTCTATATGTGTATCTGCTGACTCTAAGACCGTTACATAATTGTTGTGAACACTCAAAAGAGAAATTGTAACCGTATTTTCCAAATCATAGGTGAAATATATCGCATTTCCCTTTCTTGTGCATTCATCATAGCCAAAAAATATCATGAATTTCGGTCTGATTTCTGACATATAAGTAATTTTGAAATTCATTGCGAATTCACCGTTTAGAAATTTCGGCGTGTTTAATATAAGTCTGTTTCCGATAGATGCCAGATGGAATGTATCGTCCTTAACCCATGTATGCAGATTTTCAATAGGTGTATGTCTCTCTGCTGAAAAAGAATATGGTTGTTTGTTTTCGTCTGATGCCCTGAAATCATCGAATAATATATACATAGTTATCTCTCTTTTCCGTTTAAATTATAATTTAATTATTTCTCCCATATCGGCTGATTTCTTTTCAGCAAGAGCAATTTCAATAGTTTGTAAAGAGGATTCGGGCGGATTTACTTTGCTTTCAGTATTATTTTCTATGCAGTTGATGAAATCTACAACTTCTTCAACATATCCGTCAACACCAAAAGGTCCGAGTTTCTGCGGTTCTCCCTCATCAAGATAACACAAAAATCCTTTTGAATTCAACTCAAAGGTAGCCTTTTCAAATCGTACACGGAACTCGGAGTGGAACGGATATGTACCTGCATATCCCCAAGCTCCCTTCGCTGTCACTGTAACATCATCATAGTAATAAATTGTCTGAATAGAATCATGCTTAGTAACATAATTAGCAGCTATTGAGCATACTGCGTTAGGTCTTCCAAATGCGTAATTTATAAAATCAAGGTCATGAACATGTAAATCAAGTGCAGCACCACCGCTCAAAGATTCGTCCATAAACCAGTTATGCCAGCTCCAACGCGGTGCCGTACCGAGTCTGTAAAATTCAGCGTCAATAACCTTACCGTATTCCTTGCTGTCAATAAGCTTTTTAATATAATCATAGCTACCGAAATACCTTACGCACTGACCAATCATAAGCTTAACATTATTCTTTCTTGCAGTTTCAAGCATATTCTTTCCCTGCTCATAACTGATTGCCATGGGTTTTTCGGAGAAAACATTGATTCCCTTCTCCATTGCCATTACTGCATACTTTTCATGAATAAATGTAGGCAGGGCAGAAATGATAAAGTCAAGTTCTTCCTTTTCAAGCATGTCGACAGCGTCATTATAGAGATTTAAACCTGAAAGGTCAAGAACAGAATTGTCATCACCAAGATTTGTTGAAGTATTATTTTCAAATGCGCTCTGTTCAACATCACATATTGCAACCAACTCAGCACCTGTACGTTCTTCAATCGCCTTTCTGTTACCGAAATGAACTTTTCCAAGTCCGCCAAAACCTAAAATAGCATATTTTAACATGATAAATTCTCCTTTTTTCTATGCTTCCGCAATCAATTTCTCGAGATAAACTTTTGCCTTTCTTATATCTTCAATCTGTTGCTCGCCCGAGATTTCTCTTTCAATAGTAAGACATCCGTCATAGCCTATTTCCTTGAGTTTCTTTATGTATACAGGGAAATTAACCTTACCTTCGCCAATTGGAACTTCTCTGCCAAGGTTTTTACCATCCGTTGGATAAAGTCCGTCTTTAATATGTGTATTCATAACATATTCACCAAAAACATCAAGTGCATCAACAGGGTTAGCCTTTCCGTAAAGAATAAGGTTAGCAGAGTCAAGGTTAATACCAAGATTTCCTGTTCCTACGTCTTCAATTGCTCTTCTCAACGTAACAGGTGTTTCCTGACCTGTTTCAAATAAGAAGCTCTGACCGTTCTTCTTGCAGTAGCCCGCAATGTGCTTCAATGCACAGATAAGAGACTCATACTCTGTTGTTGTGGGAACCTCCGGAATAAATCCAACATGAGTAATTAGCTGAGGAATTCCAACCATCTTAGCAAAATCAGAACCTTTCTTCAATTCTTCCAATCTCATGTGACGGTATTCAGCGGGAACAATACCCAAAGTATGCGGACCGCTGTAAAAGTCCCATACTCTTGGACCTGACCAGCTGCACCAAAAACCTGAAACCTCAACATCATACTCTTTTGTCGCAGCAATTAGTCTTTGAGCCATTTCTTCAGTAAAATGGTCGGGAGTTGTGCTGCACAACTGGCATGATTGCAAACCAAAATCATGCACTTTTTTAATTTCTTTTTCAATTTCATCGGTTAATAAAACCAATACACCGATTTTCATAAAAAACACCTCTATTTTTTTATATTGACTTTTTTACTTTTTTATTTAAAACATAGTCAGCCTAAAACTCTTTTATCCATTTATTGTTATCCAAATAAGCTATCATTCCCAGCGACAGCAAATTCCAGTTCTGAAATCCTGGGTTATTGACACTCTCCCCTGTATCAGGATGATAGTATTCACTCATACACCCCTGTTTTTCTATATCTTTACCGAAAAGCAGTATTGTTTTTTCACAAAGCTCCTTTGCCTCTTTTTCAAAGCCGTAGTTCAAAAGACCCATAAATACCATATAATTTGAAATTCCCCATATTGGACCGAGCCAACAGGACGGATTTCCTGTTTTCTTTATGGAATACATTTTATCAAGTGGCGTTAAAGTACGAACTCCGTAAGGAGAATTGAATAATCTGTCATCAAGCAAATTTTCATAAACCATTCTTTCTGCTTGCTCTTGAGTTGCAATGCCTGCCCACATAGCTAAAAATCCTGACCATACGCCTATTTTCTGAATAAGACAGTGCCAATGCCGAGGTGCCCCAGCGTGAATTTCTTTTGTTGGGTCAAATGGAATTAAATTCAGGTCCGCACTGTAATAAAATCCGTCTCTTTCATCCCACAAATGTTCCCGAACTGCTTTCTTTAAATTCTCTGCTTCTTTTTCATATTTTTCCGCATCTACATTACATAGTTTAAGCACATACACTGCGGCAAGAAGTTCCTTATACATAAAGCAATTAAGATAAATAGACGCAGAACTGTTTAAAGGTCTGTCAAAAGTACAAGGGTCATTATCGACACCAATTCCCGCATCACTTATCCAGAAATAAAGTCCTGTTTCTTTGTGCCTCATTTTTGTCATGTAATACTCAAGAAATTTAACTAAATGATCCGTATAGGGTAAAAACCACTCTGTATCTTCGTTGGTTTCCCTGAATATAAATGCAACGTGCTGTGCAAGACATGGCTTATGGGGATTACAGTTATCTCCAAAAAAGTCATAGCTGGTGGTTCTTGGATTCATATCAGTTGGAATTCTTCCGTCGGGCAATTCGTTATGAAAGAAATTAGTTACAGTTCCTCTTTCATACTTTAAAAAATCAGCATCAGATTGATTTGTATCCGTTAAAATCTGTCTTATTGCAATATTTGCCAGCCAACAATCCCAATCCCACAAGGACTTAGAATAACCCGCTCCGGGAACAATAAAATGGTCAACAATTCTTCCCTCAGGCTCTTTGAGCATTTTTGTATAATCAGTATATGAATAATCTTTTATTAACTTTTTTGCTTTTTCAATATCCATTTCACATGCCTCCAAGATATTTCTTATACCTTTTCTTTTAAACCAACTAAATATTTTTAACCAAATTATACGCCAACTAAATACGTCTTTTCAACTCTTCATTTTTAACTTTTATACCCTTTTTTCACCTGATTTTCCTACATAAGATAAAACTCCCTGTATCGGGAGCTTCAGACTGTCTAAAAAGTCGTTCTGCCGCAAATATTAAAATATAAAAAGATAATTTGCAAGGACATGTATCCTAGACTGTCCGCATATATAAACGAAATAACCGCAAGAAAGACATCGAGTTTTCCTTGCGGTTGCTTGCTTTTTGCGAAATCGTTCTCTACAGTACCACTGTACAGCGACGAAAACGATTTCACAAAATATAACTTCCTTTTTCAACATCTGCCAGCGTGTCGACAGGTTTATCGACACGCTGAAACTCCCTGTATCGGGAGTTTTATCTTAATTAAATTTAGCTATAACATTATCACCATCCGGCTTCACGTTTACCATCACTTTTCTATCCGCAACTGCAGTTTTAAGTGTTTTACTCCCCTGAACAACCACAGCCTCGTTATAACCATTTGGAATTTCGATATTCACTGTAAGTTCAGCATCATATATTTTATCATCAAGACCATCCGTCAATGAGAATTCTACTGTATCAGCAGTTTTTGAAATCATTGAGAGGTTCGCATTATTGTATTGAGACAGATAAATTGCAGCTTCATCCAAGGTTGTAACCCAAAGCTTGCCTTCTTTCATCTTCTCTGCCACATATTCCAAGTGTTGCTCAGCATATCCCTCTGGCAGGTTTCCGCCCCAGCTAGCCCCATCATAAAGTCCAACACCATGCCACATTTCTACAACCCATCCACCGTTTTCAATTGCAGAATCGATCCATGCTTTCATTGTTTCGACAGATGTACTGTTGAAAACTGCCTGTGATTTTAATGCTAAAAGACCGTTCGCTGTAATAGGAAGGTAGTTGTTCCCTCCTCCTGCATGCCTTAATATCAAATGATTTTCTTTTACTTTACTTATTATCTTCTCGCTTGTTACTCCGCCGGGAGTGTACATACTCAAAATCTTTTGTGTGGGAAATTTGCTTAAAAGTATATTTCTGCCATCATTAATTTCTGTTTCAAGCTCCTGTTCTGTCAAATTATTGAATTCTGCCTGTCTGTGAGCTTTTGTGTGGCTGGCAACTCCCCATCTGCCTGATTTAACATAATCCTGAGCTTGTTTCCACGTCATAAGATTTTCTTTTCCCATCCAATCTGTAACCAGACCCATTGTAGCAACCATTCCATGCTCTTTCAGCTTTTTATCAAGCCACTCTGTAGTATAGGCATATCCATCGTCGGTGGTAAGGCAGTATATCGCATTTTTATTATCCTTAACTACTGAAACGGTTATATTGTAGTTAGGAACTGTGCTACCGTCATCACCATAGGCTTCTGATGTGTTAATGGTGATACAGTTGGCGTTTTCGTCCCAGGATACATTAAAATTGAATAACACTCCTAAATCTCTTAACTTAAAATAGTTATTATCATTTATGGTGTATGCATTAAGCCTGTCCTTTTCAATCCATTCGCCATTCAGCCTGATTTGAGCAGTTGACTTTTCCGCTTCCTTTTGTGTACCATCGCCTGCTGCAAGCTCTCCGCCCACTGTGGTATAGCTTTTGCCCGAAATCAAATTTATTGCGTTAGCTTCTTCATCCCATCTTACCTCGAACTGCTTTTCACTTCCTGAAACCGCCTTTGCAACATCGCGAAGCTTGAAATAGTTATTGTCATTTATGTTATATGCTTCAAAAGAGAGCTCTGTCCCATTAACCACAACTTTTGAAGTTGTATAGTTTGCTATTTCCTCCGCAAAAACCACCGGCACTGACATAATCATTATAATCGAAATAACTATGGCAAATACTTTCTTTAACTTCATATCTCCAACTCCCTATTTATTTTTTATAAAATTATATACCAGCCAAATATGTGTTTTCAACTCTTCATTTTTAGCTTTACTGCCCTTTTTCCACCTGATTTTTCACTATAGCGTAAGTTAAAATGATATCATGGTTTTTATAATTATATTCTATGTATAAAAAATTTGTATTAAAGTCTAAATATCATCAATTACAATTATAAAATCGTAGTTTTTTACATTAGATTTATATTATAACCTCACTTCCACAATCTCCGCTTGGGGGAGTGGGATTGAAGCGTATAGCTTTACTGTGCAGGGGTATCGAAGTAGTCTGCTCTACCCACAGCTTGTATGAGTTCGGATTTGAGCAGCCATAGTTGAATTTTTCGTAGGTTGGACTCTTCGTAGGTATGGAGCCAATATTTGTAGCACTCCTCTTCCACTTCCAAAAACTTCATTTTTGTATTTACATCTATATTTAGATGTGCCGCAAAGAGTTTGTACACCATTTCGTTGTAGTGTGGTGTCCCTATAACTACTATGTCCTCACCTTTCATATAGTCACAGCCCTCAGTATTTCCATAGTGTATCATGCAACCATTAGCCTGCTCCTTGTATTTCATAAAGGTAATAATGTGCTTTGCATTGGGATTTTCTTTTATAATCTTA
>JAZQKJ010000020.1:0-17686 GCA_045542095.1 Ructibacterium sp.
ATCGAGTAATCCTTGCGGTTGCTTGCTTTTTGCGAAATCGTTCTCTGCAGTACCACCGTACAGCGACGAAAACGATTTCACAAAATATAACTTCCTTTTTCAACATCTGCCAGCGTGTCGATAGGTTTATCGACACGCTGAGGGCGACTTCTTAATGAAGCCGCCCTTCTCTTTATACTAAGCCATTTCAAGTGCCTGTTCAAGCCAAAACATTCCAATATCAAAGGCTCTGTAAAGGCCTTCTCGTTCAGCCTGACGAATAAGCTGAGATTTTTTTCCTTCGTTGGTCTTTAACTCAATGATAACTCTTTTTGCAATCTGTAAATCCCCCAAAGGTTCCTGGTCCTCTAATCTGAAAGTAACCACATATTTATCCTCGGGATTTCCGTAGTAAATAACGTTTCCGGAGCGAACCAAAGGTTTACCTTTATATGTGAGAATTTGAGTTTCTTCTTTTTTTGCCTTTGCAGCACTTTTTGTTTTTTCTGAAGGTGAGTTTGCAGCCATGCTCTCAATCGCCTTTCTTCCCACAAAATTTTTAATAACCTATCCGTGGGCTGATAAGTTTTTATAAATTAACGGTCAATGTTTTGGTCACGACCGGGTCCAACACCGATAGAAGAAATCCGACAGTCGCAAAGCTCTTCAATTCTGAGAATATATTTCTTTGCAGCCTCAGGAAGGTCTTCGAACTTCTTTACATTGCTGATGTCTTCTTTCCAGCCATCCATCTCCTCGTATACAGGAACGCACTGTGCAAGTTCTTCAAGTGTAGGAGGGAAGTCTGTTGTGATTTCGCCGTTTTTATTATAAGCAACACAAAGCTTAATCTTGTCAAGGCCGCCAAGGGGGTCAATCTTATTCAAAACAATTGAAGTAAGTGAGCTTGTGCGAACAGCGTACTTTGCAATAACAACGTCAAACCAGCCTGTTCTTCTTGGACGACCTGTTGTTGTACCGAATTCATGACCTTTCTGACGGATAGCCTCGCCGATTTCGTCATCTAATTCAGTTGGGAAAGGACCATTACCAACACGGGTTGTATATCCCTTTAAAACACCGATACACTCGTCAATCATAGTAGGTCCGATACCGCTTCCTACACATACACCGCCTGAAATAGGATGGGAAGATGTAACGAAAGGATATGTTCCAAGGTCGATATCAAGTAAGATTCCCTGTGCACCCTCAAAGAGAACGTTCTTGCCTGCTTTAATGCTTTCGTAAAGAACAGGAGTGGTGTCTGCAACATAAGGAGCAAGACGCTTTGCATACTCGCTGTATTCCTTAATAACTGCGTCAGGGTCAAGAGGAGTACCGCCGTAAACCAGTTCGATAATCTTATTTTTTATTTTAAGATTTTCAGTAACAACAGCAGCGAACTTTTCAGGGTTAATAAGGTCGCACATACGGATTCCGCTTCTTTCAGCTTTATCCATATAGCAAGGACCAATACCTTTTTTGGTAGTTCCGATATCACTTTTGCCTCTTGCGGATTCTGATAATCCGTCAAGCTCAATATGATATGGCATAATAACATGAGCACGTGCATCAATTTTCAAGTTCTTTGTGCTGATACCCTTGCTTTCCATACCGTCAATTTCCGCAAGCAGAACCTTAGGGTCAACAACAACACCGGTGCCGATGATGTTTAATGTAGTCGGGTTAAGGATACCTGATGGCATTAAATGGAGTTTGTAGGTTACTCCGTCCGCCTCAATGGTATGCCCCGCATTGTTACCCCCTGATGTACGAACAACAACATCAGCCTTTGATGCAAGAATATCTATTGTTTTTCCTTTTCCTTCGTCACCCCACTGGGCGCCGATAACAACTTTTGTTGGCATAACTATACCTCATTTCAATTATAAGTCAAAGTAAAATCATTTGTGTGAAACAACACACCATAATATAATATCAAAAAAAATGGAAAAAATCAAGAACTTTTTAACAATATTTAATATTATTTAATATCAAGCAAATCGTTAATAAGAGTATGTCCCAAAGCTCTGTAAATTCCTGTGTTTTTCGCCTCTGCTTCAGTATAACTTCTCTTGGTATTGTATGGTTCGTCCTTGCTCTTATATAAAATATAAGGCACTGGGTCGGATGTGTGAGTTCTCAGCGCAAGAGGGGTAGGGTGGTCAGGCATAATGAGCATGTTGTAATCCTCTTTAGAATTTTTCAGGTATTCCAATATAGGCGCTACAATTTTAGCATCAATCATTTCGATAGATTTAATCTTATTTTCTATCTCATGACGGTGACCTGCCTCGTCTGCACCTTCAAGATGAACATATAAAAAGTCAGCCCCTGATTTAAGTGCATCAATTGAAGCCTTTGCCTTTCCGTCAAAGTTGGTGTGAACTGTACCTGTTGCCCCCTCAACGTCAATTACGTCAAGCTCTGCACAATTGCCTATTCCTTTTATAAGGTCAACAGCTGAAATAACAGCTCCAGAAATACCAAATCGTGATTTATATGTATCAAGATCAGGCTTTGTACCGTTACCCCATATCCACAGAGAGTTTGCGGGGTGAAGCCCCTTTGCCTCTCGGACTTTGTTTACAGGGTGGTCCTTTAATATCTCGTAACTTTTCTTCATTAAGGTCAGTATAACATCGTCCTCCGGAAGATACTCGCCCACAACTCTGTCTGAAATATCATGGGGAGGGGTAAGAGAAAATTTATTTTCTTTATTGTGCCAAACCATAAGATGTCTGTAGCTTATACCGCTGAAAAGTTCGTATTCGTCGGTTTTAAGTGCATCGTTTAAAGCGGAAATAAGCTGGGATGATTCATCGGTTGAAATTTCGTCAGAACTGTAATCAACCATGGTTTTCTCTGCATAGTTTTCCTCATCCGAAAGAGTAACAAGGTTTGCCCTGAATGTAGTATCTGTCAGTTCAAGAGGAACTCCGATTGAAGCCGCTTCAAGAGGTGAACGGCCTGTATAATACTTTTGAGGGTCATACCCAAAAACAGCAAGATTTGCCACATCACTTCCGGGAGGCAGATTTTCTGGGACGGTTGTTACCATTCCCATTTCACCCATAGATGCCAGATTATCGATAGCGGGCTTAACAGCAACCTCAAGAGGAGTTTTGCCCCCAAGTTCATCAACGGGAGTATCTGCCGCGCCATCCATAAGAATAACAATGTATTTCATAAAGTGCTCCTTTCTGCACGAAAAAATGCGAAAAAAATGACATTTTTAACAGTATACACCTAATTAACAGTTGATGTCAAGGGAACAAGTTTATGACTTTTTTATAAATTTTCAACAAACTTCTTGCTTTTTGTGAAAAAAAGGTATATAATACAATAGAATGATTGTAATTTGTTCTTTAATATATTTATAGAACTACTGTTTTTTGTTACGTAGGAGGTAAATTATGCAAAACAGACTGTTCCAGAATACCTTAACACAGTTAAAGAAAGATGTTAAGCGTGTTGTTGGTGTTATTGATGAAACTGAAACTATAATTGCATGCAGCGATGATAGCCGTATAGGACAGGTTATCGACAATATCTTCACTGTTTTTGACGGAAGCGGAGAGGTTAAGCATATTGGCGGCAACAGTTATAAAAGGATTGAAACATTCAATAAGAATGAATATGTTGTTTTCTGTGAGGGAGATGATGATATTGCAAGCAATGCATGTAGCTTCCTTGGAATTCACTTCCTGACAATTAAACAGTACTATGATGAGAAATACGACAGAAACAGTTTCGTTAAAAATATAATTGTTGATAATATTCTGTCGGGAGATATTTTATATCGTACAAAGGAGCTTCACCTTACAATAGAGGCGTATCGTGTTGTTTACCTTGTTCGTGTACAAAAATCAAATGACAATGTTGTAATGGATATTCTTAAGAATCTATTCCCTGATAAGAACGCAGATTTTGTTATCCGTATTGATGATAATGATTGTGTTGTTATCAAGGAGTTTAAACAGGATGCCTCAAATGATGAAATTATTCAGGTGGCACAAAATATTGTCGATACATTAAGCTCCGAGGGTATGATTTCTGCATCTGTGGGAATTTCAACCATGGTTGAAAATATTCAGGATTTGTCACAGGCATATCGTGAATCAAGGGTTGCCCTTGAGGTTGGCAAGGTGTTTGATACCGAGAAGAACATTATCGCTTATGACAATCTTGGAATTGGCAGACTTATATATCAGTTGCCTACCACGCTTTGCGAGTTGTTCCTTAATGAAGTATTCAAGAAAGAATCTATTAATGTTCTTGACAGTGAAACTATCGGAACTATTCAGAAGTTCTTCGAAAATAATCTTAATGTTTCCGAAACATCAAGAAAACTGTTTGTACACAGAAATACTCTTGTATATCGTCTTGATAAGATTAAAAAGCTCACAGGTCTTGACCTGCGTGAGTTTGACGATGCCATTATATTTAAGGTTGCTATGATGGTTAACAAATATCTCACATCAGAGCCTACAAGAATTTAAAACCGTTGGTAGATTCTGAGGCGGAGCGTTATGCTCCGCCTTTGTTATTAGTTAAGGAATGGTGGAAATGATTGAATTACATAATGTAACAAAAAGCTACAAAGATACAGGGGTGGATGCCCTGAAAGACATTTCCCTTAAAATAGACAAAGGTGAATTTGTTTTTCTTATTGGCTCTACGGGAGCGGGTAAAAGCACCCTGATTAAACTTTTGCTAAGGGAAGAAACTGCAACCGAGGGTTCAGTTGTGATAGACGGGGTCAATCTTTCTTTAATGCGTAAGAAGAATATCCCTAAACTTCGCAGAGGTATCGGTGTTGTTTTTCAAAATTTCAGGCTATTGCCCGATTCAACCGTATTTGAAAATGTAGCATTTGCTATGCAGGTTCTGGGAAATAAAAAGAAGAGAATAAAACATATAGTCCCTCAGGTATTATCTCTTGTTGGACTGGAGCATAAGGCTGATTCAAAGCCTTATCAGCTATCAGGGGGAGAGCAACAGAGAGTTTCTATGGCAAGGGCTCTGGTTAACAACCCTCCGCTATTGATTGCAGACGAGCCTACCGGAAATCTTGATCCCGAAACCTCAGAGGAAATTATGCTTTTGTTGGAAAGGATAAACAGGCTCGGCACAACAGTTATTGTTGCAACCCATGCAAAAGAGCTTGTGGATAAGATGAAAAAACGTGTTATTGTCCTTGATTCAGGCAGAGTTATAAGTGATACACAGCGAGGGGGTTACAATATTGGTTAGAGCAACCGGCTATTTTCTAAGCAAAGGTTTTAAGAATATCTGGCGCAACAGAATGATGAGTTTTACCACAATCTGTATAGTTGCGGCAGGGCTTATTATATTTGGAATATTTATGCTTATAAGCCTTAACATAAATGATCTGCTGACAACCATTGAAGGCCAATGCGAGATAAATGTGTATCTTTCAAGTGACGCGGGTGGCTCCACAATCAGCCAGATAGAAAAGGAGCTTAAGGAAATTGACGGAGTCACAGAGGTCAGCTTCTTTTCAAAAGAGGACAGGTTAAATCGTGCAAAGGAAACCATGTATAAAGACAAGGAGTATATCCTTGAGGATTTTGAAGAAGATAATCCATTAAGAGATTCATATATAATAAAAGTAGACGATATTGGTGTTTCGGCACGGGTATCTCAGGAGGCTGCTGAAATAACGGGAGTGGAAGAGGTAAACGACCTGCAGGAGCTTGCTGATAATATAAAGCAGTTTGCAACGGCTACCCGAAGAATTGGTGGAATACTGATGATTATGCTGGCTTTAATAGCTATATTTATAATTGCCAATACTATAAGACTCTGTATAGTGTCCAGAAGTGATGAAATAAGCATAATGCGTTTTGTTGGTGCATCTAACGGCTACATAAGCGGTCCCTTCATTGTAGAGGGAATAGTGCTTGGCTTCCTTGGTGCAATTTTAGCCTTTTTGATAGTGAGCTGGGGATATGTTGCAACTGTGAACAAGATAAAAGAAATATTTTTTGATGCATTCTCCCAAATTCTAGGATATGGCGATATATGGCTTATGCTTATTGTCAGCTTTGCCCTGATAGGAATGGGAATAGGATTTATAGGCAGTGGAATTTCTCTTCGGAGATTTTTAAAAGTATAGAGGTGTTTTGATGAGTAAAAAGACAATGAAAATAGTTGCAATAGTTATTGCATGTCTGCTTGTTTTGGGTGTTATTGCCCCTGCTTTAAGTATGTTTGTTTTTGCGGTGGAAACCGATGAAGTGCTTAAGGACTATGAAAGAAAAGAAAATGATGCCTTAAAGGAACTTAAGAATTATGAAGAGCAGATTGGCGATTTAGGGGATAAAATTCATCAGAACAATGAGAAGATTAAAGAGATAGAAAAAGAACTGAGCGAGATAAATGTTCAGCTATCGGATGCAGAAGAAAAAGAAAATGCACAGATGGAAAAGTTTAAATCAAGGATTGTTGCTACCTGTGAAAACTCAAATGTTTCTTATTTAGAGCTTATATTTTCTTCTGACAGCATTTCCGATTTTATGGATAAAATTGTAATAGCACGTGAGTTGGCTGAATACGATAAAAATATCATTGATTCAATGCACGCTGTAAAAGAGGAGATTCAGGAAAAAAAGGATAAGCAGGAGGAGTTGAAAAAAGAGCAGGAAAATGCAAAGAGTGAGAACGATTCTGCCTCTGCTGTACTTGAAGGAAAGGTTAAAGATGTAGAAAAGTATCTTTCTGAATTGAAGAAGGATAAAGAAGCTTATAAAAAATATCTGGATGAGATAGAAAGACAGGAAGAACTGGCAAGGAAAGAAGCAGGAATAAACACGTCAGGCGGTGATGCAGACACAGGAAAAGTTCCGTCAGGCAGTTTAAAATGGCCAACAACATCGCATTATATAACAGATAACTTCTCTTTATCAAGAAAAAATCCTGTAACAGGAGAGGTTCGGCCTCATAAAGGGGTAGATATTGGCGGAGGTCAGGGTGACCCCATTTATGCGGCAGATAGCGGAACGGTTGTTTTTGCAGACGTAAACGGCGGCTATGGTAAATGTGTTATTTTAAACCACGGAAACGGAGTAAATACAATCTATGCTCACATGAGCTCGATTTTGGTGAAAAACGGGGCAAAAGTTAATAAAGGTGACCAAATCGGCAGAGTTGGCTCTACGGGGGTTTCTACAGGACCCCATCTGCATTTTGAAGTATTGATTAACGGAGTTGCGGTTGACCCCATGCAGTTTTTTTAGATAATATGAAAGGTTGCTGAAAATGTATATTAAGAAATCGGTTTTGGTTTTTTGTGCTGTTGTTTTGATTATAGCTACTGCTTTATCAACAATTTGTATTATAAACCCATTCGGTGCATCCGAGTGGGAGAAGTTCATTACATTCGCAATGGTGAGTAAATCACTTGACGAGTTTTATTATAAGGATGTGGATAGCGAAGAGTATTTTAATAACGCTATTGAAGGTCTTGCCAAAGCTACTGATGACCCTTATACCCGATATCTGTGGGGAGAGGAAAAGGACGAATTTCTACAGGATATAGAGGGAAATTATAAGGGCGTGGGTATATATATCGAAAATGATACAAGTGATAATACCATCTCTGTTGTGTCTTCCATAGCAGGCTCACCTGCAGAGGAGGCGGGGATTACAACAGGCGATAAAATTTTAAAGATAGACGGTGAGCCTATTACGGGTGAGGAAATTGCAGATGCATCATCCAGAATAAAAGGCGTTGAAAATACTACGGTTAAAATAACTTTATTAAGAAAAGCAACAGGATTAATTGAAGATGTTGAACTCGTAAGACGTGAGATTGTTATACCAAACGTGGAAGGAGAAATGCTTCAGGATAGAATCGGCAGAATAAACATCAGTCAGTTCTCGGAAGGAGTCGGGGATAATTTTCAAAAGAAATTTGTGGAGTTAAAAGACTCGGGGATGAAGAAACTGATTATTGACTTGAGGAATAACCCCGGCGGTATAATGGAAGAAGTTATAAAAATCGCTGATATGTTTATAGAAAAAGATAAGGTAATAGTCTATACCGAGAATAAACAGGGAGACCGTGTTGATTATAAGGCGAATACAGATGCCATAGATATTCCCATAGTTATTTTGACTAATATGGGAAGTGCCTCAGCAAGCGAGGTTTTAACAGGTGCGCTAAAGGATTATGACAAAGCATACCATATCGGTGAAAAAACCTTTGGCAAAGGGGTTGTTCAGGGTGTGTTTGAAATTCCTGAGCATGGTATTTTATCTGTCACAACGGCGAGGTATTTCACCCCTGATGGAGTATGCATTCACGAAGAGGGAATAACTCCTCATGAAACGGTGAAAATGAGTGCGGAAAAATATATGAACTTAAGCAGATTGTCCATAGCGGAGGATGAACAGCTTAAATCCGCCATAGAATATCTAAACAGGTGATAAATGTCGGTGTTTTATCGGTGCAAAAGAAAAATGATAAACCCTTGCTCCTTGCTGAAAAAAACATTGGTGAAATAAAATTTATCATTGCAGAAATTTCCTCCCCCAATTATAAAGTCAAATTTGCCCGGCAACTGTATTTTAAGGTTTTAAATATGCTGGCAAAGGGGCTTCTTAAAAATAAGGGTGCAGAAATTATAATAAATGAAAAAAGCGGGGCTGATTCGGGAGAGGTTCAAATTCCTCTTACGGTTGAATATATGAAAATATGTGCATCAGCAACTGCAAAGCACATGGAATTTACCAATGATACGGTCTATCTCTGCGATAAGAATATGGCGTTTGTGGATTATGAGTTATTGGTGGATGTTTGTTTAAAAACAAAAAACCTTTGTATAATCACGGATAATCATGGCAAAGCTGAAAAACTGTGTGAGGAATTGTACAGGAATTATGGAATATACCCAGATATATACGATAACGGTCACAGGATACCATATCGCTTTAAAAAGGTAATTGATTTTGATAAAAGACATATAAAGCTTAATTCTGATATTATAATTGACGGCGTAATTCTGAAGTTTGACATCCATGGTCTTAACCTTGATTTTTCATATTTAATGGGTGTTTATCCCGAAATAATTCGTTATGCATCATTTAAATCATGGACATCAGGTAAAAATCAGTTGACAATAGGATTATGTTAGATTATAATAGAAAAGATATTATAATGAAAAGTGTTGCCTAAATTACAGGCAACGAAGTTGGAGGTCATACAATGGCGGAAAAAAAGATTACACTTACTGCTGAAGGTTTAAAGAAATTGGAGGACGAACTCGAATTTTTAAAAACTCAGAAACGAAAAGAAGTGTCAGAGAAAATAAAAGTAGCATTAGGCTTTGGCGACCTGTCCGAGAACTCGGAATATGACGAAGCTAAAAATGAACAGGCTCAGGTTGAAATCCGTATTAACGAGCTCGAGAATATGCTTAAAAATGTTATCCTTATAGACGCTGATGATATAGACAGAACAAAAGTTGGTATTGGTACAAGGGTACAGATTCTGGATGTTGAGTTTGACGAAGAGGAATGGTATACAATTGTTGGTTCTACCGAGGCAAATCCTCTTGGGGATGATGATAAAACAATATCTAACGAGTGCCCATTGTTTAATGCGATTAAGGGTAAGAGCGTTGGAGAAACTGCAACTATCGACACTCCTGACGGTCCTATCGAATATAAAATTCTTGCAATCGAATAACATTCTGACAAAATATTAAGTGAGGTATGATTCATAATGAGTGAACAAATGCAACAAAACGGTGGAAATGTTTCTACCGAGAAAGAATTGAATGAAGTTTTAAAGATTCGCCGCGAAAAGCTTGCAAATCTTCAGGAAGAGGGCGAAAACCCCTTTGATATTACAAAGTTTGACAGAGACAATAATACAGGTGAGATAATCGAAAATTATTCAGAGTTTGAGGGTAAAACAGTTACCCTGGCCGGCCGTCTTATGTCAAAGCGTGTTATGGGCAAGATGTCCTTTGCTGACCTTCGCGATGGTGAGGGTAAAATTCAGCTTTGCGTTAAGCGTGACGAGATGGGAGAAGATCCTTACAAAAAATATAAAAAGCTTGATATCGGTGACATTGTCGGCGTTACAGGCGAGGTTTTCACAACCCAGAAAGGCGAGATTTCTGTCAGGACAACAGAGGTTAAATTGCTTAGCAAATCATTAAGACCTCTTCCTGAAAAATTCCATGGTTTGACAAATACAGACCTTCGTTACAGACAGCGTTATGTTGATTTGATTATGAATCCTGATGTTAAGAGAACCTTTGTTCTCAGAAGTCAGATTATGACTGCTATAAGAAATTATCTTGATTCAAGAGGATATATGGAGGTTGACACTCCTATCCTCAATACTATCGCAGGCGGTGCAACAGCTCGTCCCTTTATTACCCATCACAATACTCTGGACATTGATATGTTCTTAAGAATTGCTCCCGAGCTTTATCTCAAGCGTCTTGTAGTAGGCGGTTTCGAAAAGGTTTACGAAATGGGCAGACAGTTCAGAAACGAGGGTATGGACGTTAAGCACAATCCCGAGTTTACCACCATGGAATTATATCAGGCGTATGCAAATTACGTTGATATGATGGATTTGACAGAGGATTTAATCAAAACTGTTGCACAGGAAGTTCTTGGAACAACAACCATTACTTATCAGGGTGAAGAAATTGATTTAGGTTCACCATGGAAGAGAATTACCATGATTGACGCTATTAAAGAATACACAGGTGCAGACTTCCGTCAGGCTAAAGACGCTAAAGAGGCGGAAGAACTTGCAAAGTCAATCGGTATAGAATTTGATGAAGATGCAGAGCCACTTTCAAAGGGTGAGATTATCAGCCTTGCATTTGAAGAAAGAGTTGAAGAAAAGCTTGTTCAGCCTACATTCATTTATGAATACCCTGTTGAGATTTCTCCTCTTGCAAAGCGTTATGCTGATAATCCTGATTTCACAGAGCGTTTCGAGGTGTTCATTACCCGCAGAGAGTTCGGTAATGCGTTCTCAGAGCTTAACGACCCAATAGATCAGAAAGAAAGATTTATGAAACAGGTTGAAAAGCGTGAAAAAGGTGACGAAGAAGCAAATATGATGGATGACGATTA
Organism: Ructibacterium sp.; assembly: GCA_045542095.1. Classification (GTDB taxonomy): domain Bacteria; phylum Bacillota; class Clostridia; order Monoglobales; family Monoglobaceae; genus Ructibacterium. The sequence goes on from JAZQKJ010000020.1 coordinate 11,110, forward strand.
CATCAATGCACTTGAGTACGGTCTCGCGCCTACAGGCGGCTTGGGAATAGGTATTGACCGTCTTATAATGCTTCTTACAGACAGCTCATCAATCAGGGACGTATTATTGTTCCCCACAATGAAGCCACTTGATAAATAAATATAAGCCGCATCATGAGATGCGGCTTTTTTAAAACTACGAGGTGAATAATAATGGACAAACAGACAAAAGAAGCAAAAGCTATGGCAAAAGAATTGCCATTTAAAGAAAGACTCGACCATATATGGACCTATTATAAATGGCGTTTTATAGTAGGCATATCTGTTGTGCTATTGATTGGTTTTTCTATCTATCAGGTTGTGACCAAACCTACCTTTGATTTAGAGGTTGTGATGTATGCTGATGCATTTGTAAACGATGAATCTATTGCAAATCTCGAAAACTATCTTTCACAGTTTGTAGAGGACGTAGACGGGGACGGTGAAAAAACCGTTGATGTAATTTATATATCAACAGGTGGAATGGACGGGAATATAGAGTATCAATCAGGAATACAGATGAAGTTTGTTGCTGAATTATCCGCGGATATGTATTATCCATATATTCTTGAAGGAAAGTTTTATGAGCTTGCCCAGCAGGAAGGCTACGCAGAGGCTTTCGAAGAGTTTACTCCTGTTTCCCAAAACGAAGAACTAAACAAGATAATAAACCCGTTGCAAAACGGAGATTTCTATTGGTCGACCCGTACTCTATACGACAGAAATAAGGAAAAGGAAGATGCAGCAATTAAATACAATGCTGCAAAAGAGTTGAAAAACAGAGTTTTTGGTTTATCAACAGGTTTATAATGGAGGAAATATGGATAAGAAAAAGATAGAAAGAATAAACGAACTTGCCAGAAAGTCAAGAGAAACGGAACTTACTGCCCAGGAAAAAGCTGAGCAGAAAAAATTAAGGGAAGAATATATTGCGGCATTTCGTGGCAATCTCAAAAAACAGCTTGACAATATTGACATTATCCGACCTGATGGAACAAAAGAAAACTTAAAAGGAAAAAAGTATGATTAAATCCGTTCTTGTTGCACTCAATGCAAAATATGTTCATTCGTCTCTTGCTTTGAGATATATAGAGAAATATTCCGTGGAATATAGTCCCGAAATAATGGAATTCAGTATAAACGACAATATTCATAACATATACTCCGAATTGCTTAAAAAGAATTCGGAGTTATATGCTTTTTCGTGCTATATATGGAACATAGAATATACCCTTAAAGTTGCCCAAATGCTAAAAAAAGCTATGCCTCATACCACAATTGTATTAGGCGGACCTGAAGTCAGCTATAACCCTGATAAGGTTTTAAATTCTTGTGAATATGTTGACGGAATTATTGTGGGTGAGGGAGAGGAAACATTTTTAAGCATAATTAAGGCACTTAATAGCGGTATAAAGTATAATTGCTTGACAGACATTGCGGGGCTATATACACGTAACAATGATTTTGTTTATGGAAAAAGATTGGATTTATCCACTGTTTGCCAACCGTACACCAAAGAGGATATCAAACAATTAGAGGGAAAAATCATATACTTTGAAACATCAAGAGGATGTCCCTTTAACTGTTCATTTTGTCTTTCCTCAAAAGAGGAAAATGTACGTCCTTTCCCCATGGATTATGTTAAAGAGGGTCTTGGATTGTTGTTGGAGGAAAAAGTTCCTTTGATAAAGCTTATAGACAGGACTTTTAATTATAACAACAGCCGTGCAATTGAAATCATAAACTTTATTATAGAAAATAACAGGGAATCCCGAGTTCACATGGAGCTTGAACCTGGAATTTTAACCGATGAGTTGATTGAAACACTAAATTCTGCACCAAAAGGTACATTTCAGGTGGAAATGGGAATACAATCTGTAAATCCTGTAACCCTGAACAGTATTGGCAGAAGAATGAACGATGAAAAAACCGCAGAAAAAATAATAAAGCTAAAGAGTCCTGGCAAAATCCATGTTCATCTTGACCTTATAGCAGGACTTCCCCATGAAGATTTAGAAAGTTTTAAAAAGTCATTTAACTATGTATATGCATTAAGACCTGATATGCTTCAGTTAGGATTCTTAAAGGTATTAAAGGGAACGGAGATAGGGAAAAATTCTGATATTGTTTCAGCGGATTTTCCACCCTACGAGGTTATTTCAACAAAGTGGCTCTCTGCAACGGATATATGCAGCATCAAGATGACGGAAGAGGCAGTTGAAATATTTTATAACAGCGGTGCTTTTGCTAAAACCCTGGAAAAAATAATCGGCGACAATCCTTATGATGATTTCGAGAGGCTTGGTAAATGCCTTTATAAATGGCAAAAGAGTGGCAAGCTTAAAAAGTGTATGCTTTATCAACTGTTGCTGGAAGGCTATGGAGGTTACTTAAAAGACGCTCTTTCCATTGATTTTATTATGAACAACAAAGGAGTCCGAATGCCCGATTTCGCTAATCCTCAAAGGGAAAAAGGGTTTAAAGATATTACCTATAAGCTTTTAAAAGAAGAGTGGTTTTGCAAGAAATATGGGATAGAACAACAACAGAAGGATATAAGATTTGAACGAATAGATGGCATTGCATATATGATGGACTATTCCCGAAAAAAACTTTATGATATAACAAGCGAAATAGAAAAATCCGCTCGGGTTCCATTTTGTTAAGCTCCAATTCGTGTCAAATTAGAAAATGCTTAATGGTTTGTTCACAAAGCTTTCTGCTGACGCAAAGCCTTTGTTTTATTATGACCAAGGCTGGCAATATCAACATGCAGAATACCAACGGTTAACATTACACAAAGCATGTTCCGTAAGAGCAACTGCATGGATAATGGAGCTATGGAAAACTTTTTGGCAGACTAAAGATTGAAATGTTTTATGGTGAAAAATTTGAAAGCGTAAACGCTCTTATTAATGAATTAAAAAAATATATTGATTATTACAACAACGAAAGAATTTCTATGAAACTAAAAGGAATGAGTCCGGTGCAATACCGAACTCATTCACAAGTAATTTAATATTAAATTTTGTCTAAACTTTGGGACTCACTTAATTTTGGTGGTCCTTTAATCACGTTCATTTTCAAAAGTATTTGTAGTGTAGTATTTTTTACCTTGATAATAAACTACGCGATTTTATTAAGCTTTGCAGTATACTGACTCTTTCTGCGAGCAGCAGTGTTCTTATGAAGAATACCCTTTGCAACAGCCTGGTCAGTCTTTTTCATAACAAAGTTATAAGCTTCAGAGGCAGCAGCCCTGCCCTCTTTCAGAGAACTCTCAAACTTCTTAATAGCAGTCTTGAGCTGTGACTTAATCATCTGGTTCTGAAGAGTCTTTTTCTTGATAACTTTAACTCTTTTTTTAGCTGATTTGATATTAGGCATGGTTTCACCTCCAAACAATCGAATTTAATGTACAAGAAAAGGGGAAACACACCCTCATCATTACATCAATACTCCATATTCTATCACTATTTAAAACAAAATGCAAGGTTTTTTTTAAAATTTTTTCATATTTTATTATTTTGTAATAATTGCCATAAAAAATATATAACTTTGCTGGTATATCGGCATAGTTGCAAGAAAATATAAAAAGTACAGCTGATATAGCTGTACTTTTTTGGTGCGGCCAAGAGGACTGTTACTCTTTTTAAGGGAGTGCCCTGTATCGCACCTTTAACCTGCTTTTTCTATATTAAGTTCGCTGTTAAACTCTACCGTTCCAACGAACTTATAATAAATATTTATATCCTGATAAGTTTCGCCTTGATATTCGTACTTTTCTCCAACTTCGATTCTGTCTATAAGCTCATGGAGAATCTCGTAGGTGAGTTCTTTAATCCCAATATACTTTTCAATCAGATTTACAAAGTCTATGGCATTATCCTTTGACTTGTGGTATTCGTTAAGCTCGCTTTCAATTCTTGATGCTTCGGCTTTTAATTCTGCTTGTTCTTCTTCATACCCTGCAAGTAGTGATGCCATTCTCTCGCTTGATAGAGTTCCTAAGACTGAATTTTCATAGGTCTTTTTTATCAGAAGCTCAAGTTCATCAATTCTCTTGTTGGCTTTTGCAAGCTTTCGCTGATTGTCCTTGGTTTCTGCCATAATCTTTTGCTCGTTGCATTTAAGTGCCGCTTTGTATAGAGCATCTCTGTCGGTTTCTAAGAGTACTGTCTTTGTGTAGATGTCTGCAAGGACTACACCATACAACTCGTCATACCTTATGTAATGGGATGGGCAGTATTGCTTGCCCTTTAGGTTATATGTGTTGCATACATAAGACTTGGTCGCATTGGAGAACACCAAGGCTTTTTTACAATCCATGCATTTTATTATCTTTGCAAAGATTTGTGTTTCGCCTGTTTTGGTTTCTCTTGACCGGCTTTCAAGAAGTTTTTGTACTTCATCAAAGGTCTGCTTATCAATTATCGGCTCATGGGTGTTTTCCACCACAATCCATTCATCCTTAGGAACATCCCTGAACTTCTTTGACTTAAAAGGTTTTTCTTTCCTGTGGTTTACCATGTTACCTATGTAAACTTCATTTATAAGCATATCGCCCACAGTATCATCACACCAATAACATTCATCATCGTGTGCGGTCATAGCAGAATAATGATTCATGCCCTGGGCCTTTGCATAAGCGGCAGGAGTAGGAATTTTCTCTTCGTGAAGAATTTTTGTTATTTTCCTTTTCCCATAGCCTTGCTTTGCCAAGTCGAATATGTGCCTTACAATATGTGCAACCTCTTCATCGATTATAAGGTGATGCTTGTCCCTCGGGTCCTTTTTGTATCCGTATGGTGCTTTACTGCCAAGAAACCAACCCGATTCCGATTTGGTTTTGTATGCCGACCTTGTCTTTTCGGATATATCTCTTGGATACATTGCATTATACATATTCTTAAAGGTTGCAATTTGTTGATAACCATTTAAGTATGTATCAACGCCATCATCTATTGCAATAAACCGAATGCCTCTTGCTATGAAAATGTCCTCGTAATATAGATTTGCCTGAACATCATTTCTGCCAAGCCTTGATAAATCTTTTACAATTATGCAGTTGGCATTTCCTTCTTCGACATCTCGCATCATTGCCTGAAATTCAGGTCTTTCAAAGAATACACCTGATTCACCATCATCTACATATTCCTTACGGATTATAATGTTATTTTTGTTGGCGAAACTCGATGTTTTCATTCTTTGGGTTTCTATACTTATGCTTTCTGCATTTGCTGAACGCTTATCTTCTTTGGATAACCTTAGATATAAATTTGCTATCCATACCGTTTCTCTTTTTGCCATTTAAATTCTCCTTTCTCTTAAGGGAAACGGCTGTGTAAATGCTATAGTAATTATACCACATAACACAACCGTTATCCAGATAAATCACCGAAGTTCTTTAAGAAACTTCACGGCTTATGATGTTATTTACTCTGTCCTGAAGGGTAGATGCATCCTTGTCGTCATCACTGTGGTAGAGTGACTTCGTTCTAAAAATCTTATCCCCGATTTCAAAATATAGAGTTTTGCTACCATCTATATATGCTCGTTTAAGATTTTCCACAGGACTGTTTTCGCTTGTTATCCGCTTATATATTACATAATAATTCGGCGGTAAAAAACGCTTATGTTTTTTCATTATATCTCAGCTCCTTTCTCACATTCCCATCATGAAATCGATATATTCTTCATCCTCGATTTCGTCTTCTAACATTTCATCAATTTCCTCTTGTTCACGGATAAGCTCTTCGTCAGGTTCATCTTTTTGCACAAGTGCCGATATAATACCTGCACCGATACCTACTAATGCTCCAAGATTTCCGCCTGCCATTTTGGCTTCCTGTTCCTTTTTTCGTTCTTCCTCATCATCACTGCCAGAGTCTATCATGTCAGCAAGCGCTGCAGCACCATGAAGAGCAGTGCCGACAATCCCACCGAAGTCAGTCCCACCGTAATGATAATTTTCATCATGCGGTTCTCCAGTTCTTCTCTCAAATCCTCCAAGTCCGATATCTTCTCGCTCATCGTTTTTGAAAAATCCAGAATCTCCGTACTCATCGTCCGGGATATCTCCGAAATAAATTCCTCTCTCTTTTTCCCATCCTGTTGTATTATCTCCGACAGATTCTCTACCTGTTGCCGGTTCAGTTCCATTGATTGAGTCAGCATATCTGCCATCCCTTTCTTCACTACCGAGGTCTGATTCTTCACGAATCTCTCCAGATCTTGGCTCGTAGAGAGTCCATCTATCATCTCGTAGAGTGTCGGTTGAAATGTCACCGCCGCTTTCAAAAGTTTCTTTAACTCTAGCATCATCTCTTTTGGGATTGCGTACAGTATCGGTTGATATGGTGTCTCTTCCAATGTCTTCATTGCCTGACCATTCAGTTTTTTCAACTGTTCCGTTGTCGATGTGTTTTGATAATTGTTCTCGTAGTTTGAATTCATTCTCTATCATTCCTTTCAAGTATTTTTCTTCGTGTAATTTGAAGTCTCTGCATTTCATTCCGTTGGGACAAATAAATGTGATTGATTTTCTTGCATCTGTCCA
>JAZQKJ010000021.1:0-53954 GCA_045542095.1 Ructibacterium sp.
CATGTAAACCGCTTGTTCTTTGGCAAGACCTATGAAGAACAAGAAGAAGCTATATCAAGAGTAGTGTACTTTGTTGAAAACAATTGGAATGAGCTTTTAAAGTTTTCAAGACGGACAGAAGAGAATATAAACCGCTGGGCAAGCCGTTACGGTATCTTAACTACCGCTAAAGATACATATAAGAATGCAAAAGATAAACGTATGGGAAGATATGTAGCTGTTAACCTTGAAAACTATGCAACAGTAGAGTTTCGTTTATTCAGAGGAACCCTTAACTATAAAACCTTTATTGCTACTCTTCAGCTAATTGATGAAATATGTAAAATAGCAACTAGACTTACAGATAAAGAACTTGAAGGACTGTCTTGGAGTGACTTTGTTATTCAAGTGCCAGAAGAAAAAGAAGAACTGATTGATTACCTGAAAGCAAAGCGTCTTTATGTCAATGAACCAACAGAGGAAAGTGAGGTGATATAAATGTGTTGTTTATTTGGGTTTTATAACTATAGCGGTAATGCTATAAAGAATATATCAAACCTTACCAACAGTCTTGCAGGACAAGCTATAGTAAGAGGTAAAGATGCATCGGGAATTGCTTATAACGATAAAAATAGACTTATAATACATAAAGAATCCCGCTCTGCTGATAAGATAGATTTTAAACATCCCGATGATGTTATATCAGTATTATGTCATACAAGACATTCAACTCAGGGAAGTCATAAGAAGAACTATAACAACCACCCCTTTTTGGGAAGCTGTAAGAACTTACGTTTTGCCCTTATACATAACGGAGTGCTTGTAAATGATGATAAACTGCAACGAGAGTTTAAACTGCCTAAAACCAAAGTAGAAACCGACAGCTATGTTGCGGTGCAATTACTTGAGATGAAAAAATATCTTAACGCAGACACCATAAAATTTATGTCGGAGAATGTAAGAGGAAGTTATAGCTTTTCTATATTAGATAGTGATAATACACTTTGGTTAATAAAAGGAGATAGTCCTTTATCAATACTTTGTTTTCCCAAATACCAACTTTATGTATATGCATCAACAGATGAGATACTATATAAGGCATTAGTGGATACATCCTTATTAAAAGAGATAAAGAAAGGAGATTTTGATGAGGTTCCAATTACTGAGGGAGATATATTAAGCATAACAACAGACGGAACACTTGCTTATGATAAATTTGATTATAACGATTATTCAAGTTATGGATATTGTCGTTGGTGGGATTATGGAACTAAAAGAGAAAGCAAAAAAGATAATACCTATCTTGAAGATTTAAAAATGGTTGCGACCTATAACGGAATATCCCCTGATGAAATTGATGAGCTTTTAAATTATGGTTTATCTCTTGAAGAGATAGAAGACTATATTTATTGTATGGAATAAATATCACATAGGAGCAGAACAAAGCGTTCTGCTCCTATGTGATATACTTTTAGTTTTTTGAAATATGGCTTCTAAAAAATTTATAATATATGATTATTTGTTTTAAAATATTTGCTTTTACATAGTAGATGTGATAGTATAAGTATATTGGAGAAAACGAAATATGGAAATTTTAAGGGGGGGACAATATGAATGAGGTTATAGTTATTGGTTTCAGTAATTCAGGGAAAAGTACATTGGCTCGATATATAGGTCAAAAACATAATTACGATATATTTGAGATTAGTAAATATGTGATGGAGGGATATATAGGACAAACAATATTTGATACTCCGATTGATTTTTGTGATGATTGTTTTCATAATGGTACCTTAACACAATTTGCACAACGGATGATCGTAGAATCGTTACAAAGTGATAGTAAAAAGGTCTTTGTTGGACCAAGAACATTTGAGGAAACAGAGTTGATAAAGAAAATGTACCCTGATGCAGTTGTTGTTGGAGTTGTGTGTGATATAGTGTATCGACAAAAGAGATATACAATTTCTCAAATGGGTAAGATTCCAAATCGAACCCTAGAGGAAAGGAACGAAATTGAAGGCAGATGGGGATTAAGCGAAGAATATATTGCTTGCAGCGATAGAGTTATTGAAAATAATGGCTCATTAGAAGAATATTATGCAAGAATAGATGAAATGTTTTCAAAATAGCTACAAGGAGGAAATTAGTTTTGGGGAATAATAAATACAAAATAAATTTTGAAGTTTTTAATACAATTAGTATTTCATTGCTTATTATTGGAACGTTGCTTATTGTAATAGGATGCTTAGCTATGGAACCGGGAAGGTCTATTTGCATGTCAGTAGGCAGTTCGTTAGCAGCTTCTGCTGTTGCGACAATTATTTTTAGAGTGACTGACAAAATGAGAGAGAAGGAAATGGACGAGAAACTTGAGAATATTATGGATTTACTTACCGAAAATTCCCCAGATGGAAGAGTTTGTTTCGGAAGACACCTTACAAATGCTTTTCAAAGTATGATGGAAAAGTATAATAAAAAAGATGTGATTAAAGTTGATATTATAGGATTAGAGTTAAATCGATTTTATAAAGATCAATTTGAGAATTTAAAGAAATACCCAAACTTACAGATGAGAATGATTGTTCAGAATCCTTGTTCCAAGAACTTCAAATCTATAATTAACCATGAAGGAAGAAACGCTTGCACAGTTTTTGAAAATATTGTGGAATTAACTGAATCAATTAAAGCGTATAATGAGACGGTTGAAGAAGAACATCAGATAAAGTTATATTGGATGGGATATCCATCTTCTGTTACTATTACACGTGTTGGTAATGAAATGTATGTTCGCCCACGATTTTTAAAAGAAGGTGAGGGTGGAGATAATATGTTTTTTGAGAAGTATTTCTATAAATATGGGAAGACGTTTTCGGTGTATACAGATTTTTTTGAAAAAGCAATTTCCTTTTCTAAAGAGCCGTTAAAGGATGAAAAACTTTTCGAAAAGGCTAAAGAAAAACTTAAGGAGCTAAAGAAAGAAAACGATGATTAGGATTGGTTCTTATGCACGATTGAATTTTGGTTTGATTGATTTGTCAAAGGCGCCGTTTCGAGTAGATGGTTCAAGCGGATTGGCTGTTAACATACCGGCGGCAAAAATAGAAATGAAAAAATCAGACCAATTTAAATTACAACTTATGTGTGATAATAAGGAACGGTGTGAAACCGTTGTTGAGCGATGCATAGAAAAAATAGATGGTAGGAAATTTTCTCTTAAAGTTGAGTCTTTTATTGATGCTCATGTGGGGCTTGGCTCAGGAACGCAAATTGCCATGGCGATTGTTATGGCGTTTAATGAAGAATATCAGTTAAGAATGTCATTGGATGAAATGGCGAATCTTGCTGGTAGTGGAGGGACCAGTAATATTGGGGTTTACTCTTTTTTGCATGGCGGGTTTAATCTGGATTCAGGAAGACTGTTTCCTGAAGAAAAGAGTGAGAGTGGTCCGGGGGAACAATTTACTTTTTCTAAGCTTTCGCCTTTGTTGTTGAGAATGGATATGCCAAAGTGGTATCTTTGTATTGTTATACCTAAAACAAAAGATCATATTTGTGACATCAGGGAAAAGAAACTTTTTCAAGAGTATACGCCTATTGTGGAAGAGGAAGTTAATGTTTTGTGCAAACATCTTTTAACTGGTGTTCTTCCTTCAATTAAAACACAATGTTTTCCTGCATTTTGTCGAAGCATGGAACAATGTATGCGATATGGTTTTAAGAAAAAAGAGATTGGTTCATACGGAGAACTTATTTATGATACTTTTTTGGATTTGAAAAGTAAAGGAGCTGGTGGAGTCGGAATGAGTTCGTTTGGACCTGCTGTATTTGGGTTTTATGAAACGTATGATGAAGCAAAAAAAGTATACGAAGAATTAAAATCCTCATATCTTTACGATAAAGTTTATTTAACAACGCCGAGAAACCAGGGAGCGTTGATACGCAGGTAATTATTTTAGAGAAAAATTAGGATGGAAAATTTAAAAGAAAGAAATGATGCATAGCTTTTCAAGCATTATCTATTATTAAATCTGTTGATGTCAGAATTGATGTCAAATAGAGAGAAAATATAAAAATAATTAAAACAAAAAACCCTGTAATCGCGATGATTACGGGGTTTTTAAGTGGTGACCCATTGCGGATTCGAACCGCGGACACCTTGATTAAAAGTCGAATCATCTGTTTTTTAATTCATATTTAGTTTTCTTTAAAACTCTTTATTTATCAATGTTTTTCTTAATCTGATTATATTTCATAAAAACCAGTTAAAATTATTTAATATTTCTTAAAAAATCCAAAATTGTAGAAAAAAAGTAGAAATTATACACCGGATATATTTGTATTACGCTATACGTTCTTTGTGTCGTATCTACGCCGGCAAAGAGTCAGAATATTTGCGGCACTTTGCCGGCTCAACCTTAATGTGTAAAATAACCAACAGTTATTTTAGAATCATATTATCTTATAAAATTAGAAAAATATAAACAAAAAGGAGAGTAAAAAATGATTAATGATGATAATAGAGAAAGATATTGTTTAAATGTAAAAGAAAGAGGTATCGAATGGGATGACCCTGACATTATCTTATCTAAAGAAATACTTAGAGATACTACGTTAAGCGACGAAGCTTTTATGGTTTATGTTGCTATTAGAGCACTTCAACAAGGTAGATATGTATTGACGTCATTGAACCAGTTGTATTATAAATTGGTAGCTGATTGCAACAGTGAAAAGGAGCAAAATAACAGAAAACTAAGGGAGAAAATCAGACGAGGGTTTGATGAGTTACTTGATTTTAATCTTATTGAGATTGTTCACTCAGCATTAGACCAGTTTACGCTTGAATGTAGTAATATTGCCTTATATGTAAAAAATGTTAAAAAAACAAAAGAGGTCTTTGTCCCTCTAACTCTTAAAGAAATCAGGATTATTATGAACATACCTAATATTCAAGTGGAAAAGCTGCTAAGATATTTTGCAATATTAAAATCTACAATTAACATAAATACACATATAGGCTTTACCGGAACAGAAAAATTGGCAACATGGAGCAACATTGCTAGAAAGACAGTATATGAATTTAATAAAATTCTTGAAGAAAAAAGGCTAATTTATATCGTACACAGTAAAAGTTTTAATTCCAAAAAAAGTGGTAGGCTAATCACGATTCCTAACTATTATTCGCTCTATGAATATAAAGCGATATGTAATGATTATGCCAAAAAAGAACGTTCTAAGGTAGCTTAAATTTCAGGTGGGGTAAAATTCTGCAATATTTCTCACTTCGGATACCCCTGAAACCCTTGATACATAAGGGATAAACAAGCGTAAAATAACCGATGAGAAAAATATGACAAGAATCTGTACAATTTATTTTCTTCCCAGTAGAGAATGTTGCAGAATATTGTGTCCCTTTGTCACAATTAATAACAAGATAAAAAATAATAATATAAAGAAAATAATAATATAACTATTCCCCTTTCGGGGTGTACGCAGTTAAAACTGCTAACCGCCTCAGTGGAATAAAAATCATAGAAAACTATTAGTTAAATTAAAGAAGATTATTTGAAAGTAGAATGTTATATCTATAAAGAATTAGCAAATTATTTTATAAAAAATTTTTTTAAAAATTTTTGCCGGTGTGTATTGCCACCCGATGATAACATAATTAGAAAGTAAATTTTTCTCAAAAATGTAAATTAAGTATGAATATTCAAGAGTCAGTAGAGAGTTTAAATCTCTGCTGGCTCTTTTTTTATATATAAAACTAAAGGAAAAGGATGTGATATAAAAGTCATATTTTATCACTTTTGGAGTAAGCGAAACGCTTATGTAAGTAACGAAGGAGTTTGCCAAAGGTATTGTACTAATGAAAGGAGATTTAAAAATGAAAGACGAAAGAAAATGTGTGAGTTGTGGAAGTGTTCACAATATCGAAGAAATGTATCAGATGGGAGATAAGTATTACTGTTGCGATTGTGCAAGTCTATGTCACCATTGTGGAAAGGTAGAGTTGTTGGATAACATGTTTCTGATTCGTTATGAAGGGGGGAATCACTATGTTTGTGAAGAATGTAGCGAGACGGATGCCTTCTTTCTTTGTGACCATTGTGAGGAGTATTATCATGAAGATATGCTCTGGGGGAATTACCACGGAAATGGTATCTGCCACAAATGTTCAACACACTTTGGAATTTGTACAGAATGTGAGATGGTTGTATTAAACAGTGAATTAGAATATTATGAGCCGACACAAGAGCACCTCTGTACAGAATGTATTGCTAATCGGGAAGAATCAGCTTTGGATAATCTTTTAGAGAGCTATAGTTATAAGCCCTATCCTGTCTTTTTCGGAGAGAGTAGCGAGAAATGTTTTTTGGGAGTGGAATTAGAGGTTGATGTTAAATCTTTGAAAGATTGTAATCCGCAAAAGGTTTATCAGGCAGCTGAAACTCTAAGGGAGAATTATAGGGATAGACTTTACCTTAAGCGTGACGGAAGTTTGTCCAACTTAGGATTCGAAATCACCACACACCCTGCCTCATTAGCCCATCACACAAATGATTTTGAGTGGGAAAATATTATGGATATATGTAAGGAAGGTACTCTTCGTGGAAATGATTGTTCCACGGCAGGACTCCATATCCATCTTTCGAGAGATTATTTCGGCGAAACCCAAGAAGTTCAAGACTTACATATTGCTAAACTAATGCTTTTAATCAGCAAATTCTATACCTCCCATATCCTCAAATTTAGTCGCAGAAAGCCTGAGGAGCTTCGATGGTGTAGTAATCCAGAGATGGGATTAGACTTCTTAGATGATGAAAAAACCATTATTGACAAGCTAAAACAATGTAAGGCAAAAGGGCGATATTTGGCCTTAAATCTTGAAAATGAACACACCATCGAATACCGTGTCTTTAAGAGCAGTTTAAACCTCTGCACATTCTTAGCATCCCTCCAATTCGTTGTAGAAATCAGCAAATATGCCAAAGAAACCGACTTGGCTGATATTCAAACAACGAACTGGAGGGATATTTTTATGTCCACAGAATATCCCGAGCTAAAATCATATTTAGAAAGAAAGGACTTGATTTAATTATGTGTATTATTGTAGGTAAGAAAATCGGCATTGAAATGCCTGACAAAAGTATATTGAAAAGATGTTTTGACTACAACTCTGATGGTGCAGGAATTATGTGGAGTGATAATGGTAAAGTACATATTCGCAAGGGTTTTATGAAGTGGGAAGACTTTGACAAATTCTTAGATATTTTATCAAAGCAAATTGACCTCAAAAACTCTAGTGTCGTGCTTCATTATCGTATAAAAACTCATGGTAAGACCTCACCGCAAAATTGTCATCCCTTTCCAATTAGCAATAAGATTCGGGATTTGAAGAAGTTAAGTATGACAACTGATATAGGCTGTGCTCATAACGGTATCATTCCTATCAAACCAATTCATAGTTTAAGTGACACTCAGACATACATTTTAAAGCGGCTTTATAACATTCAAAAAGCCCATCCCCGCTTCTTAGAAAGCAAACGCATAATGAGTCAAATCGAAGGCGAAATCAGCTCTAAGATGGCATTTTTGACCTCTGAGGGCAGTATTTGCACTGTCGGGGAATTCATCGAGCAAAAAGGCGTTTTATACTCAAATAAAAGCTTTGAAGATAGGTGTTTCTATGACTTAGATTGGTTGCAGTATGACGAATTTTGGTATGGTGCATTAGCAAAAAAAGATGTTCAGGATGAATATGTTGAAAACCTAAAAATAATTGCCGGCTATCAGGGGATAGAAAGTTCTTTGGTGGACGAGCTTCTGATACAAGGCTTTACTCTGCAGGAAATTGAGGACTTTATCTATGAATTTTAGAGTGTTCAAAAAATTATGCAAAAGGATGGTGAAAAATATGCAAGTAACCCTGTATAAGCAAGAATGTGAGGGTAATTACAAGTTTGATACACAAATTGTCTATACCAAAGGTATGGAAAGTCAATTCGGCGAGAATATATTTATGCTTATATTTAAAACTATGAATCAAATTCAAGAATTAGTCAACAAAGGTATAGCGGACTATTTTCAAGTGGCTACAGTTGAATATATGGGCTCTACAACGAAGTTTTATATCATTGACGACATAGACCATATCACTTTCTTGTTGCCAGAAGAATACTGAAAATTAAGGTTTAGAGGAGTTATAATATTATGAATAAAAAAGACTATGTCCTTGACCTCTATGAAATCGAGTTTTACAAAAAGTCTATTTATGAAGATGGCGTCGGCACAAATCAACCCAAGCCTAATCGTGAAAAAGAGTTTGCCATTGCAGTTGAGCATATTGCTATCCTTGATGAATTGCTTGATATGTTAGAAGAATAAATTTTTATACAAATTTTTGTTAATACTATTGACAAAAAAGAAAATGTGTAATACAATGTATTACAGAAGGGGATGATAATATGACTATTTCTTTAAGACTAACGGACGAAGACTCTATGATTATAAAAAAATATGCTGAATTAAATAATATTTCTGTATCAGACCTTGTTCGCCAATCTGTTATGGAACGCATTGAGGCAGAGTATGACTTAAAGGCATACGAAAAAGCAATTGCCGAATACAGGAAAAATCCTGCAACTTATTCTCACGAGGAAGTTATGAGGATGTTTGCAGAATGAAATACAGCGTTAACTATACAGAAAAAGCAATAAAAGATTTGCGAAAGCTTGACCCACATACCCGAAAACTAATACTAAGCTGGATTGGTAAAAACTTAGTTAATTGCGAAGACCCTCGGGCACACGGAAAAGGACTTATAGCAAATCATAGAGGTGAATGGAGATACCGCATAGGGGATTATCGTTTGCTTGCAGAGATAAATGATAATACTATCACTATATTAGTGTTGAACATTGGACACCGAAGAGAAATTTATAATTAAACATATTTTTTAAGAGAGACAACTCATATCAATTAGGGTTGTCTTTCTTTTTGTTTTGTCCAAAAAAGTATAGATTTGCCAACAACAATGCTTGATTTACCCCCTGAGCAATCTTGGGTTATGGAAATGGTAAACAACATGCTGATAGAAGTCCTAAGTTCAATAGCCGAACAGGAATATCACACTATCCACCAAAGGCAAAAAGAAGGTATATCGGCAGCAAAATCCAAAGGAATTAGATTTGGGAGACCACCTATCCAAAAGCCCCAAAATTGGAGTTCAGCCGTAGAAAAATACAAATCTGGAACTATGTCGGCTAAGCAAACTATGACTGAATTAGGGCTGAAAAAGACATCCTTTTATAAACTTTTAAACGAGGAAAAAGAAAGAAAACAAGTATCCTTAATCACTTGATTTCTATTCTATTAAATTAATTAATATTAAGTTGAGGCGGTCGGGGCATTCGTCCCAGCTACGCCGAAACAAAAGTGCCTCTAATAGCTTAATGCTTGTTTTTATTAAGTTGTGAATCCAGCATGTAATGATTATATAAGCCATAACACAATAGTGGAAGAGGAGTGCAACATACTTGCGAAAAATTTAACTATGGTTACTTAAATTAGAACTCGTTCAAGCCATTGGCAGAGCAAGACTCCTTCGATACCCATGCACAGTTAAACTTTACGCCTCAATCCCGCTCCCACAAGCGGAGGTTGATTAAAAATTTTTATGCCAATAATTATTCGTGCATTATAACTTGTATTTGTATATAATTTGGAATTATCAGGAATAAGCGCAGCAATATTTAAACGATTTTACTATTTTTGAATGATTTTACCTTGAATATAGCTAAAAAATAATATATTCTTAAAATAAGCAATTGTGAAATATAATCAAAAGCTATATAAAAAATTTTATAAAACTTAGGAGGTTTTAAATTATGAAAAAAATAGTATTGTTGCTTACAATCATGGCTCTTCTGGGGACATTGTTGATTCAGCCGGTTGCTTTTGCTGAGGTGGCTCAAAAGGATGCATACTCGGAAATAAATGTTCTTGGTTTCGGCGGAAGTGATACCACCGGTTACAATGATTACTGTGGTTGGCGTTCTAAAAATTATAAAGTGGCCAGTGACAAAAATTCAGGAGGGCGTTCAGTTGTTTTTGGAAGTACCAATTCGTTGGCTGCGAGAAATATCAGCTTTGGCGGAAGTGTTCCCCGCTCCATTGTAATAAATATGGACTTGAGAAAAGATTGCGGATATTTCGGCAATTCGAACGGTTCAAGAATACGTATATACGCGTTTCCGTACGGAACAAAGATAACAACTGTGTCAGGCGGAGCGGTAACCGCGTTTACGCTGCCAAACACAGAGGAATCATTGACGGATGCATCAAGTTATCTTATTGTAGATCAGAGACATGACCCGAGATGGGAACGTGAGTATGGTGCAAATGACTTTGTTAAATATGAATACGCTTTAAACGGAAACAATCTTGACCGTTTAAAAACGGGAACATGGGATGTTGTTATCACCGGTGGACATGGTGCTGCGTTTGTCAGCGGTAACGGAAATAGCACAATGGTTCTAGACTCATTCTATTTTAACAAGGAGAATTTGGGCGCATACAATGTGCAGGATGCTTTGTATAACAGCAGTGTTCAAAAAGGCTGGCCTGAGCAACCAAATACAGGAGCGCTTGCTACTAACAGTTACGAAAAAGACGGTGAGGATTTAATTAAAGAAAGCTATGTTGAGTTTGGGGATGTGGATTTTGGAAGTGAAAGTCAAGATCAGCTGGCAGCTGTAATTACTTACTCCAGCAAAGATGGTGGTTATGCTCGCGGAAATCTTATAATCGAAGTAAAAGACGGAGAAAATTGGGTAGAGTATGGCAGAGTTAAGGTTGTAAGCACAGGAACTGTTGATCATATATATACCACAAATCATAGAGTTTTACTGAATAATAAAATTAGCGGTGTGCACGATGTGAGAGTGAGTGCTGACAGTAATTATTTTGTAAGACTGTATAACATTAGATTTGAAAAAATAAATGATATTTCGGATGTATATGGTTCTGTTTCATGTGAGATGAACGAAGATGATGGTTATGATGTTACTTTACCAATAAATATGGATTATGTAAAGGAAAATGCAAAAGTCTTAATTGGAATTTATGATACAAAGGGTAATTTAATTACCATTAAGACTCCTGTTGACTATGTTATAAATACAGCTGTTGCAAAAGCTACAGCTGCCGGTGAAAATGTTGCAAGAGTTGACAGCGGATGGAATAATACAACTGTTTCTTTTACAGCTGATGAGATTGCAGACATTGGTGGAGTTGCAGGAAAAACCATAAGAGCTTTTCTGTGGGAAGATCTTGAAAAGATTACTCCGATAACACCTGTCAGTGAGCTTCCTTACGACTGAAAGGAAGAAATATCTTTAAAGGTTGACGGTGGTTTTTACGGGTCAACTCAAGAGGATATTGATGAAATATTTGGAAATGACATTGTTTATGCTAAAGCAACTCTTCGGGCAAGTGATTCGCCGCAAAATCTTGTGGCGGTGTTGAGCAAGGAAAACGGAGATGTTTTTGAAATAATAGAAACAAAAAGTATAGTTTTTGCAGATGAAAATGCAGAGGTTTCTATCGAAATTGACACATCGAAGCTTAACAAAGGTGACAGGTTGGTGTTCACAATTTCAAGCAGTACAAGAACATATCTATCAAAGACCTTGCATTATAACAACCCAAAACGGACTATAGATATACTTATGGTAGCAGGTCAGTCAAATGCACTTGGCCAGTATGCGGATGCTTCGTTAAGCGTCAGACCTGAAAAAGACACAGTATATTTTAATATAATGGGAAATACACATTTGACAGACAATGGCGAAAAAGGCTGGGCAGGCTCTTTAGGCAAAACCTGGCATGACCGAACAGGGCATACTGTGCTTATAGTGAAAACGGCATGGGGCGGCACCGGTTTTGCACCATATAGTGGGTGTTATGGACTTTGGTCACCTGATGCGACGCAGGATGATTTTGATAAATGTGTAAGCAATGCAAGAAATTGTTATGCCGAAGCAAAAGATATTTATGACACAGCAATAAAATCAGTAGAAAATTATATCAATAATGGATATGCGATAGGTGATTGTGTATACTTCTGGATGCAGGGAGAAAATGAAAATAATAAGTATAATGCCAAGGAGTATGCTGATGCATTCGCTAAAATTCATAATGGGTTTATAACGGAATTCGGAACAGAAGACACAAGGTTGACATTCGGTGGAATTATTCCTGTAAGAGGAAATTCAAGCTCTGCTAATATGTCTAAGTCTTTAGCAATTACGGGACCGCGTGCTGCACAGGCGTATCTCGCTACAGCGGAAACTGATTTGTGTATGGTATCTACGGCTACAGAAAATTGGTATTCAAATGATAGTATAAAAGAATGGTTTGAAGCAAAATATCCCGGCGAAAGCTATACTAATGGAGAAGTACCGTCATCTGTAGAAGATGTATGGAGAAGTGACTATGTTCATTATAATCAAAAGGCACATAACGAATTTGGTGAAGAGGCTGCAAATACAATGCTTGATTATATTGAAGAGAAGCAAGAATGTATGGGGATAAGTATAATTGGTGCTGATGGAATTAAGCATTATAAAGATGGGGAAGATATCATTCTTCCTGAAACAACTGTAGCACCATTGATTTATCCGACATCGTCAGCAAAAAACGCAACATTTACCTTGACAGGAAATGCGGCTCAAATGACGGATTATAATGAAATAACAGCTCAACCGGCTATGCAAAATGATTATTCAATCCTTACTGTAACTTATAATAATGGTAAGACAATGAGATTTAAGGTTTATTCACCAATAGTGGATGACAGTATTTCTATTGCCACGGTTAAAGACAATAAGTCGGCAATATACACCCTTACAACAGATGACGGTTATACGTATACAAACCAGTATCTTGACGAAAAATTTGAGGAGCTGGGGATTGTTGGAACATTTGGCATAGTAACAGATTGGGTAGGTCGGGCAGGAATGCTTAGTTGGGAAGAGGCAAAGTCTCTTGTAGATTCAGGACGGTGGTGTGTAGCCAGTCATACAAAAACACATAATCAGGCTGGTTTTGAGGGTAATACTTTGACTGCAAAAGAGCTTGATGTGGAAATTAATGATGCAAGAGATATTTTGTTGGAACATTTCCCAAACGAAAAGATTGTTAGTCTTTATACACCGGGCGGAGGCTCCAGTGAGCTTATTAAAAGCAAGGTTAAAGAAAATCATATTGTTCTGAGAAGAGCAAGCGGTGGGAACAATAATCTCCCTATAAATGAAAATGGTTTGCTCGATTTGAAAGTAAGGGCAGTTGGATCACGTTGGAATACTACTGCTGAAACCATGAATGATTGGATTGATACAGCTATTGAAAATAGTCAATGGGTGTGTGAAATGTGGCATGGAATTGATGATGATGCATCAGGTTGGGGCGGTAGCATCAGTGCTGAAATTGCAGACGAACATTTAGCCTATGTAAAGAGTAAAATGGACGAAGGCAAGATTTGGGTTGCAACTCTTGATGATGCAGCTATTTATTCATACCAAAGGGCAAAGACCACCATAAATAAAGTGTCGCAGACAGAGGAGAAAATTGTAATTGAGCTGAAAGATGAGCTTGAAGACAAGGTGTTTAATGCAGAACTTACTGTGAATATAACACTTCCTGACAGCTGGACAGAAGTGGTACTTTCGGCTGAAAATGGTATTGTATCAGGAAATGTTAAGAATGGTGTGCTTACTTTCAATGCTCCATTAAATGCAGGAAAAATTTCTATTAGTAAAAAATAAAGATTTAAATTTCCCCATAATCAGGATTTGTCCCCCGTGGATTTACTACGGGGGACTACATCTAAATAACAATAAACACAAATTAAATGCAGAGGTGCTTGTTATGTTGAAACTTAATTTTAAATTAGATGATGAATCTTTAAAAAAACCTATTGAATTGTTACAAAATAAACTTAACTTTGAAATTTCCGATTCAGGATTTGTGATAAATGTATGCAAATCTGAATGTTTGAATATAGTATCAGATGGTAAAGCAGGCGCTATCAGTTATATAACCAAAGTATCTTTTTTCAGAATGCTGACACTGTTTGTGAAAAAATTTAATGAAAATAAAATTTTTGATTATAGCGAGAGTATAAAGATTCCAACCTGCGGAATAATGCTTGATATGTCAAGAAACGGAGTTATGACCCCCGATGCGTTAAAAGAATATTTTTCTTATATGGCAATGATGGGACTTAACTCTGCAGGATTGTATATGGAGTCTATGTACACACTTGATGGCTACCCATATTTTGGATATATGCAAGGACGTTATACAAAAGAAGAACTACGTGCCATTGACAGCTATGGCAATATGTTTGGAATAGAGGTTTATCCATATATTGCGACCCTTTCGCATATGGAAAAATATCTCAAGTTCCGCGAAGCCTTCCCCGTTCGTGACACTGCAAGAATGATGCTTGTTGGTGCAGAGGCGACCTATAAGCTGATTGATGCTATGCTTACACAGTTAAAAGAGTGTTTCCGTTCCAATAAAATTCATCTGTGCATGGACGAGGCATGGTATGTTGGTCTGGGTGAATATTTTAAAAATAACAGAGGTAAGGTTATAGACCAGGGAAAACTTGTGGTAGAGCATGCTGAGAAGGTTGTTAAAATGGCGCTTGAACACGGATATGACCCCATGATATGGTGTTCGTCTTTCCGCCGCTTTGATGTATTTGGGGATTTGGCAAAGCTTGAATGCTTTAAGAAAGTAACAGTTCAAACCGGTAGTTACGAAGGTGAAGGCACAGAGGAAATGTTCAGAAAAATGCTTTCAATCTTTGAAGGAATGGAAAATCATATCTCTTTCCTTGGCGGAATTCAGACATGGTATGGGGCTGCTCCCGAAAATAACTTTACCTTGGGTAACATACAGACCTTTTTACCATATTGCAAGAAATATGGAATTGATGAGGTAATGGGCTCTGTGTGGATGAATGATGGTACGGAATGTAACCATTTTATGTCACTTCTTGGGACACAGGGATATGCAGAGCATATGTATAATGGAGAGGTGTCAGAAGAGCAAATAAAAGATATGTTCGAATTTATTACAGGTGCAAGCTTCGATGCCTTTATGGATACCGCTTACTTCTTCAATAAAAACATGAAGGGCAAGGATTTACAGGAAAACGAAGGCAGAAACTTCTGGGGAAAAACTCTACTTTGGATGGACCCTATAGCAGGTGTTGCAGATTATAACCTTTATGAAAACAACATGAGCGGTCACTATGCAGAGATGAAAGAAAAATTTGCAGAATATAACAAAAGAAATGATGGTTTTGTGAGATTTTATGATTTCTATATGAAGTTATTTGATGTTCTGTCAAGCAAATGTTTTATAGCTGAAAACATCAAAAAGGCTTATGAAGATGATGACAGAGCATTTCTTAAGAAAGTGGCAGAGGAATTGTACCCACAGCTCAAAGAAAAGGTGGAAGCCTTAAGATATTGTCACAGAGATTTGTGGTATGCAACCTACAATCCCTTCGGCTATGAAATTCTTGATGTAAGATATGGTGGACTTACTGCCCGTTGTGACAGTGCTATATACAGAATTAAGAATTATCTTGAAGGCAAAGTGGAATTTTTAACAGAGTTTGAGGAAGTCCGTCTGCCATCAGCAAGCCACTATGACAGAATGTACAGCGAGGCGGCATCTCTCAATAGTAAGGTTGACGGCTCAATGTAGCAATAAAGAAAGGACGTAATAGTATGTATAGATATTTTGAAAATTTTGACCCTGTTACACTTGATAAAAAAGAGAATGGATTTGTTCTTAAAGTTTATGGAAGAGAATACGAATTTATAAATTCTTTATTGCCTACTAAAATTACAACGGTGGGAGAGAGTATATTATATGCTCCCATGACTCTTACTGCCATGTTTGGTGATAAAAAAGGCGAATGGCAGAATTTCGAATATTACGTTTTTTCTCAAGATGAGGAACAGTGTGTCCTCTTGCTATCCGCAAAGACAGAAAATTTAATTATAAATGTAACTGTTACCATTGAATGTGACGGATTTATAAAGTACGACCTGAAGGTAATGAATTTCTGGGGACTTTATTCCATAGAGGATGCAACTCCGCGCATTACAGAATTATATATGGATATACCCGTTAAAAACGAGTATGCATCACTTTTTCACTTTTGGCCAAATGACAAAACAAGTATAATTCCATCCAAAACTGTACTGAATACAGGAAAAACCCAAAGTACAAATTTTCCTTTCAAGCCTTATGTATGGACAGGTTGGGATAAAGGCGGTCTTGGGATTTTGCTTGGTGAGAGTGATAAAAGCTTTGAACTGGCAGATGAAGAAAAGTGTATAGAGGTAACTCAGGGAGATTGTACCAATATCAGAATTCATCTTCTTGACAATATGCCAAAGGATTGGCAGGGAAGATATGACAAGTGGGTTGATGCCCTTAATCCTGTAACATATACTCTGGGCTTTCAGGCAACACCGGTTAAACGTATGCCTAAAAAGCGTGATGAGTTATACAGAAGTATGCATCTTTGCTGTAATGGAATAAAATTACTTACCCTTGATGATGCAACCGTTAATATGTGTAAAGAAAAAGGTGTTAAACTAATAGTTCTGCACCAGAAATGGTCGGTTGTTCAAAATTACGGTATCGCGGAAAATGAAGAAGCACTAAGAGATTTTATTCAAAAATGTCATAGTGTGGGGATTAAGGTTCTGCCTTATTTCGGATATGAATTTGCATCTAACCATCCTCTTTTTAATGAAAAGGCTGATGAATGGCTGTACAAAAACGCCGATGGTAATTATACAGGTGGTTGGTTTAGAAAAGACCCTGACCAAAGAGATTTCATGGCATGCTATAAAGGGGGATATCGTGATGTCCTGGTAGAGCGTGTTAAATATGCAATGGATTACTATGGCTTTGATGGTCTTTATACTGATGGAGCCCATGTGCCATGGGAGTGTGCAAACGAGGCTCATGGCTGCGGTTACCGTGATAATAATGGAAAGCTTCATACAACATTCCCTGTGTTTGCCGTACGGGAGCTTGCCAAGGATTTATACAAAGCAGTTCACGAAAGAGGAGGTATAGTAGATACCCATCAAAGTTCTTGTTGCATGATGCCTATTCTTTCGTTTGTAGATTCCTATTATGACGGAGAAAATATTCAGGAAACCATTAGACAAGATTTGCGTTTCCTTAATTTTGACGCAATCATAGGTGAATTTATGGGAGTGAATTTAGGGCTTCACTGCAATTTGATTGCGTATACTTCAGAGGAAATGCCAATTGAGTCATTGACAGGAATAACGGTTATTCATAACATATTCCCACGTGCTGTAAAGAACGAGGATTTAGCATATCTTTCTACTGTATGGAAGGTTTTTGACAAATATAATCTTGATGCAGCAACTTTTATTCCTTATTATGAGAATTCTGTTGTGACTATTGCAGAAGACGATGCATTCGTTTCTCTTTATGATGCTGATAATGACAGCGTTGTAGCTGTATGTGATTTGGTCAACGGCAGAGACACTATTACATTGTGCTGTGGTAATGAATATAAAAAAGTAGAGGAGCTTTTGACGGGAAAGACTTATGATGTTAAGAATGGAGCGGCAAAGGTTGATTCTGCCTACGGCACTTTAAAGATGTATAGATTTATTGATTAACAAAAGTCAGTTTATAAATATTCAGGAGGAAAAGCTATGACACAGCGTAAAGTAAAACAGATACCATATCCGCTGCTTTGGGATAAAATGCCGGTGGATATTTCATATATTTTTGCAGACGAAAAGCCTGCGGGCAAGCATGGTTTTTTAAAGCAAAAGGGTGAAAAGCTTGTATTTGAAGACGGAACAGAGGCAAGGTTCTGGGGAACAAATTTCAACTCAGGTGCTAATTTCCCTGAACATTCTCATAGTGAGAAGGTTGCGAAGCGTCTTGCCCAGGCAGGACTTAATATGGTGAGACTTCATCAGCTTGATTCTGAATGGTCAACACCAAATATTTTTCAGTTTAGCAAGGGAAAGAACAACGAAAATACCCTTTCATTTGATGAAGAGAGTATGGACAGACTTGATTACTTAATTTATTGCTTAAAGCGTGAGGGGATTTATATTTATATGGATTTTCTTACATACAGAAAGTTTAAGACGGATGACGGTGTTCCAAATGCACCGATTTTGCGTGAGGCGGGCAAGCCTTACAGCAATTACAGCAGGGTGCTTATTGAACTGCAAAAGGAGCTTAATAAGAAGTTTCTTGAACACTTTAACCCTTATACTGAATGCTGTTACAAAGATGAGCCGGCTCTTGCATTGGCTGAGGTTACCAATGAAAATGACTTTTTTGTAGACCGTTCGAGATTTTGCCCATATATGGAGCATACGGCCTATGACCCTGTAACAGAAACCTCATCAGGCAAAATTGACAGGGAAAACTTTAAACTCACAAACCAATTTGAGATTGAACCTTAT
Source organism: Ructibacterium sp. (assembly GCA_045542095.1). Taxonomy (GTDB): domain Bacteria; phylum Bacillota; class Clostridia; order Monoglobales; family Monoglobaceae; genus Ructibacterium. The sequence continues at coordinate 18,549 of JAZQKJ010000021.1, forward strand.
GCGACGGAACTTAAGGAACTTTATAGCGAATATGCAAAGGGAAAAGGTCTTCCCGAAGAGGTGGATTTTAACGAAGAAAGCAGCCAAATTACAAAATTCTTATGTAAGATTCAGAAAGATTATTATACAGAGATGATTGACAGTCTTAGAAATAATGGTGCTAAATTTCCCATAACGGGAACAAACTGGGCAAGTGATAAGGCAACAACATTTTGTAATGCAATTACAGATTTTATGGATAATCACTCTTATTTCTGGCAGGGTGACCAACGTGGATTTATGAATAGACCGCATGTAAAAGAAAAAGAAACATCGTGGAAAACTATGTCAATGAATTTTGTAAGCGGAAAGCCATTATTCATCTCGGAGTGGGATGTTCCATGGCCAAATAAATGGAGAGCGGATTCTACAGTTATGCTGGCGGCACTGGGGGCTTTTCAGGGGGCAAGTGGATTTACGATTCATACATATCGCTACGGAACAAATGAATCTGATGAACTTACAAAGAAGATAGGCCGTCCTATTGTAATAGGCAATTCCTATTACAGGGGTACATTTGATACATATAATGACCCTGCAAAGTTTGGATTATTTTATCATGCTGCACTTATTACAAGACGTAGGGATATAAAAGAGGCAGAAGAAACTGTAGAAATGGTTCTTAATGAAGAACAGGTTTATAATCCGTTATATGATTATACTGATTTTGATGGCGGAATTTGCGAAAAGCACAAAGTTCGTTGGTGTTTTGATGAAAATAAGCAAAGTGCAAAAATTGAAGAGATTGGAAATGATATTGTTTCCGATACAGCTGAGATTTTCAGAGACAGAAAAAATGGTATTGGCAAGATAGATGCTCCTAAAACAAAAGCAGTTTATGGTTTTATAGGCGAAAAAACTCAGGATTTGGACGGAGTAAGTATCAAAATAGAGAATGATTTTGCAACAGTTGCTATGAGTTCTTTAACTGATGAACCTATTTGCGAGTCGGGAAATATCCTTCTTACTGCAGTTGGCAGAGCTGACAACAAGGATATACAGTATAACGAAAAAGGTAATGTTGTTATTCATGAAGGGACTGCTCCTATAATGATTGATGTTATTGAAGGCGAAATTTCAATTAAAACCACACAGAATAACCTGAAGGTGTGGTCGGTTGATAACGAAGGATATTTTACCGGTATTATGAAATCCCGTTATGAAGACGGCGTATTTACTTTTGAAATCGGTAAAGAATTTCCCTCAATGTACTATCTGATACAAAGACAGTAATACCAAGGAGGCAATACAAATGTTAAAGATAGGATTTTCAGAGGTCAGTATAACACCGGATGTATGCGGCGTAGGTCTGGAAGGTCAGTTTTATGAGAGGATAAGCGAGTACGTTGAAACTCCTGTCACAGTTACTGCTATGGCTATGGAAAACGGTGAGGAACAGGCGATTATCTGTTCCTGCGACCTTGTTAATATTCCGTCAACTCTTATGGAACGTGTACGATATCTGGTTGCTGATAAAGCAGGTGAGATAAAGCCTATGTCAATCATGATTGGTGCTACTCATACGCATACTTCCTTGAAAATTGAAGAAGAAGGACCAATTGTAGCTTTTGATGTTTTTTTGGAATACTGTAAAGGGCATAAACCGTATAGCTCTGCTGCGGCTAAATCTGCTATGTCTGCACAGGAAGCACATGAATTTGTTGCTCATAGAATAGCCGATGCTATAGTTAAGGCATGGGAGTGCCGTGAAAAATCATATATCTCCAATGAGTTAGGTTACGGAGCGGTAGGATGGAGCAGAAGAGCAGTTTATGCTGACGGCAGTGCAAAAATGTATGGTAATACCCATGTGAGCGAATTTGATTCAATAGAGTGTTCGTCGGATAATGGTGTAGAGCTTTTATATGTGTTTGATGAAAAAAAGAATTTTAAAGGTGTTGTTGCTAATATATGTTGTCCTGCACAAATTGTAGAACTCCATAGTTTTATATCGTCTGACTATTGGGGCAAGGTAAAGAAATTTGTGAGGGAAAAGCTTGGCCAGAATATATATATTGTAGGTCTTTGCGGTGCAGGAGGAGATCAGGCTCCAAGAGATATTATACGCTCTAAAGGTGATTGGAGCGAGCCTATGTATAATATTGAAGGTACAAATATATTAGGTAAAGCAGTTGCAAATATCATCGTAGATTGTTTTGAAAAAGCTGTAAATGATATTAAAGATACCAATGTATTGATCCACAAGATTTCCATGCTTGATATGCCTTTACGAAAGGTAAGCGAGAACATTATGCTTGAAAGTGAATCTAAAGTAAAAAATTATATCATAAACAGTAAGAAAGAAGAATTAACCTTTGAAGATTATCAGGAACTGTATTGCGAGCTTGGAAATATAGGCAGATATCGTGCACAACAGAATGAATCTGTTATAACGGAAGAAATTCATGTGCTAAGAGTAGGCGATATTGTTTTTGCTACAAATCCTTTTGAGTTGTTTATTGATTTTGGTAATCAGATAAAAGCAAGGAGTAAGGCGGAACAAACATTTATTATGCAATTGTCCTGTGGAGCAAGAGGTTATCTTCCAACAAAACGTGCTCAATCAGGAGGACATTATTCTGCGTATGTAACAAGTGGATTTACAGGCTTTGACGGTGGTAAAATCCTTGTGGAAAAAACAGTGGATATGATAAATTCGTCATGGAATGAGGAATAACTATGTGTACTATCAGAGGAAGATTTAAGAATCTTTATCATTATACGGCCGCAGTATTTCCCCCACCGTATGCTAAATACGGTACAGCCGATTATGTCATTGTGACGATGGATGAAACAGCAGAAATTGAAATTGTGTTTAATTGCAGAGTTGACAGCGTATGTATAAGACCGTTATCTGCAAATGTTAAATATAAGCATTCTGGAAATCGTGTAACGGTATTCCTTGACAGACCGTTGAATTTTTCAGTAGAGATAAATAACAGTGTTGAAAACAACGTTATGATTTTTGCAGACTATGAAAAAAGTTACATGCTTAAAAATTATGACGATGTAATTTTCTTTCCGGAAGGCGAACATTTTCCTGATTTAATCGAAATAAAAAATGACAATACTGCGGTATATCTTGAAAAAGGTGCTTATGTACATGGTTGTATAAAAGCTGAAAATGTTAAAAATATAGCAGTATTCGGTCAGGGTGTTCTCACACTGGAAAGTTATGTACGTCATCTTGAAAAGAGGGATACAGGAAGAGATAATCTTCTGTTTATAAACAACTGCCGGAACGTAAAAATTTCGGATACTGTCATTACAGATGGCTGTAACTGGAGTTGTAAGATTTTTGGCTGTGATAATGTTGAAATAGATAATCTGAAAATTATTGGTTGCCGTGGAAATACTGACGGAATAGATATTTGTGGTTCAAGAGATGTTTATGTTCATAACTGCTTTACAAGGGTTTGGGATGATTCGCTGGTTGTTAAATCGAGAGATTGCGGTAATGTAGACAATGTTTTGTTTGAAAAATGTGCGCTTTGGTGTGATATGGCACATCCTATTGAGGTTGGTGTAGAACTTAGAGCGGATTATATTAAAAATGTAGTCTTCCGTGATATAGATATAATTCATTCAATGTGCGGATATTCCGTACTGGGTATTCATCATGGTGACAGAGCCAGAGTATCAAATATTACTTTTGAAGATATAAGGATTGAGGATGCTCCGTCGTGCCAACTGTTTGATATAAGAATTTCAGATTCGGTATGGAATAAGGACAATGCAAAAGGTCCTGTTTCAAATATACTTTTTAAGGATATTCAGTATATAGGGAAACAGGGCTGTGACAGACTCCTCAGCAATTCACGTATTGAAGGCTACAGTGAAGAGGCTTTTGTTGACGGCGTTACAATTGAAAACGTTACTGTTAAAGAAAAAAGTGCTTTCACTGATTTAAATTGCGGACTTGATATATATGATTATGTTAAGAATGTCAAATTAATACCTTCAAAGATGCAGGATAAGGCAGGAGTTATAAAAACAGAGATACGGCTTGAGGATAAAACTGAATATCTTGACAACGGTATGTGCAGTACCGATGTAACCGTTAGTTTTTATAATACAGATGTTGTATCGCACAGAGTTTCTGCATGTCTTGAGGTATATCCGAAGTCATCGCATTATGAAGACAGATTCCCAATTGAAATTAATATAAAACCGAAAGAAAAATGTGAAATAAAAAAGAAAATTATACTTCCTGCAGGAAAATATGCATTAGGCATAACGTCTGACGATATGGCGATTATGCCGAGCTATGAGTTCCTTAAGCTTGATTTGTTATTGACAGAAAACTTTATGGACTCTATGGAGTACTTCTTTGATACTGACAGTGAAACACAAGGGGTAAGCTTTGCACTAAAAAAAGACCTTCTTATGATAAAAACTGAGCTTCTTAAGTCTCATAAAATGATACTGCATACTGCTTTGTCGACAGACAAAAGAGAGGGAGAGGTATTGTTTTCTGTGCGTGAAACTGATATGGGTATGGCACCGGCTATGGTATTTAAAGGGAACAAGGCGATACCTGCACCGCAGCTCAGAAATTATGAGGAAATAACGTATGTATTTAAAAATCAGCCTCGAATTAAAGAATATAGAGCTACCGAGATTGCTTTTTCAAAAACGGGCATAGCGTGTATTTCTCTTGATAAAATAGGTATAGGTACAGATGACAAATGTTTCTTGATGGAATTGGAGCTTCCTGAATTCAGTAATGCAAGATATTCGTGCAGCCTGTTTAATTCCCAGAATCCGACTGCATCATCGCACATGTTTGTTTGTGTAAAGAGGAAAGGAACTAACGAATAAAAACGTAAATATATTATGATGTAAGGAAAAGAATATGAAAAAAATATATGAAAACCCAAAGATTTTAAGTGAAAACAGAGAAAAAGAGCATGCGTACTTTATTCCCTATCAGGGGGCAGAGACTGCTAAAATCGGGAAAAAAGAAAACAGTGATTATTATCGTTTGCTCAATGGTGACTGGAAATTTAAGTACTTTGAGCGTTGTGTTGATATTTCTGATGAGATATTTGATAAGTCCTATTCCACAGAAGAATGGGACAAAATTCCTGTGCCTTGCAGTTGGCAGATGTTGGGATATGATGTGCCGCAGTATTTGAATATCAGCTATCCATTTCCGGTGGATCCGCCGTATGTGCCGACAGATAATCCGACAGGTATTTATTCTATGGATTTTACCCTTTCGGCAGAATGGAATGAAAGATTGACTTATATTGTGTTTGAGGGTGTAAGTTCTTGTATAGAATTATATATAAACGGTAAGAGAGTAGGCTGGTCTCAGGGGTCCCGTATGCCTGCAGAGTTTAATATTACCGATTATGTTTCGGTAGGGAAAAACCGATTAACTGCTAAGGTTTTAAAGTGGTGTGACGGCAGTTATCTGGAGGATCAGGATGCAATTCGTCTTTCCGGTATTTTTAGAAGTGTGTATTTGCTTTCAAGAAGTAAGGCTCATTTGCGGGATGTATTTGTTAAAACAGCCACCGATAAGGAATATTGCGACTGGATTGTAATTGCTGAAACAGAATTTTGCGGCGATGCAAAAATGAGTTGTACTCTTTTAGATGACCAAGGCAACGAACTCCAGACAAAAGAAGTGGTAAATGACAAGGTAGATTTTTTGCTTAAGAAACCTGAAAAATGGACTGCAGAAACGCCGAATACATATAAGCTTTTATTTCAATATGAAGAAGAAAATATTCCTATCACGTTTGGTTTTCGTAAAATAGAGGTAAGTGATAAAGGTGAGTTATTGATAAACGGAACTTCCGTTAAGTTAAAGGGAGTAAACAGACACGATATGCATCCTGCACTTGGGCAATACGCTCCTATGGAGCATATTATAAAAGATTTGTGCATGATGAAACAATATAATATAAATACAATTCGTGCTTCGCATTATCCTAATACTTCTGAATTTTTAGAACTTTGCAACAAATATGGTTTCTATCTGATACAAGAAGCTGATTTGGAAATGCATGGGTTTGCTACAAGGAAAGCTTGTGGTGAATTTGAATCGTATAATGATGAATGGCTTACGGATAATCCCGAATGGAAAGAGGCGTTTATTGACAGAGCCAGCCGAATGGTCGAAAGGGATAAAAATCATCCGTGTATAATTATGTGGTCTTTAGGAAATGAAGCGGGATATGGTGCTAATCATGATGCGATGGCGACATGGATTAAAAATCGTGACGATTCGAGATTATTGCATTATGAACGTGCCGTACAACTTGAAAAAGACCCTGAGATTTTTGATGTTGTAAGTCGTATGTATGATCCTGTGGAAGATGTGAGAAAATTTTTAGAAACAGAGGAAAACAGACCGTATTTCCTTTGTGAGTATTCACATGCTAAAGGAACAGGACCGGGAGATGTTTATGACTATTGGGAACTTGCATATGCTAACCCCAAATTTATTGGCGGATGTATCTGGGAATGGTGTGACCATGGCGTAGAGTGTGAAAATGAAAAAGGTAAATATTATGCTTATGGAGGAGACTTTAATGAATATGTTCATGACGGACACTACTGTGTTGACGGTCTTGTTCGTCCTGACAGAGAAGTTTATTCAGGCTTAAGAGAAGTGAAAGCTGTATATCAATACATAAAAGCGGAACTTATTGACGAAAAAAGCAGTAAGATAAAAGTGACAAATATCTATGATTTTATTTCTCTTGAAAGTATTGACTTATGTTGGGAGTTAGAAAAGGATAGTATAGTTCTGGAACATGGAGTTATAAATTCATTGTCTATTGCTCCCCACCAGACCGCTGAATTTGATTTAGATATTAAATTCCCCCAATACAGTAAATGGGGTTGTCACCTGAATTTGTCATTTAAAACAAACTGCGACACTTTATGGGCAAAAGCAGGTCATGTGGTAGCGGAGATACAGATAGACATTCCCACAGCTGAGGCTGAGGCAGAAGAAAAAGGAATAACTGCATCTGGTGATACCATTTTATTAAATGATAAAGGGGAACATATTTATATTGAAGGAACAGATTTTACTTATGTGTTCAACCGTTACTATGGTAGCTTTGAAAGAATATGTAAAAATGGAGTTGAAATGCTTTCAAACCGTACAAGCCTTGGTATATGGCGTGCTTACGCAGATGGCGATAATGGTATGAAGCATACCTGGACCATGACTGCCGACTCAACATGGAATAAATCTGAAAATTATAATAAAATTCAGGTAAAAGTATATGATGTCAATGCTGAAATCATAGGTGGAAACATGGCGGTAATCACCGCTCGGCAGAGCCTTTGCCCTATATCAAAAGTACCTCTTGTACAGTCTGATATAACGTACACTATAAAAGGCGATGGCGAAATTTTTGTTAAGAGCTCATCAACTATACGAGAGGATGCAACATGGTTGCCAAGATTTGGTTTTGAATTTGAGATGCCGGCCGATAATGAATATATAACTTATTATGGAAAAGGACCTGATGAAAATTACATAGACCTTTGCCACCATGTTAAAACAGGCTTATATAAATGTGTGGCAGACAGCGAGTATGTGCCTAATGTTGTACCACAGGAACAGGGAAATCATGCAGGAGCAAAATATCTTTGTGTTTCCGACAATAAAGGACGTGGTCTTATCTTTAATGCATCAAAGGATAATGCCTTTGAATTTCGCGTATCACGTTATCGTAATGAGGATATAAACAAGGCCCGTCATCTTAACGAGCTGGTAAAAAGTGACATAACTTATGTCCGTATTGACTATAAGGTTTCGGGAATTGGCTCAACTATGCTGCTTGAAAAATATAAGCTTAATGAAAAGAAAATCAAGTTTGATTTTTCCGTTATACCATTTATTAAAGATTAAAGAATAAAGAAGGTCATTTTGACCTTCTTTATTTGAGTTATATGTTTATTTCTGAAACTTGCTTCAACTGAAATTTTAAAGGAGTAGTATTTGTAAATTTCGAAAAAGTTTTTATAAAATAGCTGGATGATGAAAAACCACATTTTTCCGCGGTCGCAGCAACGGAATATCCGTTTATGAGATAATCTTTGGCATATTCAATGCGTGTAAGAGTGATATATTCCAACAAACTAAGATTACAATAATTCTTAAAGTCATATATCAGTTTACTTTTGCTTATAAAAAATTTGCTTGCAATGGTATCAAGGGTTAATTGAGTGTGAAAGTTGTTTTTTATATAAGTAATAACGTCGTGGATGTAATATGATTCATCGCTTACCTTGATTGGTTCAGCGTTATAGCTGGCTATAATTAGTAGAATAAGTTGTAGTATTTCCTGAATCCTGACAGATTCATTGTCAGATTTTTTCTGAATAAGTGTATGAAGATTTTTAACACTTACAAGAAGCTCATTGAAATCTCTGTTGTTAAGTTGCTTGATATAAGATGTACTTAAAGCATCGATAAGGCAAGAACTATCGGTGATATTGTCTGTAATTAAATTTGTGTAAAACTTAACCTGGTAGCGTTCATACAGCTGTGTCTGGTCAATAAAAGGGTTGTGCAATTCTTGTGCCTTGGAAAAGATTACACAATTGTCCTGAGCCTTTGCTATATAGTCTTTTGTAGCGTAAGTAATATTCCCTTTAACAACAATTGAGATTTCATGGTAGGGATGATGGTGCAGTCTGTCAAATGCAAAGGGGACCTCTATACCTTTAAAATAATCCATCAAAATAGGCGTATTTGGACTGTCATATTCCTTTAATAGCATATCTATCTCTCCCGAGTTTAATCGATTTTGTTATTTTTGATTTATTTTACCTTGAATGAGGTCTAAAAATAGTATATTATAATATTATCGAATTGTCAATATTCCAATAAAATATTAATTTAAAAATTAAAAATTGTTCAAAATTATGAAAGCGTGAGGTGTTGAAAATGATTTTATGCGGTGACGTTTGTCCAACTCATATTACAGAAGAGTATTTTGTAAAATGTGATGTGAAAGCATTGTTTGCCGATGTTTTGAATGTTTTTGCAAATGCGGACAGAGTGATTATAAATCTGGAGTGTGCGATAACTGATTCGAAAAATGAAATTAAGAAATTCGGTCCCAACCTAAAAGGACCTGTAAATACAGCTAAAGCATTAAAAATGGCGGGTGTAACTGATTGTGGATTATCAAACAATCATACCTTTGATTTTGGCATTGAGGGATTTGAAGATACAATAAATATCCTTAAAGAAAACGGGATTTATTGTACAGGCTTTGGTGATAATGAAGAAGATTCAAGAAAAAATCACATTATAGAAGTTAAGGGAAAGAAAATTGCTATAGTTGCAGTTTGTGAGCATGAGTATTCTTATGCATTAGTTGACAGAATCGGCGCAAGACCTTATGACCCGTATGATACCATGGAAGATATCAGGGAAGCTAAAAAAGAAGCGGATTATGTTGTTGCTATGTATCATGGCGCAAAAGAATATAGTGAAGTTCCGTCCCCACGTGTTCGTAAGCTTTGCCAGACTATGATAAAAAACGGAGCAGATTTGGTGATGACACAGCATAGCCATTGTATAGGCTGTCGTGAGAAGTTTCTTGATGGTGAAATAGTTTACGGAATGGGTAATTTTCATTTTGTAAAATATCCCGACAAGCCTGTGTTTAATAAAGGGCTGATGATTAAAGTGGATATTGAAGATGGTTTTGCCCTTACATATATTCCTACGGTTTCTACCGATACAGGAATTAGACTTGCAAATGATGAAGAGAAAAAGGAAATCCTTGATTCTTTTGAAAAAGTAAGTGAAGCTTTGCATAATGGTAAGTGGCTTGACTTATGGAATGAATTTTGCGTAAGTAATGCAGAACTTTATAACAATGTTGTAAAGAACACTTATCTTGCGACAGAAGAAAATGATAATATAGAATTGTTTTCACATTTTCTGGATTGTGAAGCACACACAGATGTATGGAGAGAACTGTTTAAGACATGGAATCACACAAATGAAAAGTAACTTTTAAAATTAAAATACTATTAGCTAAAGTGAGTGCAGATTATGTTAAAAAAATTGTATTTTATATTATCGTTAATACTTTTGGTAAATTCCTTCAATACTTTTGCTGCACAGTATTCCTTTGATTATACCATAGGTGTTCAAAGATATTCTGTTTTATTTGAAAGCTGTGTGGAAAGCGATGGAGTAAGTTTCAATGAGGGCGTTTTGTCTTTTGATGAAGGCGGAAGTGCAAAATATGAATTTTATCTGCCTTTTGACAGCGATTATCTGGAAATAAAATATTCATCTTCTGATAATGTTGAACTAAAAGCATTGATAAACGATGTAGACTTGATGCAAACAGCAGATAAAAATAATAATACGATATCGATATATTTTCCGAAGATTATCCGCATGGGCGATTGCGATCTGAGATTACAAAGTAACGGAGTAATTACAGTCGAGGACATGAGCCTTCACAAGGTGTCGGAAAAGGTATCATATTCAGGACCGGAAGAGTTTACAGCAGAGCAGAGACCAACGGTTAATTTTACTGATTATGAAGAGGCTGTCAGAACTGCAGTTATTATAAATAAAAATTCCCCGATTATTAAAGTAAACGGGGCAAAACGATATATAGATTTTGATAATTATAAAGAAACACCCTATAGCGAAAACTCAATAACATATCTGCCAATACAAACATTTGCCGAGGCGTTTGGGTATTACTTTGAAGAAAACTGTAATGAAGGGACATTCCTTCTCAGATATGAAAACACTGAATTTGTTTATAAAGACGGAAAGCTTTATAAGCAATTCAATCATGGCGAGTATAACGAAATTGCCAATAATACATTGATTAAAAATGGAATAAGGTATATTCCTGTTAAGTATTATGCCGAATTAACAGGAAAAACAGTTTTAGAAAAAGATGATTACATTGTAGCGGATTGGCGTGATTTGGCTGAAGCGATAGTAAGTGATGAAATTTTCCCTCTGGCACAGGCTGAATTTGAGGAATTTATACTGACAGATGAAAAAGGGGTAACATATTATGTAGCACAGACAGACTCTTCCAGTGACACTAATCCAGGTACATTAGATAAACCTTTTGCTACATTAAGCAAGGCGTGTGAGGTAGCAAAAGCCGGAGATAAAGTGATTATAGGGGAGGGTGTTTATAGAGAAATACTCAGTCCCAAACATAATGGAACTGCTAATAATCCAATTATATTTCAGGCTACGGAAGGAGCGGATGTTACGATTTCGGCTCTTGAAGAAATTGGTAGCCCCGATTACAGTGAAAATGGTCTTTGGGTATATGAAGTAGACTGGGATCTTGGTGATGGCAGAAATCAAATATTTTATAAGAACAAGGCTTTAGCAGAGGGGAGACACCCCAATACGCATACATCAAAAAGATATTATCCAAAGCAGCTTAACTTAAGTTCGCTGTGGCCTACTCAGGGAAATATTCAGGTAGTGCTCACAGGAGAAGCGGACCAAGCATCAAGTACAACGGATTTAGACCAAGCCCATGGATATTGGCAGGGGGGAACTTTTGTAAGCCTACATGGAAACGGCTATGGTGTTGCGACTGCAAAAATCTCTGATTCTGAAAAAGGTAAGCTTTTCCTGAATGAAATGTCAGCCAGGCTCTGGCATAAGGACGGCGGTTCAGAGGCAGAGGAGCATTTTGACTTTGGATATATAACTAACCATATGAATACAGTGGATGTTCCAGGCGAATGGTTTTTAGGTGATGGAAAGCTATATATTTGTCCCCCTGAAGGTGAAACGATTGAAACATTAAAGCTTGAAGCGAAAAAGAGACAGATTACTGTTGATTTATCCGAAAACCAATATATTCAATTGATAAATATAAATACTGTTGGGGGTGGAATGAAGCTCAATAACAGTGAAATGTGTGTTATCAACGGAGGATGCCACAAGTATATTTCTCATTATATCTACACCGATGATACGGAAGCCGGATTTATTGATACGCGGGATAATGTAAATGATATTTATGACGAAGATGGGGCAATGTATCGCGGAGAAATGGGCATATATGTAGGTGGGCAAAACAATGCAATTTTTAATGCGGAAATAAAGTATAGTGCATCAAGCGGTATATGTCTTTCCGGCGCTTTCAGTTACATAAAAAACAATTCTCTTGAAGAATGTGGGTATATGGGCGGCGGAATAAATGGTATTTGTTTGCTGGACTCACCCCTTGAAGATATTTCCATTGTAAAGGGTGGTCATGCAATATATAATAATACTGTAGACAAGACGGGAAGAGCCTCTTTAAATCTGTCCTCATGGACATATCCCCTTGTCCAGAAGCGAGGGCTTGTACCATGGATAGCCTCGGATATTGCCTATAACGATTTTCTAAACTTCAATATCTGTACAAGGGATAATGGTGGAGTTTATTCATACGGATCTGTTTTAGGTGACGAAAGAAGAAAAACACAGTTTCATCACAACCTGATCGGCAATTCATGGGCAAGTGATGGTTACGGAGCGGGCATATACTGGGATAACTGGTCACAAATGGTGGAGTGCTATAACAATATAGTTCTCTATACTGACAAGAAAAGCGAGATGCGAAGAGGTATACATATCGCATCTGCCGAGAAATATCCCACTGCATTTGGTTATGTTAATTCATGGAACAACAGCGATGCCGTGTATAAAATAATTGGCAAAGATGGTCTTTCTGTAAACGACTATCCTCTTAACAAAAGATTCATCAGTGGTTTTGATGCAAGTGCATCTAAATCTGAATTAGCAAATCCTACAATGTATAAATCCACCGATGCAGTTATTACAGGAGAAGGTTATACATTGACACCTGATGGAGCGGTACATCTGAATAAAAGTGATAACGAACTCTCATTTAAGAATGTTGATTTTGGAGAGAACTGTCAAAAACTGAAAATTGTATATAGTGGAGACAGGTATAATACAGGCGATTCCTTACTCATATCAATTGGAGAAGGTGAATATCAGGAGATAGCTCTGAATTCTAACGGAGCCAAGACGGACAATCTTGAGGAGTGCATTGTTGATTTGAGGAACTATTCAGGTGTGGCAGATGTAAAAATAAAATGCAAAGAATATAAGTCTGCCGGCATTTTCGGGATCTATGTATGCAACAATGAAAGCTCGGTAAATGATACATACGGATTAAATATCAAAGAGGACGACGACTATTATTATATTAAAGGACAGCTTGATAAAGTAAGCTTTAGTGAAGAAAAAGCATCTGTAATATGTTGTATAACGGATTATGAAAACGATTTAGTTTATAGTTGGAGCGAAGAGGTTATCAGCAACGCAGAGAATTTTGCATTTAAAATGAAAAGACCAGATTATAATGGTTTATATTCCTTTAAACTGTTTTTGTGGGAGGATACAAAAAACCTGAAGCCTCTTGGCGAAATGAGAAAATATGTGTTTGCTGAAAATAAATACAAAAATGCTTTTGAAAAATTAAAGTTCAGGTACGCAGATATTTATCCCCAATTACTTTCAGATAATTCAGCGGTGATATCCTATGGAAAAAGTGACGTTGTTTTATTTAAAAATTTGGATTTCAGAGACGAAAAAGCAAAGTCACTGAGAATTAAATACGGATTAAACGATGCCGAGGTAGGTAAACTTACAATCAAAGTATATCTTGATACTATAGAATCATCGCCTATTTTGACTTTTTCACCGAAAGGTACGGGTGAAAGATGGGATAGAAAAGAGTTTGTCTATAATCTGGATAGTGTACCGTATGGTTGCCACAATGTGTATTTTGTGATAGAGGGTAAAAGCTCTACACCTATGCATTTAGAAAGGTTTAGTTTTGAATAATAGTGTGATTTATTTCTGTTAGGAGTGATATGAATGTTAAAAACGAACACAAAAGTCAGTACTATGGAAAATGAAGTGACTGTATGTACTGTTAAAAAGAAAAGAAAGCCATTTGGCTCTGACCAAAGACAACTTCTTGGAATGCAGATCCCCGGACTTTTACTTATTTTTGTTTTCTGTTACCTTCCAATGATTGGTCTTGTAATTGCTTTTAAGGATTACAGATATAATCTTGGAATGTTTAAGAGTCCATGGATTGGATTTCAGAATTTCAAGTTTTTGTTTGAATCAGATACGTTATGGGTTTTGATAAGGAACACAATCGGATACAATGCAATGTTTATTATAGGTGAAATAATTGTCTGTTTAACCCTTGCAATTTTGATGTATGGAATAAAAGAAAAACTGTCAATTAAGATTTTCCAAAGTTCACTATTTTTGCCATACTTTCTTTCATGGGTTGTTGTTTCGTATGTAAGTCATGCTCTTTTGAGTATGGATTTTGGCTTGATAAATTCAATACGCGCAATGTTTGGAATGGATAAGATTTCATTTTATTCAGAACCAAAATATTGGCCGGGAATACTATTGTTTTTCGATATATGGAAGCATGTAGGATATAAAACACTTGTGTATTACGGTAGTCTACTTAGCCTTGATACAAGCTTGATGGAAGCGGCGGCAATTGACGGTTGTACATACTTTAAGCGAATAAGATATATTATTATTCCCCATTTAACATCGACAATTATTATCCTTTTAATCTTATCAATAGGTGGTATATTCAGGTCTGACTTTGGTATGTTTTTCTATCTGCCAAAAGATGCTGGTGTTTTGTATGATGTAACAGACGTACTTGATACGTATATTATGAGAAGTATACGTGTTGCAGGTAATCTTGGTGCATCATCTGCAGCGGGTTTGCTTCAGTCTGTTGTGGGATTTATTTTGGTTGTAATAACTAATGCAATCGTAAAACGTAATGATGAAGATAATGCGTTATTCTAGAAAGGAGAGGTGACCTAGGATGATTGAGAGTAAAAAAGGTCAGGTGTTTCATAAAATTCTGGCATATATTTGTTTAACCGTTGTTGCCCTTGTATGCGCTCTTCCGTTTCTGATGATACTTTCAGCATCATTTTCTGAGGAAAGCTTGCTGATAACAAAGGGGTACACTGTTTTTCCGCGAGGATTCACTTTAGAGGCTTATTCACAAGCGTTTAAACATTCTGAAAAGCTATTCAGGTCTTATGCGACTACCATTTTTGTAACATCGGTGGGCGGTACGCTGGCTACATTAATTACATCGCTTACAGCCTATCCGCTTTCCAGAAGATCATATAAGTTCAGAAAAGGAACAAATTTATTTATATATTTTACGATGCTGTTCAGCGGCGGAGCAATTCCATCGTATATATTGATTTCTCAATATCTGCATCTTAGAAATAATGTATTGGTTTTGTTGTTACCTACAATGGTAAGCGCGTGGAATGTTTTCATGCTGCGAACAACATTTCAGCAAATTCCGACAGCGGTAATAGAAGCTGCAAAAATAGATGGAGCAAGCGAGTGGAAGACGTTCTTTACAATTGTATTTCCCATGAGTGTTACAGGTATTGCAACAATATTCTTGCTTATTGCACTTTCACATTGGAACGAGTGGTATTATTCTCTTATGTATATGACAGATGAAAAAATTGTTTCACTTCAATATTATCTGTCTAAAACCATGAGTAATGTAGATGAGATATTACGTGCTCAACAGGGAGGATCGTTGCTAACTGAAACATCAAGTATTCCCAGTGAAACAACACGAATGGCAATGTGCGTGCTTGCTGCAGGCCCCATGGTATTTATATTCATGTTCTTCCAGAGATTTTTTGTTGGAGGAATATCGGTTGGTTCAGTAAAAGGTTAATTTTTTAAATAAAAAGGAAGAGGTGTTTTTAATGAAAAAAATAGTTAGTGTTATGTTGATGGTAGCAATTATGTTATCAGTATGTGTTTTTACCGGTTGTGAAAACAGCGGAGAAGAGGGCGGTATAACAACAATTACATGGTACATCCCCGGCGTTTTAGAGGGAACTGACGTAGGTGTTGTAATGGATAAGGTAAACGAACTTCTGGCTGAACGATATGGTCTTAATTTGGAACTCATTTGCGTTGATAACAAGAATTACAGCTCAAAAATGCAGGTTATAAATGCAGGGCGCGAGGAATATGATTTGCTTTATGTTAAAGATTTTGGGGACAGTATGAAAAACGGCGTGCTCTATGACATAACAGATTTACTTCCTGAAATTGCTCCTACAACGTACGAGGCACTAGATGATGCAAACTGGGAAGCAGTAACCGTTGATGGCAGAATTTATGGTGTACCTAACTGGCAGGTTCAGGCTTATGCAACAGGTGTTATGGGTAACAAGGCAAAATATGATGCTGCAGGTGTTGATATCAAGGATATAAAGACAACGGAGGATATGACTGCTTACCTTGAAAAAATCCATGCCATAGAGCCGGAAACAAATATTATTGACCCATGGTGGACATCTATGACCATTTATTATGGTTTTGAAGAGGTTATTGATAACAAGATGGTAGGCGCAATCAGATTTAATGAAGAGGGCAAGCCTACTGCGATCAATCAGTATGAAACAGAAGAGTTTAAAGAATATATAAATGTAAGACGTGATTGGGTTGAAAGAGGACTGGTTGCTGATTATTATGAAAATAATCACAATGCTGAGAAAAAAGAGGTTCAGAGACTGCCTATGGGCGTGTTCTATTATAAGCCATCGTTGGCATCTGAGAAGACATTATCAAGCGGTTATCCTTATGTTGGAGAACCTATTTCTCAGGGTTTACTGACTGGCAGAGGTATCAGAGCTACTATGACAGGTGTAAGCACAACAAGTAAGCATCCGGATAAAGCTTTAAAGATGATAGAAATTATTTATTCAGACCCTGAAATTTACAACCTGCTTTGCTGGGGAATAGAAGGTACTCATTATACAAAAGACGAAACAGGTAAGATTACAATTGCTGAGGGTTCAAACTATGATAGAATAAGTAACTGGAAGATTGGTCCTGTTTATAACTCTTTGCTTCTTTCAAATCAAGAAGATGATGTTAACGACAAGACTAAAGAGTTTAATGAAGCAGCGGTTGTTTCACCATTAATGGGCTTCATTTTTGATACTGCTCCTGTATCCTCTCAACTTTCTAACTGTTTGACAGTTATCAACAAAGAACTTCAGAGTTTGGAGATGGGTCTTGTTGAGCCGGAAGAAGGATTGCAGTCATTCCTTAACAATTTAGACGTAGCAGGTGCTCAGGACATTATAGATGAATTGCAGAAACAAATTGATGAATGGTGGGCAAAGAATAAATAAGATTGTTATTTGAAATAGGAGGTAGACAACGTTGAAAAGATATATAGCTTTGTTTTTGACGGTTATAATTTTAAGTCTTAGTGTGACGAATGTCTTTGCTGCAAAAAAGGAGTGGTCGTTAAGCCCTTATACTCCGGGGGATGTTTTGTGCTATTTGAGTTCAGAACAAATTGTGTCTTTGAATTCCGCCACAGTATCTGACGGCGTTGTTCAACTGGATAGCAATGGTAAGGTTACATACGAATTTTTCCTGCCCTTTGATGCAGAGCGAATTACACTGCATATTGATAGACAGGAAGAAAGAAAGACCAGACATATGACTGTCACAATGAATTCGTATGTGCAGAATGTAAATATAAACGGATACTACGAGGTTGAAAATTTTGAGATTAATCCTGTAGCTTATACAGGTGATATGAAACTTACCCTTGAATGTGATATGCCCATTAAAATCAGCAGCATCCGTTTTGAAAAGCAGAAGGTTGATTCGTGGGTTACACAGGACTTTTTCCTGGTAGACCCTGATGAAACAAGACGCGGACTTGAATATTCAGATTATCAGGAAATGGTGCAGACAGCGGTTATACTCAATGCTGACAGTCCGGTTATCAAGGTCAATGGCGCAAACCGATATATCAACTATGATAACCCAAAGGAAGTTCCTTATATTGAAAATAATATTATGTATCTTCCAATACATACCTTTGCAAGAGCATTTGGATATTATTACGAAGAAGATTATACTTCAGGTTACGCTATGCTTCGTAGTGACAGCACAGAATTTGTACTTAGCAAAGGAAAAATGTATCAGCAAATAAATGGCGGAAAGTATAGTGAAATCGCAAATAATATTGTTCTTAAGAATAATACTGTTTATATCCCTGTAAGATTTTATGCACAGGCAGCAGGAAAAACAGTGTCTTACAATGGTAAATATTTAATTGCGGATTATAAGGAACGTGTTCAAAACATTTGCAGTGCAGAATTTTTCCCACAGGTTGAGGCAGAGTTTGCACAGTATATGTTAGATTCAAACCATGGAACTACCTATTATGTAGCACAAACTGACAATGCGAATGACAGTAATCTGGGAACTGCGGATGCTCCTTTTGCAACCTTAAAACGTGCCGGGGAAGTGGCAAAAGCAGGTGACAGAGTTGTTATAAGAGAAGGCGTTTATCGGGAAACCCTTAAACCTGAAAACAGCGGTACAGCAGCATCCCCTATTATATTTGAAGCAGCAGAGGGAGAAAATGTAGTTATATCTGCACTTGAAGATTTAGGTAAGCCAGCCTACAAAGAGGAAGGTTTGCTTGTCTATGATGTTGGAGATTGGGATCTTGGCAAAGGCAGAAATCAAGTGTTTTATAAAAACGAAGCATTAGTTCAGGCAAGATACCCAAATACACATACATCACCAAGAGAATACCCACATGAGCTTAACTTATCACCATATTGGCCTGTACAGGGTAATATTCAGGTTAATGTAAGCTCGGACGGCACAGAAGCTTATGCTACAAGTGAGACCGATTTAAATCAGGAGCCCGGTTATTGGACAGGAGCGATACTTATCCCAATGTACTATAATGGTTATAGTTTGTGCTGGTTTGAAATCGACAGCTCCGAAAACGGCAGATTAGATTTGGGAGCACATAACCCAAGTAACTTCTTTAAGAGCGCTTCCTTTGCCGAGCATACAGATTGGGCGTACATAACATGTACAAAAAATGCCATAGATATTCCCGGTGAATGGCATTGGGAAGACGGGAAAATGTATATGTATGCACCTGAGGGTGAGACTGCGGAAACTCTTAAGCTTGAAGCAAAAAAACGTCAAGTAACCGTTGATTTAGAGGATAAAAAGTACATTCAAATTAAAAACATAAATACGTTAGGCGGAGGCATGAAACTTATTGACAGTGAAATGTGTATTGTAAACGGTGGAGAACATAAGTATGTTTCACATTTTGTTTATCAGTATGACACAGCGGATGTTCTTGATAAAAAAGACGGCTCGTTAGACACTGCTCAGGAGGATACCCCACATGTGCGTGGTGAAACCGGTATATGCTTAAGCGGCGCTAATAACGCTGTTATAAACTCTACTATCAAGTATAGCTCAACAAGCGCTATCACTTGTATGGGCAGACATAATTATATTGAAAATAACTATGTAAGCGAGACAGGTTTTGCAGGATACTATTGTTGCGGAATTTATCTGTATACACGAACCCTTGATGCTTTTGGTAAGGTTAATGGCGGACATACAGTAATCGGAAATACCATTGAAAAATCCGGCAGAAGCTGTGTAAGTATAGGCAATGCAGCATACCCTAATGCTCATGATTACGGAATTTTACAGACGGTTGCATCTGAAATAGCCTATAATGATTTAAAAGACGGTATGATTTGTTCCCGTGATGGTGGTTTACTTTATGCATACAGCTCGATTATGGGAAATGATATTATCAGAACAAAAATTCATCATAATCTTATATCTGACCTTTGGGCTGACAGAGGCGAAAGGACTGCTACATTTATGATGGTATATTGGGATAATGCAACGCAGAATACCGATAACTTTAACAATATATGTTTCTGGACCTACGAGAAAAACGACAGCACCGATAAAGAATATTTTAAACAACCAAGAAAAAATGCCAACTATATTCATGCAAGTGTTACCGAGTGGGGTAATACAAGTGCAGGTTATCAGCCAAATGGAAAAGCAGGGTTGACACCTTCGGATTATCCTTTAAATAAAGTGTTTAACAGCGGAAGCAGGCTTGTAAACACTTATGGTAAAACATATAATCCCGAACTTGAGGGATATTCTTCGGCTAATGCACAGCGGTCAGCAGGTACTACCATGTCAGACAACGCTGTTAGACTCAACAAAGAAGGCGAATATGTTTGCTTTAAAAATGTTGAGTTTGGCGACGAATATAACGCGTTTGCGTTACTTTACCGTGGTTCACAGTATAATACAGGCGATAAGATAAAGGTAGTTGTTGGTGATGATATTAACAACAGTAACTATACAAGTATTGCATTAACTCCAACTGCAGCAAATACAAAATATAATATGTCGCAGAAAATATATATTTATGGTTGCGAAGGAACTAAAAATATATATGTGCAGTCTGTTAAGTATGGTTCAGCAGAAATTGCGGGCATAGTTTTACTTAAGGTTGACGATTCTGTAATTGATTCTCAGATTATTGGTAAAACCTATGCTAATAATTATTCAGAGATAATTAACGATCCCAAGAAATCAATTGTATCCACTACATCAGGAACACAAAATGTTGCAGAGGAACTTGCAATTGGTGGTGCTGCGGGCGGTTCGATAATTAAGTACAGTGATGTTGTAATCAACAGAAATGTTAACAACTTTGCTCTTGCAGCGGGTTCCAGCGGTAATTATGCAGGTGATACGGTAGAAATCAGAGTTGGTGATCTGAATTCTGCGCCTATAGCTACTGTTGTTGTTCCTGACAATGCGTGGGGTGTTGCAACAGCAATCAATGGTAAACTTTCGGAAGAACTCAAAGCAGGTACTTATGACATTTACCTGAGTTTTTCTGACACAACCAAAACAAGTAATGTTTGGTGGTTTGGATTTAATGTAGCAGAGGAGGAGAAATAAAATGAAAAAGGCATTATCAATTTTAATTGCGATTTGCATAATTTTGAGCACAGTTTTTATTCCTGCATTTGCTACAGAGGGATATCTTGATGCTTATAGCGAAATTTCAACTTACGCTGATTATTATGAAAAAAGCGATAATATAACTATTGGTGCTACATATATGAGTTTTGCTGCTAATAGCTGGATTAGCTATAAGGTTGATTTCGGGACATCAGGAGCACGTGTTTTTTACATGAATTATACCATTCCTGACAGTTATGCAGGCAGAACAATTAAGATGTATTTAGATAGCATGAATGGTGAACCTGCATTCCAGTTTAATACCACCAGTACAGGAAGTTGGAGCAATTATGTTATAGATGAATTTGTACTTGATGCACCTATTAAAGGTGAGCATATTGTATATCTTACTGCTGCAAGAAGCGGCACCTGTGACAATAAGGCGTTTGGATTTAAAAATAGCTATACTGAAATTTCAGGTCCTGAAATCACATTAAAGGACGAAAACGATGAAGTTACAGAGGATATTGCTGATGCTAAAACCGTAACTGCCGATGCGTCATTTTTAAGCTATGCCGATACTTCTGCAAATGCTTATTTAATTATGGAAACATTTGACAAGGATTTTCTAAGAGTTGCGGATATGCAGATAGACAGTGTATTAGAGGTAAATAGTAAGGAAACGAGTTACATGCTTGATGTAAGTCAGGATTTGACTGACTTTACAGATGTGAATGTTTTCTCTGTCTTGTTGGACGAGAATTTCAAGCCGCTTTCCAATGCTTCTGTTATAAATGCTCCGGAGATTACCTCGTCTTCTCGCTCTGCGGAAAAAGATATGGAGTATTATATTGATAACACAAAGGTATCTTTATACGGAAAGCTGAATGACGAAGGTGGGAAAATTCTTATCGGTGTAAGGAAAAACGATGTTTCAATAAGCGATTATGAATCCTATGAAGTTATTTATGAGGTTGCAATATCTGACGGTGTATACGATTTCGCATTTAACATGGATGAAGAAACACCCACAGGTACATATACTGCAGTATATGTTACTGAAAGCGGCAGCGAAGGCTCGATAGATTTCCATTATTCACGTCCGGGAGATATTGTAGATGCATTTGAAGAGATTAACAGTTCAAATGCTCCGGCTAAGGAAGATGAAACTGTTGAAAATTCAATTGATGAGGTGCTTAACAAGTGGAAAAATACTCTTGGTATAAATCTTGATTATATCAATGATAGCCCAAACAGGGATTGGATTTATACACGTCTATATGAAAAATTACCTTTTAAGGATTTAAATGACATAAACAATGCAATAGAGCAGATAATTTTTCTTGATAAAATAAATACTGACGATAGCTACATAGAAAATATTGAAATTTATAAAAAGGCTATAGGTCTTAACGAAGATGAATTTTATAAGAAATATTTTATTCAGGATGAAACTGTGTTATCTGAAGCTGAAATGAGCATATTTGAGGAAAAGCTTGATGGATTAATAGAGGATGAAAAGCCCTTATTAGATACAGAAACCTTTAATGAATTTTTTGTTGAAGCATTGGCAGTTACTATGATTTCCAATCAGGTTGCATGGGGAAGTGTTGATGAAATTCTTACGGAATTTGAAGATATTTTTGACACAGAATACATGGACAAATACATGAAACTTTCAAATTCAAAGAAAAAGAGCGTTGCCCAGAAGTTCTTAAATAAGGATTTTGCCACAGCAGATGAGGTTGTTGATTTGCTTGAATCTTCGTATAAAAATATGGAAAAGGAAGAGAAAAGTGATAGCAACAAAGGAAGTGGCGGCAGCAGAGGTGGAGGAGGTTCCTCTAAAGGATTTACCGCTGAAATACCTAAGGTAGAGCGACCTGAAGAACCCGTTATTACTGCTCCTGTTCAGCAGGAAGAGAAAATTTCATTTGATGATTTAAAAGGGTTTGATTGGGCAAACGATGCGATTATTTACCTTGCTGAAAACAAAATCATTAACGGAAAAGATCAGAATTCATTTGCTCCTGCTGAGAATATAAGCAGAGAAGAATTTGTTAAAATTCTGGTATTAGCTCTTGGAGAAACTAATCTTGAAGCGGAGTGTACTTTCTCTGATATAAACGTGTCTGACTGGAGTTATCCGTATGTTGCAACGGCGTGCAAAAACGGCTGGGTTAACGGATACGAAGACGGAAACTTTGGCATAGGTGAAAGTATAACAAGAGAACAGATGGCTACCATGTTCTATCGTGCCATTTTAGACACAGATGGGGCAACTGAGGTTGTAAATTCAACAGTATCATTTGTAGATTATGAGCAGATAAGCGACTATGCAATTGATGCGGTTATAAATCTGGCAAAAGCCGAGATTATGAATGGTGTAGGTATGGGAATGTTTGAACCGAATCGCACAGCTTCACGGGCAGAGGCGGCGGCTCTTATGTACAAATATTTAAAACGCAGATGAAAGGTGGTTTATAAATGAATAGACTAAACAAGGTATTTTCGATAATTTTAGTTTTGTGTTTTATGACCACTTCTGTGGTGATAAATGCACAGGCTGAAGAACAGGAAATAACTACTGTTTCTGCACTTAGTGAAATTATGGTAGGTACAGAGGCAGAATATGATGGATTAACAATTGGTGAAAACCAAGCTATTGGAACAAATATTGGTATTGATGCAGCAGGCGGATGGGCAAGATACGACAATGTGGATTTTGGTAATGGCGACATAATGGAATTTGGAATAAATATGGGTTCCCACCCAAATTATACAGGTGGCGTTGTAACAGTATATATAGACAGTATTTCCAGTAATCCTATTGCAAATGTTACTGTAAACAGTACAGGTGGATGGACCACACTTCAATGGCATATGACACCTGTTAATAATTCCGAAATCGTTGGTGTTCACTCTGTATTTTTAAGCTTCGGCAAAAGAAATATGGGCAATGCGGTTTCCTTTAAATTTACAAAGTATACAGGTGCTGTTTCAACAGAGAAGCTTCCATCGGATATTGAAGGAACAGAGTTCGAAGAACAGTTTATTGTTCTTTCAAAACTTGGACTGATAGATTTTGAAGAAGGTAAATCATATTCAGTAAATAAGACTGCCACCGGTGCAGACTTAATAAAAACTGCGGCTCGTTTAATAAAGCATCCCGAAGATGAAAACAGTGTTAACGATTTGGCAAACAGATTAGGCATCATATTGGAAGACGCTGTAAATTATGATATGGCTGCAAAGGTTGCGGTATACATTTTGGGGTATAACGAAATAGCTGATTTGCAGACAGATTATGCTGCTTATTGCAGACAGATTGTTGAAAGAAATCGTATTTTTGAGGGTATAAAATTAAATGATGGAATGCTGTCAAAAGGGAACCTTATTCAGCTTGAATATAATTTATTGGATAAGGATGTAGCTGCATTTTCTTCAATTGGTCCTGATTGGGTAAAAAAAGACATCAGACCTACGGTTTTAAGTTATTATCACTCAATTTATCTAGAAGAAGGTATTGTAGAGGGAAATGTATACACAGAACTCACAGGTGAATCATCTGTTGGTGAGGGTGAAGTATTGATTGATGGTGTTAAATATGCTGAAAACGATACTAATGCCTCAGATTTGCTTGGCAGAGGAGTTAAGTTCTATTACACACAGGAAAATTCATCAAAAAGAGAGTTATTTTATATCAGCGAATATGATAATAAAATTGTAAAAATTTCAGATGAAGATATAATAAGCTACAACAATATGGTGCTGGAATATTATGATGAAAATCAGAAGAACAAGAAAATTAGGGTAAACCAGGCAGTTGATTTTATCTATAATCGAAGTGCCCTTTTGGACTATGATAAAACCATTTTCGAAAAATTTGACGGCTATGTAATTATGATTGATAATGACAGTAATGGAGTGTACGATGTTATCGAGATGAGTGACACTTACAGTATTGTTGTTGAAACTTTAGCAAATGATATAGTTTACGGGAAAGTCGGAAGTAAGACTATTAATCTGAATGATGGAGTATTTCTTGTCAAAGATCAGTATGGTAACAGGTTGGATGAGTCGGAGCTTCGTAAATTGGGCGATGGCAATGTACTTGTGGTTGCAGAGAGTACAAATGCTGCAGGAGAAAAGATTTTTGATATAACTATTGTCAGAAAAAATGTTACAGGAACTGTAACGACAGTTATAGATGATTTGATTAAAGTTAACGGGAAAGACTATGTTCTTTCCAAAGCTGTTCAATATTTAACAAATGATAAAAAGATAACTGCCGGAAGTCGTGTAATTCTTTATTTGAATGCTGAAGGCGAAGTTGTTCTTGTGAGCTTTACAGCTCAAACTGAGGTTTACGGATATCTTATAGGTGTTGCAAAGGAAACAGGATTCAATGCACCGGTAAGTGTTAAAATATTTACCAGGGACGGAGCAATAGCGGAATATCAATGTGATAATTCTGTCCGCATTGACAATAAGGCGTATAACAAGAGCTCAGAGATATATAATCTGATAAACACACGTTATTGTGGTGGTATGCTGATAGTATTTAGCCTTAATGATAACGGAAAGGTGTGCAGCATAGATTTCCCTTATGATAAAACAGGCGATGTTCCGGTTGGAAAGGAAACATGGGAAAAAGAAAATAGTATTCACAAAGTTTATTCACCCGCAGCAGAGGTGGCATATTCCAGTAATGCTCAAAGCTTTTCAGGCTTTGCACCAATAAACTTAAATTCTATTGTTTTTTGTATTCCGCCAAGTGGGAATGAAAGATATTATATTGTGGAAAAGGCGTCATCATTGTTTGTTAATTCAACAAGATATAAGGTAAAGGCGTATTCATCGGATGTAAATAGTCTGTCGGCTGATGTATATATTCTTGATCAGTTTGCAGATGACAATGAGTTCCTTAAAACTATTAATTCCATTCGGGAAACAAGCAATGATAATGTCAGCTATATTTGCGGTTTTGCTTCGGTTTGGGATAGTGAAAAGAATGAAGCTGTTACAGAGATGACCTATTATTCTGCAGGAGTGCTCAAGTCTGCCTTTGTTGACAATGCTATTATGGAAAGCTTACCTGATTTGGGTGTAGGCGATTCAGCAAGAATGAAAGTTGATGCAGACGGATATGTTGTTAATATAGTTAAAATGTTTGACTTTAAAAGCAAAACTATAGATTATACAAATGCATCACAGAGCTTTACATCTACAGGAAGCTGTCGAATGGGAACGGTAGAGAAAAAGAGCGGTGCATATTTTAAATTAGCAGAGTATGATGAGATTTATAACGGGTCAACGGCTAATGTTTATGTATATGAGGAAAAATCCGTTGGATACCCTATAACTGTCGGAACAATAGATGACATAATCGATGCCACCAAGATAAAGGGTGGAAGTCAAATCGTTTTAAATGCTTATGCAGGAAAAACTATTGCAATTTTAGTTATAAAATAGGATATTTAATCAGGTTTGGGGAGGTTTTTACTTTCCCCAAACCTTCATTTCAGGAGGAAAATATGGATAGGCTGGAGCTAATGCAACATATTGGATGCGTCGAACAAATCGGTGGTGTAAAAGAATATATATTTTCAACCGGTAAGGCAAAAGGCGTTCGTGCTATAGATATAGATACAGGTGACCTTTGTATTACAATTTTGCCTGACAGATGCATGGATATCGCTCAGGCAAAGTATAAAGGCAGGGCTATCAGCTGGATTTCAAAAACAGGCATTGTAGCACCACAGTATTATGAAAAAGAAGATATGGGATTTCTTCGTTCTTTTTATGGCGGGCTTTTGACAACCTGCGGGTTAAAGAATATAGGAGCTCCTGTGGGAGACCAGGGGCTTCACGGCAGGATTGCCAATACCCCTGCAGACAAGGTAAGTGTTTTTGCTGATTGGATTGATGGGGAATACATAATGGAAGTGTCGGGCGAAATGCGTGAGAGTATGGTTTTCGGAGAAAATCTTCTATTGAAAAGAACCATTAGAACAAAGCTTTTCAGTAATGAAATACATATTGAGGATACTATTGTAAATGAAGGCTTTTGCGATGAGAATATTGCGTTATGTTACCATTGTAATTTCGGCTATCCTTTGGTGCAGGAAGGCAGTAGAATTATCAATGTTCCACCGGAGTTTAAGGAGGTTTCATCACCGATAAAAGGAAAAGAAGAAGAGTGCATACCTGTTAAATATAAGGATGATGTAGTGACGGTAGGTATCGAGAATAGAGATGTTGGTGCGTATATTACATTTGAAAGAAAAAATCTCCCTGAATTTCTTATCTGGAAGATGATGGGCGAAAGTGAATATGCAGTTGGACTTGAACCCAGAACTTCTGCATTTGGAGGTCCGCGTCTTTTTCAGAATAATGCTTATGTTTTATTAAAACCATTTGAGGAATATAAAACAAAGCTTAAGTTTGAAGTAAAAGAGGTGTCGATATGATAAAAAAACTTGATGGAGATTTGTGCCATGATATTCTTGCAACCAAGACTGAACGAAGACTTGGGTTTAGTGAGGATAGGAATTTTGAAAATTGGAAAAAAGATGTTAGAATTAAATTTGAAGAATTATTTGGCATAAATAAAATAGCTCAAAACACCTGTCCCCTTAATGTAGAAATTGAAGAGGTGGCAGAAAGGGATGGCTTTAAGCAGATTCGTTTTACATTTGAGAGCGAAGTTGGAGCGGTTGTGCCATGTTATCTGCTGATTCCATACTGTGATAAAGAAAAATATCCCGTTGCGATTGAATTACAGGGACATATAACAGGGTTTCATAATTCAATAGGTGTTGCAAAATATGAAAATGATGCGAAGAAATATTTTCCAAGATATTGGATGGGATTACAAGCTGTGCAGAACGGTTTTGCGGCTCTTTGTATTGAACAGCGTGGCATGGGTGAAAATGGTTCACGCCGTACATTTGGAGAGGATGTAGTGTTTGTTCCGCAAAGGCAGACTTGCGCGTATATATCCTTAACTGCCATAAATCTTGGAAGAACAGTTTTAGGTGAGCGTATATGGGATGTAAGTCGTGCTATTGATGCTTTGAAGGAACTTAAGATTGACGGCATTGATTTGGATAAAATCATGATTACGGGACAGTCGGGCGGTGGCACAGCTTCATATTATGCTGCGTGCTATGATGAACGTATTAAATACTGTGCCCCAAGCTGTGGATTTTGTTCATATAAAGCTTCCATTATGGACATAGAGCACTGTGCGTGCAACTATGTCCCGGCGATATGCGACTGGTTTGAGATGGAGGATTTAGCAGCTTTGATTGCACCTCGAAGCTTAACGGTGTATGCAGGAAAGCTTGATGAAATTTTTCCAATGAGTGGAGTGGAGGAATCCTTTGAAACAGTGAAACAAATTTATGCGGCAGCAGATGCAGAAAATAACTGCCGTCTTGTTCAAACTCCAAGAGAACATTGGTGGTGTCACGATTTGATGTGGGAAAATATTGTGAAAGATACGTCGAAACTTGGTTGGTAGTTTTGTAAAGAGAGAATAATTATGAAGAATAAAATATTTGATTATATTGAAAAAAATAAAGACGAGCTTTTTGGCAGCTTATGCGAAATGATATCTATAAATACCGAGAATTTCGGGAACATAGGAAATGAGAAACCTCTGGCGTTATATCTCGAAAAAAAGCTGAAAGAAATAGGTGTCAATAGTGATATTTATTCCCCAGATGAAGTAGAAGGAATTATGGATAAAGAGGATTATCTCCCGGGGAGAAATCTTGAGGACAGAACTAACATTACAGCGATGTTAAAGGGCAAAAATGGGAAGAAATCTTTAATGTTGGCGGCTCATTTAGATACAATGCCTATTGGGGATCTAAAACTTTGGACTATAAATCCAACAGAAGGAATTATAAAAGACGGGAAAATATGGGGCAGAGGCGCCTGTGATGACAAGTATGCTATTGCAACATGGTTATTCCTGGCTAAAATGTTTAAAGAACTGAATATTGAATTGGAAAATGATATTTATTTCACAGGATATGTTGATGAAGAATTTGGCGGCGGAGATGGGGCATTAGCAAGTGTTGTAAAGTATCCTTGTGACCTTTATATAAATCTGGATAGCAAGGAATATGAAATATGGCATTGTGCATCCGGTGGTCAGGAAATAGAAATTGTTTTAAAATGTAAAGATGCACAGGATTCATGCCAAAAAGTAATAAATGGATTGTATGTGGCAAAGGAAAAACTTCTTGAATTTCATGAAAGAAGAAAAGAAGAATTAAACAAAAACCCGTTCTACAAAAAAACCATAATTCCTGATACTTCCATGAGAATTTTAAAAATGGGATGCGGACTTGAAGGAAATGATATGGATGTTGGCAGAATCAGGTTTGTATACTATACCGACAAGAGTTCGACTGAGATAAAAAAAGAATATGAAATCTTGTTTGATGAAATAAATCAAGGGCTTTTACCTCTTGATATGGAAATTAAGGATATAGTCTATGTAAGCAGATTGTTTCGGTATGGATGGGCTGACCCAAATGAAGAAAATATAAAGCTATTTAAAGATGTTGGGAATACAATTTCTAATAGGGAAATTAATATATGCGGTTCATGTCTTTCTGACCTATCCCTTTTCCTTGCAAACACAGAAAAAACTGCATTTGCATTTGGCATGGGAAGGGATTTTAGCGAATATGGAGGGGCACATCAGCCGGATGAATACATAGAATGTGATGTATTAATTGAGTTTACTAAAATTTTAGCTCAGTTCATAATGGATTGGGACAAAAATAATAAATAAGGAAGGTAGTCTATAATGAAAATTTTAATGATTGGCGCACATCAGGACGACAACGAGTTTGGACGTGGAGGACTTGCAAGCAAGCTTATAAAAATGGGACATGAGGTACAGTTTTTAAGTATGTGTAATGGTTGTGGAGGTCATCACATTATGTCTCCGGAAGAAACAGTAAAAAAACGTGCTGCTGAATCTGCGGCAGTAGCAAAGCTTTTAGGAATAAAATATGATGTGTGGGACGTTGATGATTGCAACTTGATTGCGGATTTGCCTACACGTAAACGTCTTATTAGATACATACGTGAATTTAACCCTGATTTGATTATCACACACAGACCCAATGATTACATGGCAGATCATCGTGCGGCAGGACAATTAGTGCAGGATGCATCATATCTTTTGACTGTTCCTCATGAATGTCCTGATGTTCCGGCAATGCGATTCATGCCTGTTATTATGTATAATGAGGATCATTTTTCAAATCCTGAATTTCGTCCTGATATAGTTGTGGACATCAGCAGCGAAATTGATGTAAAGATGCAAATTGCTAATCTGAACGTATGTCAGGTGTATGAATGGTTGCCTTATACTCATGGCGAGGAAGTTCCCGAGGGTGAGGCAGAGCGTTTTGAATGGCTCAAGGGAATGGATATCACAGAAGATACAACGGATGAAGAAGTAATGGCGGCAAAACGCGGATATTTAGTCAGATATGCAAAGACAGCAGCAAGGTTTAGAAATGAACTGATTAAAAAGTATGGTCAGAAACGGGGAAGCAAGGTTCGCTTTGCAGAAGCATATGAGGTATGCGAATATGGTGATCCTCTTACAGATGAAATGAAAGAACAATTGTTTTCTTTCTAAACAGAGGTGAAAATTATGCGTTACAAATTCATGAGATTTCCGAATGGTAAATCTAAAGCGGTCACCTTTAGTTATGATGATGGTTGTGATGCGGATGCAAAATTAATCGAGATTATTAATCGTTACGGTATTAAGTGCACATTTAATTTAAATAGTGATAAACTTCGAAATGGTGCGGGGCTGAGTCAAAAACAAGTTGAAGAACTTATTTTAGATAACGGGCATGAAGTTGCTGTGCATGGTGCGTTTCATCGCGCTAATGGTACTTTAAGACCAATAGAAGGAATCAGGGATGTACTTGATTGTCGTATGGAGCTTGAAACTAAATATAATATTATAATCAGGGGAATGGCGTATCCTGATAGCGGAATTAAGAATTTCTCAAATAACGCGTCATATTCTGCGGTTAAGAGTTATCTCGAGGTGTTGGATATCGCGTATGCCCGAACACTTGGCGGAGATAATAATTTGTTTATGCTACCCGATGATTGGCACGCGTGGATGCCAAGTGTTCATTCCAGAAATCCAAAGGTTCTTGATTATATTGATGAATTTATCAAGCTTGATTTATCCACTAATGTATATGATGCAAAACGTGCGCCAAGACTCTTTTACCTATGGGGGCATAGCTACGAATTTGACAGGGATAATAATTGGAATTTACTTGATAATATTTGTGGAAAGCTAAAAACGGATGATGAAATCTGGTATGGCACAAATATTCAAATCTTTGAATATGTAAATGCATATAATTCATTGATTTACAGTGCAGATGGAACAATGATTTATAACCCGACCTTATTCGATATCTGGTTTGATATTGACGGAACAGAGTATTGCATAAGACCCGGTGAAACACTAAGGCTTGGTTAAGGTAACTTAAATTGAGGTAGATGCAAATGAATAAATTGCTGAATAAAATTTTACAAGATTGTCATAAATATACGAAAGAAGGAGCGGTTGCAAGCTATATTCCGGAACTTGCAAAAGCGAATAAAAGTGATTTTGGAATATGTGTTATGACAGATGCTGATAAAATTAGCTTCTCTGGTGATTATGAAAAGCGTTTTACCATACAAAGTATTGTAAAGCCGGTTATACTTTTAATGGCTTTAATGGATAAAGGGGAAGAATGTGTTCGAGGTCTTGTTGGGGTAGAGGCAACCGGAAAACCATTTGATGCATTTAATTATAGTGATCAGGCACTAAAAAGAGAACATATTAACCCAATGATAAATACGGGTGCAATAGCATTATGTACATTGATAAAGGGAAAATCTTATGAAGAAAAATTTTCACGCCTGTTAAATTTGACTCGAAAAATGGCGGACAATCCTTATCTTGAAGTAGATGAGAACGTATATTTGTCTGAAAAAGCAACGGGAAACAAAAATAGAGCACTTGCATATATGCTAAAAGCCTACGGAATGATTGACGATGATGCGGAGGCGGTTCTTGACTGTTATTTCCGTGCTTGCTCAATAAAAGTGAATACAGTAGACCTGGCAAAAATAGCATTTGCTTTATCTAATAAAGGAATTAATCCCAAAACCGGTGAGCAATTATTTGAGACCAAATATGCGAAATACGTAAACGCAGTATTGATGACTTGCGGAATGTATGACGGCTCGGGAGAGTTTGCTATAAGCGTTGGTGTTCCTGCTAAAAGCGGAGTTGGTGGCGGAATTATGGCTGTAGTGCCAAGTAGGATGGGGATAGGCATTTACTCGCCTGCTCTGGATAAGAAAGGGAACAGTTTTGCAGGAATAAAAGCGTTAGAATTGCTAAGTAAGAAGTTGAAACTTAGTATTTTTTGATGATATAATATAATTGATAAAATTCCCAACTTCAATTACATATTATACTCATGATATGCTATATAAGCATATTCTGAATATATCGGTAAATAGAAAAGAGAAGAACAACTAATTAAAATTTCGGTGGCGGGGCCCTATTTACCCAAAGTCTTCGACATTAATGACAAAAAAGCAAGCAACTCACAGGAATTGAGATAGGTAAATAGAGTAAATTAGCTCACTATCATATATGCCTGCATCGTTGCTTGCTTTTTTGTTAATGCGAAAATCTGGGTATAATCCGCATTCTATTCGTTATAGCAAATAGGGATGCCGACTCCGACATCATCGTAGAATAGCATAATATTGCTCATGTTGTCGAAGTATTTGCTCAAGAAGACAGAAGAAATAACATTAAAAATGTTTTGATAGAAAAGATTGAGGGACAGGCATAATTTTTAAACGAGTTAAATACAAATATATATCACTTTCAAAATGCATTTCTACTAAACATGTAGTTTTAGATTGACTTTAGAGCTGAACAAGAGTATAATATCCATAACAAATGTTGTTTCGGGGCAAACCCGAATATAACAAAAAAGGCAAACTGAATTATAAAATCGACCTTGTAGAGTTTACGCTCTATGAGGTCTTTGATGCATTAAGGCGTGATAATATGTCTTTAGTTGGTGGAGGGGAAAAGCTTTTTCATAAGAAAGCCTCCATGATATAATAGTAGAGGGTTAATTACCACATTACTAAAAAGTATTATGGAATCATTTTAAATAAAACCTTTGTGCTATTCAACAGTGCAAAGGTTTTATTATTTTAAAATTTCGGTGTCGGGGGCCCTTTTTTTCCGAGGGTCTCCGACATTAATAACAAAAAAGCAAGCAACTCACAGGAATTGAGATAGGTAAATAGAGTAAATTAATTCTCTACCTTTCATGCCTGTATCGTTGCTTGCTTTTTTGTTAATGCGAAAATCTGGACTTAATTCGAATTCCATTGGCTATAGCAAATGGTAATACCAAACCTGACCCGAATGTAGAATAGCATAAAATTGTCCAGATTCTCGCTGCTATTCACGAAGGCGTATCTGCTTACACCTTTATATGTTCGAACATATATTAAAGAATATTTTATATTTTAAAAATGCAAAATCAGAAATATGACTTGCGCCATTCACTATCAGCAATATTTGACCTTTACTCAACATACTCATCAAACTCATTTTCGGATTTTTTAATTTCTTCAATTTCTTGTTCCGCTTCCACTCCATATTTGCTATATAATTCACCTGCAAAGCGCTTTCGTGTTATAGGCTCATTTCGTACTTCATCAATAATCTTATTAAGATAAGTATTAAGATTTATTTCTGCTATTGTTTCAAAATCAATTTTTCCATATTCCATTGATTCCATTTCAGTAATACCAAATATATTAATTGGAAATTCTACTTCAGTATCTTCCCGGTATAAGTGTAGTATCATCTCTGCTAAATCTTTGTCACACTTAAAATCATTTGTACAAATATCTTTAGGCATTTTCATTAATAATCCCAACCATGACGCAAATCTATGTATAAAACGAGATTCTAATAACTTAGACATCCCTTGAAACGAATTTCCATTTGTACCAAACATAAATTGTAAGTTACTTATAGCTTCGTCGTTAAGGCCTACAGAAAAGTCTCCATAATTTATATATTCCGGATTTGCAGAAAGACCTAATATAAAATCCGATGATAATGAATATAATTTGGCGAGCTTTATAACATATTCAATAGAAATCGTACGAGCTCCAGTTTCATACATTGTGTATTGATTCCTTTTCACGAATAGCTTATCAGCAATTTCTTTCTGTGTATAACCATTCTTTTCTCTAATAAATCGAAGTCTATCATTTAAATTATCTGGTATACCTTTGTAACTAATCATATATTAATCCCTCCATGTATTTTTAGGTTACCTTTTTGAAACGCTAAGCAAAATGTCGCAATGTGTTACTATTTTTAAAAAAGTAACGATATCTTGTTGACATTTTACTATTTCTATGATATCATAGCCTTGTAATGATGTGTTACCTTTTTTAAAATAGTAACACATTATTACGTATTTGTCAATTACTATTTTTAAGGAGGTGAAAACTTATGGTTGTATATGACGAAAGAAATCGACTTATATATGAAGAATGTGTTCGCATTATATGCGATGAAGATTATCCATTTCCGCCGATAGCAGAAGACGAAGACACTTACATTCCGTTTGATGCGTATGACGATTACGCCAAACAATATATACGCAATTATGTGTACATGAACGACGTTATAGTTTATTCGAACATTGAGCAAAGATTTCTAACAGTGAGACTATCATTAGATAATGTAGTAGTAACAAAAAGAAAGGTAACATTCCTCGTTGAAGGTGGTTTGTCATTCTACATAGAGGACGATGGTATCATACATAATATTTCCAATGATATCGAAAAACCTTTGTCCAATAAATATGAATCATTTTTAGGAAAAAAATCTATATTAAAAGAACATTTTGATGATGTAACTTTTCGTAATGATATGTCTTACGGATGGCCTAAGGAAGTCGATTCATATATTACAAAGAATATTACGGAATGTATACACGATGAAGTAACAACATTTATTGTTACTGATGAATTTGTCAAAGGTATTACTCATTCGCATTAAAACTAACTAAACGCCGGAAGGGGGTGATAAAATGAGTAGTGTTACAGATTGTGAAAAATGTCCTCAATGTGGCGGCGTTTATGTAGTGGATTTTAATTGCCGTACATTTGAAGAATCTAAGTTCTGTCAAAGATGTGGAAAAGCAGAAGAATACTATGTTCTTATAGATGATAATAGAAATCCTATTTTGGATGAAGATGGTAAGTGGCAATACATAAGCGAAGAAAATGATGGATACGGAAGCATTTGTCTTACCCTCAAAAAAGGTTTTTTTAAATATCATCCATTAGAG
>JAZQKJ010000022.1:0-92312 GCA_045542095.1 Ructibacterium sp.
AGTTATTGATAAAACTGTACACTATTTTAATTACATAAAACCTATGCGAAAACTAAAAAGAAAACCGCCTGTTCAATACAGACTTGAACAGGCAGCTTAAATATTTTCTTTTTTTGTGTCTACAAAGTATTGACTACTTCAACGAAATCAAATCGTTTCTCCTTTTTTTAATCAATGTTTAAAAAAGCTTCTTCGGTTTCGTGGCGTTTTTCGCGGCCCATAAGGTTTTTGATTGCAATTTTCGGGTCAAGTCCCTCGAATAAAACCTTGTAAGATTCATTTACAATTGGCATTTCCACATTCATCTTTTTAGCCAGGTCATAGGCAGCACGGCAGGTTTTAACACCCTCTACAACCATTTTAACCTCTGCCTGTGCTTCTTCCAGAGATTTTCCCTGACCGATTAAAATACCTGCTCTTCGGTTTCTTGAATGCATACTTGTACAGGTAACAATCAAATCCCCTATTCCCGACAGACCATTAAAGGTTTCCGCCTTTGCTCCCATGGCAACACCCAGGCGTGACATTTCCACAATACCACGGGTCATGAGAGCGGCTTTGGTGTTATCTCCAAGTCCCATACCGTCCAGAACTCCGGCGCACAGTGCAATTACATTCTTAAGTGAGCCTCCAAGCTCTACGCCCTTTATATCGGGATTGGTATAAATTCTGAATTTTGGATTCATCATTATATCCTGAATAAAGTTGGCAGTTTTCTCGGATTTTGCCGCCACAACATTTGTGGTGGGAATATCCCGGGAAACCTCCTCTGCGTGGCTGGGACCTGACATAACTGCAATCTCGCAGTCTGGCAATTCTTCGGATAAAATCTGTGACATGGTATAAAGAGTTCCCTCTTCGATACCTTTTGAAATATTAAGAATTACCTGACCGTTGTGTACTGCGGATTTTAAAGCCTTTGCAGTATTTCGCATGGCATGAGAGGGGGATGCGGTGATAATTAAATCCGCATCGGTACATTTATTTATATCCCATGTAAATTCAACATTTTCAGGGATTTTTATTCCGGGTAGAAATGGGATGTTTTCGCGGTTTTTTGCAAGCTCTTTGCTCTCTTCCTCAAAATATGACCAAAGGACGATATCGTGCCCGTTTTTAGCCAGCATAACTGCAACTGCGGTGCCCCAGCTTCCTGAACCTACTACACTAACCTTTGCCACTCTTTACACCTCCGTTATTTATTCTGTTTTTTCTGACCTAATTTATTCTCTGTCCCGTGAATTAAGCGGCCTATATTGGTTCTGTGCATAATTATAAGCAGAGCCGCAAGGAGTATAGAATAAATAATAAATGGAATATTGTCATTTTTGAATATAAGGGCAGATACTATAAGGGTTACTGCTCCTAAAATACTGCCTAAAGATACATACCTTGTTGTTGCCATAATGGCAAGAGCGATTACAACAACTAAAAGTCCGATTTTCCAGTCAACCATAAGGATTGAAACTGCAGAAACAAGAACTCCCTTTCCTCCGCGGAAACCAAAGTATACAGGGAAG
The DNA here is from genome assembly GCA_045542095.1 of Ructibacterium sp. GTDB lineage: Bacteria > Bacillota > Clostridia > Monoglobales > Monoglobaceae > Ructibacterium. The sequence goes on from JAZQKJ010000022.1 coordinate 1,521, forward strand.
TTGTGACCCAAAACAGCACCAAAGCTTGCTCCGTATATCATAAGGTTGTATGTATTTTCATCAAGGTTTAAAAGTTTTCCTGTAACCATGGCAATAACAATTGCAATAACTGCCTTAAGGGCATCGCCCAACAGCACCATAACTGCGGCTTTTTTTCCATAAGTGCGGAGAGTGTTTGTCATTCCTGCGTTACCGCTTCCGTGGTTTCGGATATCGTCACCTGATAAAAGCTTACCTACAAGAATAGCGGTGTTTATACTTCCGATAAGATATGCAACAACCAAAGTTACAATAATAAAAATCCATTCCATAGAATATCACCTCAGTTATGGTCTTTTCTGTTTTTTTCACGAATAATAAACTTTACAGGCGTTCCCTCAAAGCCAAACTTTGCACGGAGCTGATTTTCAAGATAACGCACATAAGAATAATGAGCCAGCTCTGCATTATTGACAAAGAGAACAAATGTAGGAGGCTTGATGCTTGCCTGTGTTGCATAGTAGATTTTAAGTCGCTTACCCTTGTCGGAGGGTGGCTGTACCATGGCAATAGCCTCGTTGATTACATCGTTTAAAACTCCTGTTGAAACACGTTTGGTATTTTCAGCCAGTACATCTTTTATCATGTCAAACAGAGTATCAACTCTCTGTCCCGTCTTTGCGGAAATATATACAGAGGGGGCATACATCATAAAATTAAGACCCTCTTTAACCCTCAGCTGAAAGTTTTTCATGGTATTTGTTTCTTTGTCCACCAAATCCCACTTGTTAACAACAACAATACTTGCCTTGCCCTGCTCGTGGACATATCCTGCTATTTTGGAATCCTGTTCGGTTATTCCCTCTTCTGCATCAATCATTATAAGGCAGACATCAGCACGGTCAACGGCACTCAATGCACGGACAACGCTGTAACGCTCTACATTTTCGTTTATCTTACCACGCTTGCGCATTCCTGCGGTGTCGATTAAAACATATTTCTGTCCGTCTTTTTCATAATTGCTGTCGATAGCATCACGGGTTGTTCCCGCAATATCACTTACAATAACACGGTTTTCCCCTAATATTCTGTTAACAAGAGAGGATTTGCCTGCATTTGGTTTTCCCACAATTGCAACGTGAATAACGTCTTCTTCCTCTGCATCATTAGTATCTTCGGGGAATTTGGCAACAACCTCATCTAAAAGGTCACCTACTCCAAGCCCATGAATTGAAGAAACAGGATACGGGTCACCAATGCCAAGATTATAAAATTCATAAAGTTCCATAGGCGGATTTCCGGGATTGTCCACCTTGTTGCAGACCAAAAGAACGGGACGGCCGCATTTTTGGAGCATGGCGGCAACCTCTTTATCGGTGGAGGTCATTCCGTCCTTGACGTTTACCATGAATAGTATAACATCTGCCATATCTATCGCCATGTTTGCCTGCTCACGCATTTGCGACAGGATAACGTCTGTGCCTGCCGGCTCTATACCCCCTGTGTCTATCAGGGTAAAGTTATGTCCGCACCATTCCGCGTCTGCGTAGATACGGTCACGGGTAATACCGGGTGTGTCCTCAACTATGGAGATACGCTTTCCTGTTATTTTATTAAAAAGAGTAGACTTACCCACGTTAGGGCGTCCTACTACTGCAACAATCGGTTTCATGTTTTTACCTCCTATAATAAAAGAGCATCTGCCAAAGCAAAGCCGTCGTTTGGAACAGGAGTGACCTTTATGTTTAAAGCCTCCTGTACCTGTGATAGAGTAGTATCATCTAAAAATATCTCTTCATCATGGCGAAGCATGGAAGAGGATATTAAAAGCTCGTCGCCTAAATCAATATCTTTAAGTCCGTCTATTAAATCTCTGCCTGTAATCAAGCCCGAAACGGTTATATCCTTGCCAAAGAATTTATTTTCTATGGAAACAACCTGAATTTTGTCGCCCTTTAGCATATTCACACAGGAGCTGATTAAATCAAAGGATATCTTTCCTGTGGCAACGGTCTTTTTGTGTTTTGGTTTTAAACGAAACCTTTTTTTCAGAGCCTGACCAAATTCATATTTAAGTGAGGCACAAAGCCCCACACCGTTTTCTATCTGGGGAAAGCCCTCGTAGCTGTCATAGTCGGGCAGTGGCTTTTCTGCAAGAATATAAAATTCGTCAGCAAGATAAACAAGCCGTGTACCAAGTTCTGCTAAAAAATGTTCCTGCCATTTTTCAACCTGATTTATTACTGCGGTTGCCCCATCTTTGTCAAAAAGGGACAGTTCATATAACCCGTCACGATGGTCAGACAACCCTACGGGAACAACAGAAATACTCTCAAGTCCCAGTTTTCCAAGGTCTGTAAGGGTTTTGTCCAGCTCTTTTCCGTCGTTAATGTTAGGACATAAGACTATCTGTGCATTCATGCTCAAGCCGTTTTCATAAAAGCGGTCAAGATATTTCAGTACATCTCCTGCTCGTTTGTTATGGAGCATGGTTTTGCGAAGTTCAGGGTTTGTGGTGTGGACTGATATGTTAATTCTCGGTATGTTATACCTGATTATTCTGTCTACATCCTCGTCTGTCATATTGGTCATGGAAACATAGTTCCCCTGGAGAAAAGAAAGACGGTAGTCGTCATCCTTAAAATAGCAGGTGCTCCGCATATTTTTGGGAAGCTGGTCAATAAAACAGAATATACATTTATTATGGCAGGAATGAGGATCGTCTATTAAAAGAGTTTCAAATTCTGTGCCAAGAGGCATAAAATCCTCGTTGGTTATATTGATAGCTCTGTCGGACAGTTTAATTTCAAGCTCTTCCTGACAGGAGGCATACATAAAATCAAGATAATCTTTTATCTCAATGCCGTTTATAGAGATAATTTCGTCTCCTGCTTTAAGTCCTGCCTTATCTGCAAGACTTTGGGAAACAACCGATGCAATTCTTGCAGACATTTCCATTCACCTCTTTAAAAAATAGCCGAAATCGCCTTTAGTGTTGTTGGCTTCGGCTAATTATATCACAAATTTTTGCTATACACAAGTTTTATTAAATATTGATTCGATTACATCTCCAATTTTTTCTGCCATAAAATAAAAACCTAAATCTGTGGGATGGCATCCGTCTACGGTGCCTCCGCCGTGAGGAATTTCGGCAAAAAATTTTCTGCCATCGATTAAATACACGTTTTGGTCATTTTCACTTTTTGCAATATCATAGGTTTCCTTAATAACTTCAAAACGCTCATCTGTGCACGGACTGTTTGTATTGGGTTTTGAAATCATAATAATCGGAAGATTGGGATTTGCTTTTCTTATAATATCAAACATTGGCTTGTGGGTGGCTTTAAGATGCTGTGGGTTTGGAGCGTTGTGGTCATAGTCATAAACAAAGATGCTCATTTTAAGCTTTGATATGTATTCTGCCATAACCTTTTCGCCTTTTGCACTTCCCGAAAAGCCAAGATTAATATAGTCACAGTCAAACCGCCTTGAAATCATTGCCTGATAGGACATTCCCGGTCTTGATGCACAACCGCCCTGGGTTATGCTGGAGCCGTAATAGACAATGGGGATATCATGAGTATATCTGTGAGGTTTTTGAACTTTGGCAGTCTTTTCAAGACCAATATATACTTGCCGAACGCCGCCGTAAAGAGGAAAGTTTATTACAAGCTCACGCATTTTCTGTGAACCGAAATCGTATAATGCTTCAAAGCCGTCTTCAATATCAACAGGAGGAGTGAATGAAGCTACATACATCTCCTGCCCGTCTATTATTTCATATAAGTCAAAACCTATACTCCCTGTGAATGGCATGTGCGGCATCTTGGACATAGATGTTGTTTTAGCATTTATGGCAATATAAGAAGAGTCGGTTTTAAAGCGTATTCTTCCCCCTGCTGTATGAGGATTCAGATCGGCAACGCCCTGGTTTGTTTTATCTGCTATGTCCTGTGGAAGACGAAGAAACTTCCCGTCGCCTTCAGGAATTATAAGACCGTTGATTTCGAACAAAGCACTTCGGCAATCATAAAAACATATATTTTCTTTTTCTATTGCAGTTTTCACAGCAAGATTTTTGTCTATTTCCTCAATTTTCATAATAGATTACGCTCCTTTTTTCGATGCTTTAATTCGCCCTATGAGAATAAATGCCATGCCAAGCAACAGTGTAGCAACGGCTATAATTTGAGAAATTCTGAAATCGCCTATGTAAAGAGAGTCAGAGCGGAGGCCCTCTATCCACATTCTGCCAAGACCGTACCATACCATATAGGCACAGAAAAGCTCGCCTTTGAACATCTTAATTTTCTTGTAGAAAAGAAGAACAATAATGCCGACGGCGTTCCATAATGATTCGTAAAGGAATGTGGGGTGAACGCTGTCTGCTATGGTAATTGCCCCCTCTTTTATGGTCATTGCCCAGGGAAGAGTTGTAGCAGAGCCGTAGGCTTCGGCGTTAACAAAGTTCCCCCATCTGCCGATTGACTGACCTATAAGCAAGCCTATTGCAAGAATATCAAGGGGGATGCCCATGTTGATTTTCTTTGCTTTGCAGTAGCAGAAGATTGAGATAAAGGTGCCGATTACACCGCCGTATATGGCAATACCGCCGTTTCTTATGTCGAATATGGACATAAGGTCGTCCTTATACATATCCCAGCTGAATATTACATAGTAAAGTCTTGCACAGATTATGGCAGAGGGAATTGCAATTAAAATCATATTAAAAAGGTCGTCCTGACTTAAGTCTGTCTTTTTTGCCTCTCCAATCCCATAGAGAATAGCAAGAAGAAGTCCCAGAGCAATTATAATCCCATACCAATATACAGAGAAATTGCCAATGGAAAAAGCTGCACGGTTAATTGATAAATCTATCCCTAATTGGGGAAATAAAATCTGGTGTATCATAATGATTACCTCTATTTAGCAGGCGTTACAACCGATAAGATGCAGTTGCCTGTGTCAAAATGTTCTTTTAATCTGTTGTTTACCATTTCATCAGTTACTTCATTGAGGATATCCCTGTACTTGAGTGGGTTGCGTCCTGCAAGAATGGAACGGATAAAGGAGTTGCCCATGGCTTCCACGCTGTTGAAAAGACGTATGCCGGCAGACATTAAAACCTTTCTTGCTCTCTCTAAATCTTCTGTTGGAATTCCTGTTTCAATCAGTTTGTCAAGATGAGCCTTTACCTTTTCATAAACTGCATCAGGGTCTTTGGACTCTCCGCCAATCAGGGTAAAGCCATAGGTTTTTGCAACATCTGTTTCACCGCCGAAAGAACTGTCTATAAGACCTGCCTCGTATAGCTCGGTATAGAGTTCACTGCGTTTGCTGAACACCGACTCTAAAATAAGCTCGGTGGCAATTTCTTTCTTTAACATGGCATCTACGTCATCACGGATGTCGTTGTCTTTAAAGCCTATTCGGAAAAGCGGCTGTGATACAACCATTTTCTGCTCATATTTTTCCTGAACACGTGTCTTTGGTTCGTTGATTTCAGCCCGTGGAATAAGACCGATATTTCGGCTTGCGTCAACATATTTATCTACGGATTCAAGGGCTTTGTTGATGTCGATATCTCCCACAAGAACAAGAACCATATTTGCAGGATTATAGAAGGTGTTATAGCATTTATAGAGAAGCTCGGGAGTGATATGGGAAATACTCTCCACGGTTCCTGCTATATCAATTTTTACAGGGTTGTTGTGATACATTGCAGTAAGGGCATTGAAGAAAACCTTCCACTCTGCATCATCCTCGTACATACGAATTTCCTGACCTATAATGCCCTGTTCCTTTTGTACGTTTTCCTCGGTGAAATAGGGATGGTTTACAAAGTCCAGAAGAATATCGAGATTTTCGTAGAAATTATTGGTGCATGAAAAAAGATATGCGGTCATATCAAAGCTTGTAAAGGCGTTACTGCTGGCGCCTGTAATGGCAAAGCGGTCAAATGCGTTGCCGTTTTCCTCTTCGAAGAGCTTGTGTTCGAGATAGTGTGCTATTCCGTCGGGAACTGTCATCTGCTCATTTTCTCCGGGAACTGTAAAACTGCGGTCAACCGAGCCGTATTCCGTTCCGTAGATTGCATAGTATTTTGTAAAACCTTTTTTGGGGAAAACATATACCCTGAGTCCGCTTTTATGTGTAACGAACTGCATTTCCTCTTTAAGTTGTTCATTTCTGAATGTTTCTATATTCATGTTATCTACCTCCCCTTTACTCTGCTCCGATGCCTTTTAAGAAAAATACCGTGTCGGGCTTAACCTTTTGCATAACAGCCTGAATTTCAGGTATTGTAACATCCATGAGTTTTTCTATAAGCTCGTCTATGCTTTGTTCCTTACCTAAAATTGCCTGACTCAAATAATAGTCTTCGATGGTTTTCAGGCTATCCTTAAGAGCGGGGAGCCCGTTTGAGAAATATTTCTTTGCCGCATCAAGCTCCGCTTCGGTAATATCCCCTTGCTGCATCTTTTTAAACTGTGCCATAATCTCGTTAAGAGCTACCTGATAGTTCTCGGTTTCAATACCCGAGCTTACAAGCATGACGCTCTTTAACCTGTCGGTGCGGCAGGCTGCATAATATGCAAGGCTGAGTTTTTCTCTAACGTTTAAGAAAAGCTTTGAAACAGGACTGCCCCCAAAGATACAGTTGCCAAGCATCAGGGCATAATAATCGTCGCTTGCGGCATCAACGTCACAGCAAAAGCCCATGGAGAGCTTGCTTTGTTTAACGTCGATTTCTTCGGTTATATACTGAATTTCAGCTCTGTTTGAAACAGCGGTTTCGGTTTTAATGTATCCGCCAGCTCTTGCAGGAAGTTTTGGTACGATTATATCACATATCTGTTTTTGGGCATCATCTGTCACCGTGCCGCCTGCAAATATGTCAACCTTGGCGTTGGTAATAACGTCAAGATAGAATTCGTAAAGATTTTGAGGCGTAATATCGTCAAGGTCTTCTACATATCCTGCCTCAAACATACCATAACCGTCCTTGCCAAACATGGCCTCTCTGCATTTTACATCAGCGTAGTCCTTTTTGTCGTTAATAAGGCCCTGAATGGTGTTTTTAAGGTTAACTTTTTCGCCGTCTACATATTCAGGCAGAAATCCTCCGTCTTTTACAAGGGGAGAAAATACAAATTCAGCCATAAATTCAGCAATTTTACCGGTGAGATTTTCGCCAATGTATTCATCTGCTATATAAGACATGGAAAAGTATAAAACCTCACCATCGCCTTTGGGGCGAACACCTGTGCTTAAGGTAGAACTGTAAAGGTCGGTCAGGTGCTTGGCAATATCCATGGTCTTGGGATATTTTTCACAGCCTCTCTTTAAAACAGACGAAAGAAGAGCCGCCTTTGTTACGGTTTCACGTTTTAGGGGAATATGGAAAAAAATACTTAATGTATTGGTTTTAAACTTGGTTTCTTTAAGTATGCGTAAATCTACGCCGCCGCAAATATTTTTTGTCTGCATACGGGACACTCCTTTTGCATTTTATTATACTTGAGTTAGTATACCATAATATGTATACTAAATGCAATTATTTTTAGATATATTTTTTTGTTGAAATTTCAGTAAAAATAAAAAAAATAAAAAAAACTCTTGCAATCTTTAATAGTTTGTGGTATCATGTTTCGAGTTGAGATTAGTTTTTACGCTGTTAAGGAGGTGTATCTGTATGGCAAAGTGCGAAATTTGTGGAAAAGGCGTTACCTTTGGTATTAAGGTTTCTCACTCACACAGACGTGCAAACAAGGCTTGGAAGCCTAACGTAAGACGAGTTAAGGCAATCGTTGACGGTACTCCTAAAAAGGTTTACGCTTGTACCAGATGCTTAAGATCAGGTAAAGTTAACCGTGCCGTATAGTCTTACACACTTGATTGGTTTTCATAAATAAGCTTAAAGAGTTCCTCGTTGGAGGAGCTTTTTTTGTTTATACATCCCAAAAATTTTTATGCAATATAGCTATAATTCACGTTGCAAATCCATATAAAATATGATATATTTATAACAGTAATCTGTTACAAGGAGAGAAAAAGTATGAAATTATCAAAAGTTAAGGAGTTGCTGGATGCAACAGTGTATGCAGGAGGCGACCGTATAGATGAAATCGAGGTCACAGAAGCCTGCGGCAGTGACCTTATGAGTGATGTGCTTGCATTTGTAAAGGATCAGGGACTTATGCTTACAGGACTTCATAATGCTCAGGTGGTAAGAACTGCTGAAATGATGGACATGAAGGCAATCGTTCTTGTAAGAGGCAAGACTCCGTCTGAGGAGATTATTGAAATAGCAGAAGAGGGCGGGATTGTGTTTATGAGCACAGAGCATCCTATGTTTGTTGCCTGCGGAATTCTCTATGCCAACGGACTTAAGGGCGGAAAGGCGGAGAATTAAATGGGCGATAGCATAAAGTTTAATTATGTCGTTGACGGTAATGACTTTACAATCGCCGGTGAGAATTCCAGCAAATTAAAGAGAGAGCTTCGCAGATTGGGTGTGTCACCCGATGTTATGAGAAGAGTGGCAATTGCCATGTACGAGGCGGAGATCAATATGGTTATTCACGCAAACGGCGGCACAATTGTTGCAGAGGTAATGCCCGATAAGATACATATTGTATTTGCAGATAAAGGCCCGGGTATACCGGATACTAAAAAAGCTATGGAGGAGGGTTTCTCCACAGCATCAAACGAGGTCAGAGAGCTTGGATTTGGTGCGGGAATGGGTCTGCCGAATATTAAAAAGAATTCGGACGAAATGACCATTGATACGAAAATCGGCGTTGGCACTACTATTGACCTTGTTATATATGTTTAAGTAATGTATGTGTAAATTCAGGAGGTGATAGGCATGGACGTACAGCAGTATTGGCATTCGGTAACTCTGGAGAGGGATTTGTGTAAAGGGTGCACAAACTGCCTGAAACAATGTCCTACCCAGGCAATACGCGTTCAGGGCGGAAAGGCGAAAATTCTTAAAGAGCGTTGTATAGATTGCGGCGAGTGTATAAGAGTTTGTCCCTATCATGCCAAGAGAGCGGTTGTTGATAATTTTGAACAGTTACAGAATTATAAATATACAGTGGCACTTGTAGCGCCTGCTTTTTACGGGCAGTTTTCCAAAACGGAGGATTGCAATCTTATTTTGTCTTCTCTTCTGCTTTTGGGGTTTGACCATGTTTACGATGTGGCAAAAGCGGCACAGGAGATAAGTAAAATGACCCGTAAGCTTCTGGTGGACGGTAAGATTTTAAAGCCTGCAATTTCTTCGGCGTGTCCGGCGGTACGCAGACTTATAGAGGTTCGTTTTCCAAGCCTTATAGAGCATATAATTCCACTTCGTGCTCCCATGGAGCTTGCGGCAGAGTCAGCTCTTCATGAGGCTATGGAGAAAACAGGTCTTAAAGAAGAGGAAATAGGAATTTTCTTCATAAGTCCATGTGCGGCAAAAGCTACTGCGGTCAAAACTGCGGATATTGAGAACAGGTCTTATGTTTCAGGGGTATTATCACTTAAAGACATATACTTAAGACTTGCCCAGAGAATAAGCAGTATAAGTGATGTTAAAGAGCTGTCCTGTGCAGGAAGTGTGGGTATGCTCTGGGCGACCAGCGGAGGTGAGGCAGAGGCGACAGAGGCTGAACGCAAGATAGCTGTTGATGGAATACATAATGTTATTAATGTTTTAGAGGATATGGAAGATGAAAAGCTTCTGGATATAGACTATGTGGAGGTTCTTGCCTGCCCCGGCGGCTGTGTGGGAGGTCCTCTTGCGGCAGAAAATAACTTTGTGGCAAAAGCAAGGATAGAGCGTATGAGTAAAACCCGTCCCCGTGAAATGGGAAGTATTCCCGACAGTATTACAAGAGGCTGGCAGAAAGCACCTGAATACAGGCCTGTCATGAAATTGGACGAGGATTTCGGCACAGCTGTACAGATGGCAAAGGATATAGATGAAATCGCAGAACGGTTGAGAGGTCTTGATTGCGGTTCCTGCGGTTCCCCAAGCTGTAAGGCTCTGGCGGAGGATATCGTAAGAGGCTATGCAAAAGAAACCGATTGTATTTTTGTAATGCGAGAGCGACTCAGTGAGCTTTTGCAGCACGTAACCTCTAACAATATTGAGGTACCGTCGGAGATACTCGAAGGCTATGAGGATGAAATAAAGCCGGATTAAACGAAAAGAGGAATGAAAAAATGAAGGTATCAGAGCTTGCAGAAAAGCTTGAACTTAAAATAACAGCAGGAAAAACAGGAATGAACAAAGAGGTGAGCGGTTGCTATATTGGTGACCTTATGAGCCTTGCAATGGCAAAGGTTGAAGAGGGAAATGTGTGGATTACAATACAGACCAATCAGAATATAGTTGCGGTTTCGGCTCTCAAAGAAGCAGCCTGTGTAATACTTGCAGAAGGTTCTCTCCCGGATGAAATTGCAAAGACAAAGGCGGAGGATGAAGAAATTACTATATTCACATCGGATAAATCGGTTTATGAGCTTGCCAAAGGTCTTGGGGAGTTGGGAATATGACGGTTTATTATGACCTGCATATCCATTCATGCCTGTCCCCCTGCGGTGATGAGGACATGACACCTAATAATATTGTCAATATGTCTATCCTTAAAGGACTTCATGTAATTGCCGTTACCGACCATAACACCTGCGGAAATGTCCGCTCTGTTCTGGAGGTTGCAGGAGATAATATTCTGGTAATTCCGGGCATGGAGGTCACCACCTCCGAGGAAGTCCATGTTCTTTGCTATTTCCCAACAATCGAACAGGCAGAGGCAATGGAAAAAGTTCTGAAAGAGAACAGGATGCCCATAAAAAACAAGGCAGAAATATTCGGTCATCAGCTATACATGGATGCAGAAGACAAAGTTGTGGGAGAGGAAGAATACCTGCTTGTGGCGGCAACCATGCTGAGTATAGACGAGGTTGTGAAAAAGGCTGCGGAAATCGGCGGAATTGCTGTGCCGGCTCATATAGACAAGCCAAGCTACAGCCTTATATCAAATCTTGGTTTTATGCCGGAAGATTTAAACGTAACAGCAGTAGAGATTTCCCCTGCAAATCGGAAAGAGTGGGAAGAAAAATATTCGGATTATGCAATAATTACAGATTCGGACGCACATTTCCTGGGGGACATTTCCGAACCTGTGTACGGTATGGATATAAACGATAAAAATATTGACGAATTTTTGGCTAAACTGACGAATAAAAAGTATAGATAAAAAATTTCAACTGTGATATAATCTATAAGGTTATAGAAAAAAAGATTGACAGAATTTTAACTATCTTTTATAACCGTTTTTAAACATGAAAAATAATAAGCGGGAAAACCGTTATTATACATTAGGAGGTAAATCAAATGAAACAGCAGAACACTATTCCCTTTCAGGGAACTGCTGAGCAGGAAGCACAGCTCAAGGAGGTCATTGCAAAGCATAAGGACCAGAGAGGCGCTGTAATCCCTGTTTTGCATGAGGCACAGAACATCTATGGATATCTTCCAATAGAGGTTCAGGAAATGATTTCAGAAGGACTTGATGTTCCTTTGGCTGAAATCTACGGTATCGTTACTTTCTACGCACAGTTCTCTTTGAATCCAAAGGGAAAATACCACATTGGCGTTTGTCTTGGTACAGCTTGTTACGTAAAAGGCAGCGGTGATATTCTCGACAAGTTTAAAGAACTTTTAGGCATTGACGTTGGCGGATGCACACCTGACGGTAAATTCTCTATTGATGCTACCCGTTGTATCGGTGCATGCGGTTTGGCTCCGGTTGTAACAGTTAACGATGACGTATATGGTCGTCTGGTTGTTGATGATGTTCCCGGTATCCTTGCAAAATACGAATAAGCTTTTATTTATGGCATAGGAGAGGTGCTGCTATATGAAAGAATTGTCATTACACATTCTTGATATTATGCAGAATTCTGTCAGAGCAGAGGCAACACTTATAAAGCTTACCATTGTTGAAGACACAGAAAAAGACCTTTTTGAAATCTGTATAGAGGATAACGGAAAGGGAATGTCCAAGGAGATGGCAGAGCGTGTTACCGACCCGTTTGTTACCTGCCGAACCACACGGCGTGTAGGATTGGGGATACCCCTTTTAAAAGCTGCGGCAGAACTCACAGGCGGAGGAGTTGAACTCAGCTCCGAGCTGGGTGTGGGTACGGTTATTACTGCAAGGTTCGGGCATAGTCACATAGACAGACAGCCACTTGGGGATATAAAGTCTACAATGGTTGAAACTATTGCCTCTTTTGAGGAAATTGACTTTTTGTATACTCACAGAGTTGACGGTCGTGAATATATGCTGGACACCCGTGAGATGCGGGAGATTTTAGGTGGTGTAAGCTTTAATACACCTGAGGTTATGGCATGGCTTTCTGAGTTTATCAGAGAGAACGAAGAGGAGCTTTATAAGGCAGAGTAAATCTTATGTATCAAATTAATTTATCCTGAAAGGAGAAAGAATTGTGAAAACATTAGCAGATTTAGAAGCAATAAGAAAAAAGACCTTGGATCAGGTTACTATGAGAAAAGAAGAAGAAGGTATCCGTGTTGTTGTAGGTATGGGAACTTGCGGAATTTCAGCAGGTGCTCGTACAGTTATGCAGGCGTTCATGGATGAGGTTGCAACACGTAATCTTGCAAACGTAACAATTACCCAGGCAGGTTGCATGGGATTTTGTAAAGAAGAGCCTATGGTAGATGTATACGTTCCAGGTAAGGAAAAAGTAACTTACGTAAGAATGGATGCAGATATGGCAAAGCGTGTAGTTAACGATCATCTCGTTAATGGCAATGTTGTCAGTGAATACACAATTAAATAGTTGAGTGAACCTCATATACTAAGAAAGGATTGAAAAACATGGATTTTGCAAGAGCGCACGTCCTGGTCTGCGGCGGTACAGGCTGTACATCATCAGGAAGTGAACAGATTATTAAAGAAATGGAAGCTCAGCTTAAAGCAAATGGGCTTGAAAACGAAGTAAAAGTTGTAAAAACCGGTTGTTTCGGACTTTGTGCCTTAGGACCAATTATGATTGTATATCCTGAGGGTGCTTTCTACAGCCGTATTACAACAGAAGATGTAAAGGAAATCGTTGAAGAGCATCTCTTAAAGGGACGTATCGTTAAACGCCTTCTTTACGATGAAACAGTACAGGACGATAGTTCTGAAATTAAGAGCATTAACGAAGTTAAGTTCTACGAAAAGCAGATGCGTGTTGCACTGCGTAACTGTGGTGTTATTAACCCGGAAGTTATTGATGAATACATTGCTTTTGACGGTTATAAAGCATTAGGTAAGGTTCTTACCGAAATGACACCTCAGCAGGTTATTGATGAAATCAAAGAGTCAGGTCTCCGCGGTCGTGGTGGCGGTGGTTTCCCCACAGGTATGAAGTGGCAGTTCACTGCTAACTCACAGGACGATAAGAAGTATGTTGCATGTAATGCCGACGAGGGTGACCCTGGTGCATTCATGGACAGAAGCGTTCTTGAGGGCGATCCACACAGTGTTATTGAGGCTATGGCTATTGCGGCTTACGCTGTTGGTGCTGACGAAGGTTATATCTACATACGTGCAGAGTATCCTATCGCAGTTGAGCGTCTTCGTATCGCAATTGAGCAGGCTAAGGAATACGGCTTATTGGGTGAGAACATTTTAGGTACAGGCTTTAACTTTAACCTTGACCTCCGTCTTGGTGCAGGCGCGTTCGTTTGTGGTGAGGAGACAGCTCTCCTTAACTCGATCGAAGGTATGCGTGGTGAGCCTCGTCCACGTCCTCCGTTCCCTGCTGTTAAGGGTCTCTGGATGAAACCTACACTTCTTAACAATGTTGAAACTTATGCTAATATCTGCCAGATTATCTTAAACGGTGCTGAATGGTTCAAGGGCATCGGTACAGAGAAGAGTAAGGGTACAAAGGTATTCGCTCTTGGTGGAAAGATTAACAATACAGGTCTTGTTGAGGTTCCTATGGGAACTACACTTCGTGAAATCATCGAAGATATCGGTGGCGGCATTCCTAACGGAAAGAAATTCAAGGCTGCACAGACAGGTGGCCCTTCAGGCGGATGTATTCCTGAACACCTTATGGATACACCTATCGACTATGATTCACTTATGGCAATCGGTTCAATGATGGGTTCAGGCGGACTTATCGTTATGGACGAAGACAACTGTATGGTTGATATTGCGAAATTCTTCCTTGAATTCACAGTTGATGAATCATGTGGTAAGTGTACACCTTGCCGTGTTGGTACAAAGCGTCTTTATGAAATACTTGATAAGATTACCAAGGGTCAGGGAACACTTGAAGATTTAGACAAGATGGAAGAACTCTGCTACAGCATTAAAGAGGGTTCTCTCTGTGGTCTTGGTCAGACTGCTCCAAACCCTGTTCTGTCTACACTCAAATACTTCCGTGACGAATATGTTGCTCACGTTGTAGATAAGAAATGTCCTGCAGGTGTATGTAAAGACCTCCTCAGTTTCAGCATTATCGCTGACAAGTGTAAGGGATGTAGTGCCTGTGCAAGAAAGTGTCCTGTTGGTGCTATCACCGGCGAAATCAAGAACCCATTTGTTATTGATACAGATAAATGTATTAAGTGTGGTGCTTGTATCGAAACATGTAAGTTTGGCGCTATTGTGAAAGGTTAAGAAAGGGGGACGATTTAAATGGAAAATGTAACACTTAAAATTAATGGTCAGGACATTACTGTTCCTGCTGATTATACCATTTTACAGGCAGCACGTGAGGCCGGAATCGATATTCCTACCTTGTGTTATCTGAAAGACGTTAGCCAGACAGGCTCATGTCGTATGTGTGTTGTTGAAATTAAAGGTGCAAGAAGCCTTCAGGCTGCTTGTGTATACCCTGTATCTGAGGGACTTGAGGTTTATACAAACACTCCTAAAGTTCGTCGTTCACGTAAGGTTACACTTGAACTTTTACTTTCAAACCACGAGCGTAAATGTTTGACTTGTTCAAGAAACCGTAACTGTGAGCTCCAGGCTCTCTCTGATGAACTTGGTATCACAGAAATCACTTATGATGGCGAGCGCATCGAGCATGAGCTTGACACACTTTCACCGTCTATCGTTCGCGATAACAACAAGTGTGTACTTTGCCGTCGTTGCGTAAGTGCTTGTAAAAAAATCCAGACTGTTGCAGTTATCGACGCAACAGAGCGTGGATTTAAGACAACAATTGCTTCACCATTTAACAAATCACTTGGCGAAGTTCCTTGTGTAAACTGCGGCCAGTGTATCGTAGCTTGTCCTGTTGCAGCTCTCCGTGAAAAGGACAGCACAGAACAGGTATGGGATGCAATTGCAGATCCTGAAAAGACTGTTATCGTACAGACAGCTCCTGCTGTTCGTGCGGCTCTCGGCGAAGAATTCGGTATGCCAATCGGTACACCTGTAACAGGTAAGATGGCTGCTGCTCTCCGCAGACTTGGCTTTGATAAGACATTCGACACCGATACCGGTGCTGACCTTACAATCATCGAAGAGGGTAACGAGTTAATCTCAAGAATTCAGAACGGCGGTAAGCTGCCAATGATTACATCATGTAGCCCTGGCTGGATTAAGTTCTGTGAGCATAACTTCCCGGACTTCCTTGAAAATCTGTCAACCTGTAAATCACCTCACCAGATGTTTGGTGCAATCATAAAGAGCTTCTATGCTGAAAAGCATGACCTTGACCCTGCAAATATCGTAACTGTTTCAGTTATGCCTTGTGTTGCTAAAAAATTCGAAAGCGGCAGAGAGGAAATGGAAGTTAAGAGTAACCGCGATGTTGATATTGTTATCTCAACACGTGAGCTTGCTCGTATGATTAAGCAGGCAGGTATCAACTTTGCTGAACTTCCTGATGAGAAGTTCGACAATCCGTTCGAAGAAGCCAGCGGTGCAGGTGTTATCTTCGGTGCTACCGGCGGTGTTATGGAAGCTGCTCTCCGTACAGTTGCAGAAAAACTCACCGGTGAAGAACTTGCTTCAATCGAATTTGAACAGGTTCGCGGAACAGAGGGTATTAAAACAGCTGTTGTTCCTGTTGGCGACCTTAATGTTCGTGTTGCAATTGCACACGGTCTTGGTAATGCACGTAAATTACTCAACAGCATCAGAAACGGTGAAGCAGAGTATGATTTTATCGAGATTATGGCTTGTCCCGGCGGTTGTGTAACAGGTGGCGGACAGCCTATCGTTCCTGCAAAGGTACAGATGGGTATCGACTTAAAGAAAGAGCGTGCTAAAGCTCTCTACACAGAGGACAAGAACGCTGCTATCAGAAAGAGTCATTTAAATCCTGATATCACAATGCTCTATGAAGAATTCCTGGGCGAACCCGGAGGACATAAAGCACACGAGCTTCTCCATACACACTATGTAGCTCGTCCTAAGTTCTAATAAAATTAGATATTAAAAACTCGCAATGCATTAAGTGTTGCGAGTTTTTTGTTGCAATAGCAGGCTTTGTGTGATAAAATGAGTTTGCTTGAAGGTAGTTTATACATATAAAGCATTAAAAGATTGCAATATAAAAGTGTTAATAAAATCCGGAAGAATTATAAGATGGATAAATGTTTTCACATTAGCCAATAATTTTGACTTTGTTCGTTTTGAAAAGACGACGAAAGGTGATGGGATAAAATAATGTATAAATATGAAACGCATTTGCATACGTACCCTGTAAGTAGATGTGGCAAAGCAAACGTTTATGAAAACATAGATTTTTATAAGCATAACGGATATGATGGTATTTTCATTACAAACCATTTTTTAGATGGTAATATTAATATAGACTCAGCATCTTCTTATGAAGAAAAAATCGAATTTTATTTTTCGGATTATGAAGAAGGCGTAAAGTATGGGAAGACCGTAGGATTAAAAGTTTTCTCGGGAGTTGAAATATCATATAAAGGAACAGACTTTTTAGTTTATGGTCTAGAAAAAGAATGGTATTTGAAAAATCCGCAGATTATGGATATGAAAAAGAGTGAGGAGCTTGAATATTTAATGAATAGCGGTGCTTTGGTAATACAGGCACATCCATACAGAGAGGCATCTTATATCAATCATATTCGCCTTTTTCCGAGAAATGTGCACGGAATAGAAATACTCAACTCATCAAGAAGCGATTTTGAAAATAATATGGCAAAAATCTATGCAGAAAA
The DNA here is from genome assembly GCA_045542095.1 of Ructibacterium sp. Classification (GTDB taxonomy): domain Bacteria; phylum Bacillota; class Clostridia; order Monoglobales; family Monoglobaceae; genus Ructibacterium. Next base: position 18,730 of record JAZQKJ010000022.1, read on the forward strand.
TTATGGATTATTAAAATTTGCCGGCTCGGATAATCACCGTGGAAGCCAACACAAGTCGTTGGCGGGTATGTGTTCTAAAACTCCGATTTTGGATGAACAAGACTTTGTTAAGCGAGTAAAAGGCGGAGAAATGAGCCTTTTTACCCTAAATTTAAAATAAGCTAATCGCGAATATGCTGGTTCATTGATATACTGGACTGAGTTAAGGAGCATTTATGAAGAAAAACGATATATTTGAAATAGAGATAACAGGTATGACAGATGAGGGCGACGGCGTAGGTAGGGCTGAAAATATGGCGGTTTTTGTACCATACACAATTGTTGGTGAAACTGTTCGAGTAATTATAGTAAAGGTATTAAAAAACTATGCATTCGGAAAGCTGATGGAGGTTATAAAACCCTCTCAAAACCGTGTTAAGGCGGAATGCCCGTACTTTTATAAATGCGGAGGCTGTCAGCTGTGGCACATGAACTATGAAGAAGAGCTTGCCTTTAAACATAGAAAAGTTGCTGATTGCCTGAAACGTATTGGCGGAATAGATACAGAGATAAAACCTGTTATAGGTGCGGATGCAACTATACGCTATCGCAACAAGGTTCAGCTTCCCGTGTCGGAAGACGGAATTGGATTTTACAGGAAAAACAGCCACGATGTGATAAATATGGAAGATTGCCTGCTTCAGAACGAAGAGTCGCGTATGATTGTTTTGGCTATACGTGACTGGATTTTAAATAACAATATAGCCCCATACAACGAGAAAGCAAATAGCGGAGATTTAAGGCATATATATATAAGGAGCGGAAAAGGTGGAAACCTTTTGACCCTTGTATCTAAAACTGATAATTTGAAAAATACAGATGAGCTTATAGATGCTTTAAGAAAAACAGATGTTGATATTGCAGGGGTTATTCTTAATATTAATCCTAAAAACACCAATGTTGTTTTGGGTAACAAAAATATAGTTCTGTGGGGCAAAGCCAGTATTTATGATAATATAGGAGATGTGGAATTTGAAATTTCACCAAATTCATTTTATCAGGTGAATAAAGAGCAGACATTTAAGCTATATAGTACAGCTCTGGGTATGGCACAGCTCAGCGGAAAGGAGGTTCTGTGGGATTTATACTGCGGAATTGGCACAATAGGACAGTTTATGGCAGCAAAGGCTAAAAAAATTGCAGGGATTGAGATAGTGCCACAGGCAATAGAAGATGCAAAAAAGAATGCGCAGAAAAATGGGATTGCCAATGCTGAATATTTTTGCGGAGCGGCAGAGGATTTAGCGCCTATGCTGATAAAAAAAGGATATAAACCTGATGTGGTTATTCTTGATCCTCCCAGAAAAGGCTGTGACGAAAAGCTCCTTGAAACGGTGATAAAGTCAAAGCCCGATAGGATTGTATATATTTCCTGTAAGCCCTCTACATTGGCGCGTGATTTAAAATATTTGAGCAAAGCATATACTGTTACAGAGGTTGTGCCGGTGGATATGTTCCCCAGAACAAGCCATGTAGAGTGCGCTGTGCAACTTTGCCGTAATAAGTAAATATTTTTAAGGGGTGGTTTAATGAATTCAATAGTTGTTTATAAATCAAAGTATGGCTCAACAAAAACTTATGCTGAGTGGATAGCCACAGAGCTTAACTGCGTGGCAGTTGATGCAAAAGATATAAAAATAAATGATTTGTTAAAATATGATGCCATAGTATACGGCGGAGGTTTGTATGCCGAGGTCATAGCGGGAGCAAGCCTTATAACCAAAAACCTTGATAAGTTAGAGGGTAAAAAAATTGCCATATACTCTACGGGCATAACCCCTCTTGACTGCCGTGATTATTATGATAAGCTGGTTATAGAAAAGAATTTTAAACCATATATGCTTGATAAAATAAAGGTTTTTAATTTTCTTGGAAAGATGATTGTGGATGAATTGTCCCTGGTACATAAGACAGCCATAAAATCTTTGAAAAAGCTAATGTCCGGAAAAGAAAACCCAACTGAAATGGAAAAGCTTTTAATAGAGCTTTGTGACTGTGACGGTGATTTTACCCGCCGAGAGTCTATAAACGAACTGGTAAATTATATGCAAGAATAGTATGGTCAATATGATAATATAAACACTGCGGAGGATATTATGAAACATTATTTATTCGATTTTGACGGGACCTTAGTGGATTCTATGCCTGCTTATGTAAAGGTTATGCTTGATATTCTTGATGACAATAATATAGAATATGATAATAGCATTATAAAAACGATCACTCCGCTGGGATTTTTAGGTACGGCAAAATATTTTAAAGAGCTTGGTGTTAAGCTTACCACAGAGGAAATGGCGCAGAAAATGGGCGAATATGCAATAGAGGCTTATACGTATCACATTCCTGCAAAAAAGAATGTAATAGAAGTGCTGAAACAGTTAAAAAAAGAGGGTGCCCATTTAAACATACTGACAGCAAGTCCCCACATAACACTTGACCCATGTTTAAAACGTCTCGGAATGTATGACATATTCGAAAATATATGGTCTTGCGATGACTTTGGAACAACCAAGGCGGACCCTGAAATATATAAGAAAGCCGCAGAAAAAATTGGAGCTCCTGTTGAGAACATTCTCTTTTTAGACGATAATTATCACGCCGATAAAACTGCTAAAGAGGCAGGAATGAAAGTTTGCGGTGTATATGATGAATCTTCAAAAGACAGTGTCGATGAAATAAAGATGATTGCAGACTTCTATATAAACGATTTTATTGAATTGCTAAATATCGAGTTTTAATTACAAAAGGATAAACCTCGTCGGTTTATCCTTTTTTTCTATTCATTTTCATTTATTTGGGGTTTAGCACCAAATATTGTATGGAGTATTTTTACTGCCTCGGCACGTGTAACGGATTGATGCGGTCTTAATGTTCCGTCGGGATAACCCTTAAGAATTCCCTGGGCGGTGGCAAGCTTTAAACTTTCCTTTGCCCAGAATGGGATTTCATTTTCATCTATTGCCTGTATAGGTGCTTTTGAAAGCCCCGGAGGGAGCAGCCTTTCAATTGAAATTGCATATTCCATTCGCTTTATTTCTGAGTTGGGATTGAATTCAACCCCGTAGTCGGTTAACTGCCCCTGCATAATTCCAAAAGAGTAAATTGCTTTCACATAGTTCACAGCCCACCACGGAATATCATTGTAATCTGTAAAGGGGACGGTAATATCTGCGTAATCTTCTGGATTTACTCCGAGATAATTACATAGCATTATGGCAAACTCCGTTCTTGTCATACTGTTATTGGGACTGAAGTTTCCATCCAGGTTTCCTTTAACAATCCCTCTGCTTGACATATAGCTTATATAGTGCTTTGCCCAGTTATCGCTTGTGTCGGGAAAGGCGTTGGGATAGGAGTCAATGCGGTTTACGTCGTGAGTTGACATGGCACTGAGCTCACCGCTGTTGGTTGCCGTCACCACAATTCTGTGGTAATCCTCGGAGAAAAATCTCGGGAATTCGTATAAAAGAGTCTGAGTTTCTTCGTTGTATTCAAACTCCACGGAGTTTCCATCTATATACAAGCGAATATTATCAGTGGTAAGCTTTTCTATTGGGTCGGTTACAGTTGCCACAAATGCCTCGGTTTCCACAACCCCTTTTATTTCGGGATAAGAATTTTCGTCCCGAAGCTCTGTATAGTCACGTATTCTTACAGGGATTTCGGTAGTGCAAAGACCTGCGTTGACTGCTATAATTCCTGTTGAACCGCTCTTGCCTTTTGCAGTGAATGTTCCATTGGAGCTGAGTGTTCCTACCGTATCGTCATCACTTACCACGCGCCAGGTAAAGCCTTTATCATCCAATATCATCTTTTGACCGCCCCAATATGCTGTGGCAGACAAGTTTAGTTTCTCGTCGGGGAACATTGCTACATCTTTAACTTCTTCCTCTGTATCTGCATTATATATTCTAATTTCATCAGGTGTCGCAACTGCTCGAATCATTGTACTGCCCGATACATTTCCACCCTCTGCCTTAACAAACACATCTCCGTTTCCGCGGATTGTTACCCAGCCATCCTTTGAAACCTCGGTCTTAAGACCATTTGGAGCGGGAGTTCCCGCATCCTTTTCAAGAGAGAAAACAATATCCTTCGGAATATCCGCAGGGCCGTAGGAACTGTCGTAAGCACTTATAACTTCTAACTTAAAGGTAGAGCCTGATAACACGGGAACTCCCCAATGAGAAACGTTAAGAATGTAGGGAACGCCTGTAGGGACGTTCATTTTTTTCAAAAAGATAAAGTTTGCACAAGAACGTTCTTTGCCGTCTGAGGGAGAATTGAGAACTGTGAAATCTTTTGTTCCTGGCAAAACACCGCCTAAAGTGGTGGAACCACCGCCGTCAAGGTTTATGGCATCCACGCAACCAAGCTCAAGAAGTCTGCGGGCAAGTGTTTCTTTTCTTACACCAAAGCTATATCCTGACTGGCGTCCGTCTATTGTATAAAAAATAATATTTCCGTCAGCTTTTATACCGATAGCCGTTCTGGGGGCGGCGGAGTCATCTGTGTAGTCCAACTTACCATTTGTAATCAGCTTTCCGCCATGGGCACCCAATGCATATATTGCATCGTTCCATCTTTTATCCTTTCCCGCATCTTTTGTGTCCAGAGTAATTTTATCTCCAATGTTAAGGGCGGCAATTCTCTGTTTAAGCTCGTCAGAGGCGGACAAATCCACGCTGAGAATCATTTTGCCTTTTGGTATTGCCACAGCGCCGTCGTATTCGTCAATACTCTCTATGGTAGCAGAGATACTGCTGTTTAATCTTATGTCACCACTTAGATTGGAAAGAACAACATTTATGCCACTACCCTCTGCATAGGTACTGTTCCCAAAATCCTCGGTGAAAAGATACAGGGCATAGGGTTGACGATATTTGTTTATGCATTCTATGGGGAAACTTCCGTTGCCAACAGTAAGGGTGGTTGTTATGGGCAGTGTACCCATAAAAGCTGTGCCGTCTGCCCTGAAACCAACAGCCGGGAGCCAACCTGAGTCTTTGGAAATTATTTTCTTATCGATAATTACATTGCTCATGGGAATTCCCGTTTTTAATGAAAAGAAATCTGCGTTCATTCCTATGGCTGAATTTATTCCGCTATTAATAAGGAAGTTATTGGCTTGAGAAAGGGTTCGCTTTCCATAAACGGAGTTTCCATTGGTAAGGACGGGGAGAACATCAGAGTTTGGTGTGTATTCTACGTAACGTTCGGTTTGCTTTCCTACATCGGTGTTCCAGAATGTATTTGTATGCACCACAGTCCCCTGTGAAAAATATTTTGACTGGTTAGAAGTTGGGGTTCCTAAAGCATCCGCGTAGGCAGAAATGTATGAAAACAAAAGAAAAAGCGCCATAAGCGCAGTAAAAACGTGTTTTTTTCTAGAAAACAAAATATTAAATTTAGGCATAAAATCAGTCCTTTCGGTCGCTCTTTTAACAAACTTGTACAAAAACACAAAAAAACCGAGGTTTTTTAGGGCAAAAATTAGCTTGACAACCTCATTTTTACATGATATAATAGCTATCTGCTTATAATGAGAATTTTTGTGCATTTCTTTTGTAAGTGCTGTCATCAGCAACACGACAATGGGTAGTATAGCATACTTTTTTCGATTTTTCAAGACTTTTTTTGCGGATACCCCGAAATGCCGAAAATTACCTGATTTACAGGGATTTTCAAGATGTAAATCAAAAGCTAAATATATTAAATGAGGTGAGCGGTTTTATGGTACATCCTGTGAAACTAGGTAAAAACACACGTATGAGTTACGGTAAAATCAATGAGGTTCTTGAAATGCCGAATCTTATTGAAATTCAGAAAGACTCATATGAGTGGTTCCTGAACGAAGGACTGAAAGATGTTTTTCATGACGTATCGCCTATTGCGGACTACGCAGGTAATCTGATTCTGGAGTTTATTGACTACCGCCTGGAGAATACCACAAAATACGATATAGAGGAATGTAAAGAGCGTGATGCTACTTATGCGGCTCCTCTGCGTGTAAAGGTGCGTCTTGTTCATAAAGAGACAGGTGAGGTAAAGGAACAGGAAATCTTTATGGGTGATTTCCCTATTATGACTCCTTCGGGTACCTTTATCATCAATGGTGCTGAGCGTGTTATCGTTTCTCAGCTTGTAAGATCTCCAAGCGTTTACTATGCTCAGGAGTTTGACAAAATCGGTAAGAAACTCTTTACATCACAGGTTATTCCAAACCGTGGTGCATGGCTTGAGTATGAGACGGACAGTAACGATGTTTTCTATGTTCGTATTGACAGAAATCGTAAGATTCCTGTTACTGTACTTATAAGAGCGTTGGGCTTTGGTACAGATGCACAGATAACCGAGCTTTTCGGCGAGGATCCAAGACTGCTTGCTACTATGGAAAAGGATACAACCTCTACAGAGGAAGAAGGACTCTTAGAAGTTTACAGAAAGCTTCGTCCGGGCGAGCCTCCTACAGTTGAGAGTTCACAGGCTCTCTTAACAGGTTTATTCTTTGACCCCAAGCGTTATGACATGGCTAAGGTCGGCCGTTATAAATTCAATAAAAAGCTCCGTTTATCAGAGCGTATAACAGGCTTTGTATCAGGACAGACTGTTGCTGACCCTGAAACAGGCGAGATTATTGTTACAGAGGGTGACCTTGTTACTGCTGAAATAGCCGCTGCTCTTGAAAAGGCAGAGGTTAACGATCTGGTTCTTGATATAGATGGTGTTCGTACAAAGGTTATTTCAAACGGCATGGTTGATTTAACAAACTATGTAAGCTACAATCCGAGAGAATTCGGAATAACCGAACGTGTTCGCAGTGTTGTTCTTCATGAGATGATGGAACAGTACGGAGATGTTGAGTCTGATGAGTTTAAAGAGGCTCTCCGTGAACGCCGTGACGAACTTATGCCAAGACATATTCTTATAGACGATATTATTGCTTCTATTTCCTATATAGGAAACCTTGCAAACGGTGTTGGTGAGGTTGACGATATTGACCATCTGGGTAACCGTCGTCTTCGTAGTGTAGGTGAGCTTTTACAGAATCAGTTCCGTGTTGGACTTTCCCGTATGGAACGTGTTGTACGTGAGCGTATGACAATTCAGGATTCAGAAGTAATCACCCCACAGACACTTATAAATATAAGACCTGTGACCTCAGCTATTAAGGAATTCTTCTGTTCATCACAGCTGTCACAGTTTATGGACCAGATTAATCCACTTGGTGAGCTTACTCATAAGCGCAGACTTTCTGCATTGGGTCCCGGCGGTCTCTCCCGTGAGCGTGCAGGCTTCGAGGTTCGAGACGTTCACCATTCACACTATGGACGTATGTGTCCTATCGAGACTCCTGAAGGTCCTAACATCGGTCTGATTAACTCGCTTAGCGGATTTGCTAAGGTTAATGAGTATGGATTTATCGAAACTCCATATCGCCGTGTCGATAAGGAAAACGGCATTGTAACCATGGATGTTGAGTATATGACTGCTGACACAGAAGAGGGTTACTATGTTGCGCAGGCAACAGAGCCTCTTGATGAGGAAGGCAGATTCATTAATAAAAAGGTTGTAACACGCTATAAGGATGAATTCCTTGAAGTTCCTGCAAGCCGTGTTGACTATATGGACGTATCTCCAAGACAGGTTATGTCTATAGCTACAGCTATGATACCATTCCTTGAAAACGACGATGCTAACCGTGCTCTCATGGGTTCTAACATGCAGCGTCAGGCTGTTCCCCTTCTCATGCCTGAATCACCAATTATCGGTACAGGTATGGAACATAAGGCGGCAAAGGACTCAGGCGTTTGTGTTCTTGCAAAAGAGGCCGGTGTTGTTGAAAAGGTTTCGGCAGATGAAATTGTTATCCGCAGAGATGACAGTCAGGTTGACAAATATAAGTTAATTAAGTTTACTCGTTCAAACCAGGGTACCTGTGTTAACCAGAGACCTATTGTAAGTGCCGGTGAAAGAGTAGAAAAAGACGATATTATCGCAGACGGTCCTTCTACAAAGAACGGTGAGATTGGTCTTGGCCGTAACATTCTTATTGGTTTCATGACCTGGGAAGGCTACAACTACGAGGATGCTATCCTGATTAATGAAAAGCTTGTAAAAGAAGATATATTTACTTCTATTCACATTGAAGAATATGAAATAGAAGCAAGAGATACTAAACTCGGACCGGAGGAAATCACTCGTGATATTCCTAATGTGGGTGAGGATGCTCTCAGAAATCTTGACGAGAGAGGTATTATCCGCATAGGTGCAGAGGTTGAAAGCGGAGATATTCTTGTAGGTAAGGTTACACCTAAGGGTGAAACAGAGCTTACTGCGGAGGAAAGACTTCTTCGTGCAATCTTCGGAGAAAAGGCGAGAGAAGTTAGAGATACATCTCTTCGTGTTCCTCATGGAGAGTATGGTATTATTGTTGATGTTAAAGTATTTACCCGTGCAAATGGTGATGAACTTTCACCGGGCGTAAACCAGGTTGTTCGCTGTTATATCGCACAGAAGAGAAAGATTTCTGTTGGTGATAAGATGGCAGGACGTCATGGTAATAAGGGTGTTATTTCAAGAATTCTTCCTGAAGAGGATATGCCATTCCTTCCTGATGGTACACCGCTCCAGATTGTACTGAACCCTCTGGGCGTACCTTCACGTATGAACATCGGTCAGGTACTTGAGGTTCACTTGGGATATGCGGCAAAAGCCCTTGGCTGGAAGGTTGCAACTCCTGTTTTTGACGGTGCAAACGAGGAAGATATCATGGATGCACTGGAAGAAGCAGGCTATAACAGAAACGGTAAGACTATTCTCTACGACGGACGTACAGGTGAACCTTTTGATAATCCTGTAACAGTAGGTTACATGCATTATCTTAAGCTTGCCCATCTTGTTGACGATAAAATCCATGCCCGTTCAACAGGTCCTTACTCGCTGGTTACCCAGCAGCCTCTCGGTGGTAAGGCGCAGTTCGGCGGACAGCGTTTTGGTGAGATGGAGGTTTGGGCTCTGGAGGCTTATGGTGCTGCCTATACTCTCCAGGAAATTCTTACAGTAAAATCCGATGACGTTGTAGGACGTGTTAAGACATACGAATCAATCGTAAAAGGTGAAAATATTCCTGAACCGGGTGTTCCGGAGTCATTTAAGGTTCTTGTAAAAGAATTGCAGAGCTTGGCTCTTGATATAAAGGTTCTGGACAAAGACGATAACGAAATTATTCTTCGCGAATCCATTGATGATGATCCGGAGGATTTACCGGTTAATATTGCAGGCATCGAGGAAGAGGAAAATCTTTTAAACAGCGATGCAGAACACGATGAAGAAGATGATTTATTCAGCGATGTAGATGATATTCTCGGTGATGATGACGGTGATGATAACGAAATTGCAGATGCCCTTGATGCTCTCTTGACGGGTGGCGGCAGCAGTAGTGACTTTGACGGTGATTACATGGATTCTGAAGACATAGAATCTCTTGATTTAATGGCCGAAGAAGAAGATTTTGATGATGATGTTTTGTTTTAATTAATTGTTTAAACTGATTGCCAAACTCACGGCAGTCAGCGGCTGAAATTTGTGAGTTGGAAAGGTATGGTCTTTATGGGCGAATATCAAACTTTCGATGCAATTCAAATCGGACTTGCTTCACCTGAGAAAATCAGAGAGTGGTCAAGAGGAGAAGTAAAAAAACCTGAAACCATCAATTACAGAACATTAAAACCTGAAAAAGACGGCTTGTTCTGTGAGAGAATTTTTGGACCGCAGAAAGACTGGGAATGTCACTGTGGTAAATATAAAAGAGTAAGATACAAGGGCGTAGTATGTGACCGATGCGGAGTTGAGGTTACACGCTCTAAGGTTCGTCGTGAGCGTATGGGTCACATCGAACTTGCAGTACCGGTTTCTCATATATGGTACTTTAAAGGTATTCCAAGCCGTATGGGACTTATTCTCGACATGTCACCAAGATCATTAGAGAAGGTTCTCTACTTTGCGGCTTATGTTGTTATTGATCCGGGTCGTACATCTTTGATGAAGAACCAGATTTTAACAGAAAAAGAATACCGTGAATACTATGAAAAGTACGGAGATATGTTCCGTGCAGGTATGGGAGCAGAGTCAATTTTAGAGATGCTCCAGAATATTGATTTAGAGGAACTCTATCAGGAATTAAAGGCTGACTTAGAGGGGGCAAAGGGACAGAAGAAAATCCGTACCGTTCGCCGTCTTGAGGTTGTTGAGTCATTCCGTAAATCAGGCAACAAACCTGAATGGATGATTATGACAGTTCTTCCTGTTATTCCTCCTGAAATCAGACCTATGGTACAGCTTGACGGCGGACGTTTTGCAACATCCGACCTTAACGATTTGTACCGCAGAGTTATTAACAGAAACAACAGACTTAAAAGACTTTTAGACCTTGGTGCACCTGAAATCATTGTCAGAAATGAGAAGAGAATGCTCCAGGAGGCGGTTGATGCCTTGATTGATAACGGCAGAAGAGGCCGTCCTGTTACAGGACCCGGTAACCGTCCTCTTAAGTCACTTTCTGATATGCTTAAAGGTAAGCAGGGACGTTTCCGTCAGAACCTTTTGGGTAAGCGTGTTGACTATTCAGGCCGTTCGGTTATCGTTGTAGGGCCTGAACTTAAGATTTATCAGTGCGGTCTGCCAAAGAAAATGGCTCTTGAGCTCTTTAAGCCTTTTGTTATGAAGAAGCTTGTTGCAGACGGTGTTGCGCACAACATTAAATCTGCAAAACGTATGGTAGAGAGAGTACGTCCCGAGGTATGGGATGTGCTTGAAGAGGTTATTTCAGAACATCCTGTTCTCCTTAACCGTGCGCCAACTCTTCACAGACTTGGTATCCAGGCATTCGAGCCTGTACTTGTTGAGGGTAAAGCCTTAAAGCTTCATCCTCTTGTATGTACAGCGTTTAATGCCGACTTTGACGGTGACCAGATGGCTGTTCATCTTCCTCTGTCAGCAGAGGCACAGGCAGAGGCGAGATTTCTGATGCTTTCAGCTAACAACCTGATTAAGCCACAGGATGGTAAACCTGTAACCGTTCCTACACAGGATATGGTTTTGGGCAGTTACTACCTGACCCTAAAAGACGACACAGAAATCGGTACAGGCAAGGTATTCTCATCTTATGATGAGGCTGTTCTGGCTTATGATAACGGTGCGGTAGGCCTTCATGCACCAATTAAGGTTCGCATAACCAAGACTGTTAATGGTATTGAGAAAACGGGTCTTATTGATGCAACTGTTGGACGTCTTATATTCAACTCTAAAATCCCACAGGATTTAGGATTTGTTGACAGAACCCAGCCCGAACATGAGCTTGACCTGGAAATTGGTGACAATCTCTTAAAGAAACCTGCATCTAAGGCAGAGCTTAAAGAAACTGTTGAGCCTGGTGTAGATAAGAAGCTTCTTGGTAAGATTATCAATGCTAATATTAAAATCCATGGCGTTACAGAAACTGCTACATTGCTTGATGATGTTAAGGCTATGGGATATAAATATTCAACAATCGGCGCTATTACTGTCTGCGTAGATGATATGCAGGTTCCTGAAGAAAAGAAGGTTTACCTTGCTGAAGCTGAGGAACGTATTGATCAGGTACTCAAAAAGTACCGCAGAGGTTTGCTTACAGATGAAGAGCGTTACCGTCATATTATCAGCATCTGGTCCGAGATTTCAAACAAGGTAACAGATGCCCTGATGGCAAACTTGAGTCAGCTCAACCCAATTTATATGATGGCTAACTCCGGTGCCCGTGGTAGCGTTAACCAGATTCGTCAGCTGGCTGCAATGCGTGGTCTTATGGCGGATACATCAGGTCGTACAATTGAAATTCCTATCAGATCAAACTTCCGTGAAGGTCTTACCGTCCTTGAGTACTTTATTTCTACTCATGGTGCACGTAAGGGTCTTACGGATACCGCGCTTAGAACAGCGGACTCAGGTTACCTGACCCGTCGTCTGGTAGACGTATCTCAGGATGTTATTGTCCGTGAGGAAGATTGCGGAACACGTGATGGTATTATTGTTACGGATATCCGTGATGGTAATGAGATTATCGAGCCGCTTATCGACCGTTTAGAGGGCAGAACTGTTACAGAGGATATTATCCATCCTGAAACAGGCGAAGTTATAGTTGCTGAAAACCATATGATTTCAGCTGATAAGGCGAAACAGATTGTTAATGCCGGAATAAAAGAAGTTAAAATACGTTCAGTTGTTAAGTGCCGCAGTAAGGTTGGTGTATGTGCTAAATGTTACGGACACAACCTGGCAACAGGCAACCCTGTTGACGTTGGTGAAACTGTTGGTATTATCGCTGCACAGTCCATCGGTGAGCCTGGTACACAGCTTACAATGCGTACCTTCCATGCCGGCGGTGTTGCGGGTGATGATATTACCCAGGGTCTCCCACGTGTCGAGGAGTTGTTTGAGGCAAGAAAGCCAAAGGGTGTTGCTATCGTTACCGAAATTGCAGGTAAGGTTCGCATAACCGAAATTGACAACAAGCGTGAAGTTACAATAACCAATGAGGAAACAGGTGAAGCTGTAACCCACCTTATCCCATTTGGCTCAAGAATTAAAGTTCGAAATGATCAGGAAATCGAAGCCGGTGATCCTTTGACAGAAGGTTCAATCAACCCACATGATATTTTAGATATTATGGGAGCAACTGCTGTACAGAACTACTTCATTCAGGAAGTACAGCGCGTTTACCGCCTCCAGGGTGTTGATATCAACGATAAGCATATCGAGGTTATCGTTCGTCAGATGATGCACAAGGTTAAGATTGAAGAATCAGGTGACACAGGTCTGCTTACAGGTTCACTTGTGAATATGTACGAACTGGAAGAAATAAACAAGCAGATGGTAGAAGAAGGCAAAGAACCTGCTCAGGCATTAGATGTCCTCATGGGTATCACAAAGGCAGCTTTGGCAACCGAATCGTTCCTTTCTGCTGCATCATTCCAGGAGACAACCCGTGTTCTTACCGATGCTGCAATTAAGGGTAAGAAAGACCCGCTTATTGGGCTTAAAGAAAACGTTATTATTGGTAGACTTGTTCCGGCAGGTACCGGTATGGCTAGATATAACGATATTGATGTATACCCTGTATATGACAGTGATCCTGAGGAACAGTTAGCAGAACTTCAGTCTGAAGATGCTGCAATTTAAAAAGAATAATAGGATTATAGGGGCTGTCTGTTTATGACAGCCCCAATCCAGTATTTTATAGTTAAAATTATATGGAGGTGGACAAATGGCATCGAAGTCTTATGATAATACCAGCATTTCTTCCCTTAAGGGTGCCGATCGAGTCAGAAAACGCCCAGCGGTTATATTCGGCTCAGACGGAATAGAGGGCTGTCAGCATTCAATGTTTGAAATTCTCTCTAACTCTATTGACGAGGCAAGGGAGGGCTATGGTAACGTGGTAAATATAACCCGTTATCTTGATATGTCTATTGAGGTAGAGGACTTCGGCCGTGGTATCCCCGTAGAGTATAACGAACGAGAGAAGAAATATAACTGGGAACTGGTATTCTGTGAACTATACGCAGGTGGCAAATATAAAAATAATGCAGGTGGAGATTATGAGTACTCCCTTGGACTTAACGGCCTTGGCGCTTGCGCAACACAGTATAGTTCCGAGTATATGGATGTTGAAATCCTCCGTGATGGGTATAAATTTAATCTTCATTTTGAAAAGGGCGAGAATGTAGGTGGTCTAGAAAAAACAAAGTTCCGCCATCGCCATACAGGAAGTAAAATCCGTTGGAAGCCAGATATAAACGTATTTACAGACATAAATATATCTGCAGACTTTTACAAAAGCACACTCAATCGCCAAGCGGTTGTTAATTCCGGCATAAAGTTTGTATTCAAAAATGAAACTGAGCCGGGCAAGTTCGAAACCTTCGAATATTACTATGAAAATGGAATTGTTGACTATGTAAAAGAAATCAGTTCTGAAAAAGAGCTTACCTCTGTGCATTATATTGAGGCAGAGCGTAAGGGCCGTGACAGAAGCGACCTTGATGAATACAAAGTAAAAATGAGCTTTGCATTTTGTTTCAACAACGAGAAAAATGCTCTTGAATATTATCATAACTCAAGCTTTTTAGAGCATGGCGGGGCTCCTGATAAAGCGGTAAGAAATGCATTTGTATATGCAATTGATAAATATATAAAGCAGAATAATAAGTATACTAAGAACGAGGCGAAGATACAGTTTTCCGATATAGAGGACAGCTTGATTCTGGTTGGAAATTCATTCTCCACCATGACAAGCTACGAAAACCAAACCAAGAAAGCTATTACAAACCCCTTTATTCAGGAAACTATGACAGAGTTTTTAAGGGAACAGCTCAGCATTTATCTCATCGAAAATAAGATGGATGCGGAAAAAATATGCGAGCAAATTTTGGTCAATAAAAGAAGCCGTGAAACAGCGGATGCTACTCGTATCAAGATTAAGAAAAAACTTGACGGAAAGATTGATGTTGCAAACCGTGTTAAAAAGTTTGTAGACTGCCGAAGCAAAGATGTTTCAAAACGTGAAGTTTATATAGTAGAGGGCGACTCTGCTCTGGGTGCTTGTAAGCTTGGCAGAGACAGTGAATTCCAGGCTATTATCCCAATCCGTGGTAAAATTCTCAACTGTCTTAAGGCAGAATACAACAAAATTTTTGCAAGTGAAATTATAACCGACCTTTTAAAAGTATTGGGTTGTGGCGTGGAAATTTCCACCAAGCATAATAAGGATTTGAGTTCTTTTGATATTAATAACCTCCGATGGAGCAAAATTATAATCTGTACCGATGCGGATGTTGACGGATATCAGATACGAACCCTTATTCTCACTATGATTTACAGACTTGCACCTACCCTTATTGATGAGGGATATGTGTATATAGCTGAATCACCTCTTTATGAGATTACCTATAAGGAAAGATCTTATTTTGCTTTTAACGAAACAGAAAAAGCAGATATTATGAAGAAGTTAGAGGGCAAGAAATATACGATTCAAAGAAGTAAAGGTCTTGGTGAAAATCAGCCTGAAATGATGTGGGAAACCACCATGAATCCTGAAACACGCCGACTTATTAAAGTAATGCCTGATGATATGGAAAAAACACAACAGATGTTTGACCTGCTTTTGGGTGATAACCTTGCAGGAAGAAAAGAACATATTGCAAACTTCGGTCATGAGTTTATCGACCTGACCGACGTGATGTAAGGAGTAAAAACCTATGACTAAACCGATTATAGAAGAACAGCGGATTACCGATACACTGGAGCAAAACTATATGCCCTATGCTATGAGTGTAATCATATCCCGTGCTATACCTGAGATTGACGGATTCAAGCCATCCCACCGAAAGCTCCTCTATACCATGTATAAAATGGGTTTGCTGACAGGTAACAGAACAAAGTCTGCAAACGTTGTGGGACAGACCATGCGTCTTAACCCCCACGGTGATATGGCAATATATGAAACCATGGTTCGTCTGACAGAGGGTAACGGCTCATTGCTCTTGCCACTTGTGGACTCAAAGGGTAACTTCGGACGTCAGTATTCCCGTGATATGGCTTTTGCTGCATCACGTTATACAGAGGTTCGTCTTTCCAAGGTGTGTGGCGAAGTATTCCGCGATATGGACAAAGATACCATTGACTTTGTAGACAACTATGACGGAACAATGAAAGAGCCGGTACTTCTCCCTACGACATTTCCTAACATCCTTGCAAACCCCAATCAGGGTATTGCGGTTGGTATGGCGTCTAATATCTGCAGTTTTAACTTAAGAGAGCTTTGCGAGGCTACAATTCTTGTTATGAAAGACCCCGAGGCAGACTTGCTTGATGTGATGCCTGCACCTGATTTTCCATTTGGTGCGTCTATTATATATAACCGTAACGAGATGTCGGAAATATATAAAACGGGTAGAGGCAGCTTTAAAATGCGTGCTAAATATGAGTACGACAAAAAGCAGAACTGCATTGATATAAAAGAGATTCCATATACAACAACAGTTGAGGCAATCGTAGAGAAAATAGTAGATTTGGTTAAGGTGGGTAAGGTAAAAGAAATCTCTGATATACGTGACGAAACCGATAAAAAGGGTCTTAAGCTTACCATAGACTTAAAGCGTGGAACGGATCCTGACAAGCTTATGTCAAAGCTTTATCGCATGACTCCTCTTCAGGATAGTTTTGGTTGTAACTTTAATATACTTGTAGAGGGTTCCCCTATGGTGCTTGGGGTAAATGACATTATTTGCGAATGGCTCCGTTTTAGAAGAAGCTGTGTTTTAAGAAGTGTTGCTTTTGATATAGCAAAGAAAAAGGAAAAGCTTCATCTTTTAGAGGGGCTGGAGCTTATACTTCTTGATATTGACAAGGCAATAAAGATTGTCCGCGAAACCGAGGAAGATTCTCAGGTTGTTCCAAATCTCATGAAAGGCTTTGGTATAGACGAAATTCAGGCAGAATATGTTGCTGAAATTAAGTTGAGAAATCTTAATAAAGACTATATCTTAAAGCGTACAGCCGAGATTGAAAAGCTCAAGGAAGAGATTGCCGATTTAGAGGCAGTTCAAAAGAGTAAAGCCCGTGTTAATAAAATTATCGAAAAACAGCTTAAAGAGGTTGCGAAAAAATACGGATTTGACAGGAGAACAGAGCTTATCTCGGAAGAAAATATTTCAGAGACTGCTGATGAAGAACAGGTAATTGAAGATTATGCTATCAAGCTTTTCCGTACCAAGCAGAATTATATTAAGAAAATTTCACTTGTGGCACTTCGTACAAGCGGTGAACAACGTCTTAAAGAGGATGATGAGCTTATTCAGGAGGTGGAAACCTCTAACAGAAATGAACTGTTGTTCTTTGTAACTAACGGCGATGTATACAAGTTAAAGGCAAATGATATCCCCGACGGCAAGGCAAGTCAGCTGGGTGAGTATATACCAAATATCCTCGGTATGACGGATAAAGAGGACATTATCGGAATGGTACTTAGCGGAGATTACAGCGGGCATGTTTTATTCTGCTTTGAGAACGGAAAATGTGCTAAAATTCCTCTCAAGAGCTACGAAACCAAGTCCAACAGACGTAAGCTCACAGGCGGTTTCTCAACAAAATCACCTATTGTTGGTATGTTGTATTTAAAAGAGGATGCAGAGGTTATGTTAAAGAGTAATGCGGATAAAGCCCTTACTGTTAACACAGATAAAATTCCCGAAAAGACAACCCGTTCAAGTCAGGGAGTAAATGTTATGACCCTGCGAAAAAATGCTACTATTAAGGAAATATCCTTTGCAAATGAGAGTGGTGTTGCCAATTCTTCACGCTATCGCAGCAGAAATATTCCAGCAGCAGGCTCACTGATTCGTGATGAGGATAAAGGAATAACCCAGATAGGCTTTGACCTTGAGAGTATGACGGAGTAAAACTAAATTAGTCCTTCGATTTTCGGAGGACTAATTTTTTTGTTGTATATACAAAATTGGTGTGATATAATGAATTCAACATTGATTTTAATTTCAGAAAAGAAAGGTTAACAAATGAAAAAGTTTAAAAAAACTGTTTCGGGAAGAATTTTTCTATACAGGATATAGAATCTGCAAATTTTTATCAATAATTTGATATATAATAAAAAAAAGCGAAAGGATATACAATATGGAAAATATTAGAGCGAAAAAAGGTTTTATATGTGATATGGACGGTGTTATATATCACGGGAATAAAATCCTTGACGGAGTAAAAGAATTTATCGATTGGCTAAACAAAGAGAATAAGGAATACCTTTTCCTCACCAACAGTCCCGAGCGGACACCCCTTGAGCTCAGCCGTAAGCTTTCAAGGATGGGACTTGAGGTATCGGAAGACCATTTTTATACAAGTGCTTTGGCTACAGCCAAGTTTATAAAAACACAGATGAAAAATGCCAGTGCCTACGTAATTGGCGAGGGCGGTCTTATGAATGCCCTGTACGATGCAGGGATATATATGAACGATGTAAACCCTGACTATGTTATTATAGGTGAAACACGGTCATATAATTTTGAAAAAATTGAAAAGGCGGTACACCTTGTTAACAAGGGTGCAAGACTTATCGGTGCAAACCCTGACGAAACAGGACCCACCGAGGCGGGAATTGTGCCTGCAACCGGCGCACTTATTGCGCCTATTGAAATAGCCACGGGTAAAAGAGCGTATTTTATCGGTAAGCCTAATCCCTTTATTATCCGTCATGCTATGCGTAAATTGAACACTCATTCAGTAGATACTGTCATAATAGGAGACAGAATGGATACGGATATTTTATCAGGAATTGAGTCATCTATTGATACTGTTCTTGTGCTCAGCGGTGTAACGGCGAAAAACGAGATAGATAAATTCCCGTACAGACCCAAATATGTACTTGACGGTGTTGGGGATATACTTAAATAAAGAGGAAGTGAAAACATGGAGTTTTTTGCAAAAAAGTTTTCTGAGCTCTCCAATATAGAATTATACGAAATTATGAGGTCAAGGGCAGAGGTGTTTTTACTTGAGCAGAACATTATCTGCCAAGACCTTGACGGAGTAGATTATGAAAGCCTGCATTGTTTTTTCTTTGACGGGAAACGGGTAACTGCCTATCTTCGGGCTTTTCTTTCAGATAAGAACACCGTAACAATGGGCAGAGTTTTGACATTGAACCATGGAAAGGGGCTTGGCAGAGAACTTATGGAGAAGAGCATTGACGCAGTAAAAGAGAGTTTTATATGCAAAAAAATAAGTGTTCACGCCCAAAAACAAGCAGAGGGATTTTATGAGAAAACAGGTTTTAAGACTGTATCAGGGGAATTTCTCGAAGAAGGCGTAGTTCATGTAACAATGGAAATTAAATTATAAAAGGAGAGGAAAAAATGAAAAAATTTTTAAGTTTAACAATGGTAACAGCGGTTTTATGTATGTGTCTTGCAGGGTGCTCTATAAAAGAGGCAGAAAGAAAAATTGATGAAATTGAGAACCAGGTCGAAATCCAGACTGATAAGATTGAAGACGAGATTGAGAAAAAAACGGATAAAATCGAAGATGAGGTTGAAAAGAAAACAGAGAGGTTTGATGATGACGGAGCATGGGAAGCAGTTGAAGAACAGTATGAAGCAGTAGAAATTATGGCGTTTATAGAGGCTTCCGAGAAAAGTGGATATACAATTGATGAAATTAAAAACCTGGTAAGTGATATTGACAAATATTATCAGGAGATAAAAGAAGGAATTACAAGCGAGAACGAGCAAATAGTAAAGACAATGTATAAGGTTGCATGTACTCTTGATAGAATGGATGATAAGCACACAGGACTTTCCGAACACCCGGTCGTGGAGTTGGGTGACGAAGCAAAAGACTTAATTGAGAATTCCTATAATACAAAAAGCAGCGACTATAAAGAAAGTAAAAAAGAATTTGAAAGAGCTCTGGAAAAAGTAAAAAGTTATAATGATGAAGATTGGAAAGCAATAGATGGAAAGCTTTAAATACAAAAAAGACACGGGGAACATTTCGTTTCCCGCGTCTTTTTTTGAACTGAATTATGCTTCTGCCTTATCCTTTGTTAATACTTTAATAACGAATAATGTAGCAACTGTAATTACAATACCGATTGGCAGGAGTATGTATGCACTCTGGATAAATGCTGCCAAGAGATACATTACAAATGATATTGCAGCAACTGTTATCGCATAAGGCAGCTGTGTTGAAACGTGGTTTAGGTGGTTTGACTGTGCACCTGCAGATGACATGATTGTTGTATCTGAAATAGGTGAGCAGTGGTCACCGCAAACAGCACCTGCAAGACAAGCTGACATACCAATGATAAGAAGCTCGCTGCCAGGTTCAAAGATTGCTGCAACAATAGGAATGAGGATACCAAATGTTCCCCAGGATGTTCCTGTTGAGAAAGCAAGGATACAAGCAACTATAAAGATAATTGCAGGAAGGAAGTTTGCAAGACCTGCAGCCGCTGAATCCATAAGGTTTCCAACAAATACGTCTGCACCGAGAAGACCTGTCATGTTCTTAAGTGATGTTGCCATTGTAAGAATTAAAATAGCAGGAACCATTGCTATAAAGCCTTTAGGAATACATTCCATAGCATCTTTAAAGGTGATAACTCTTCTTGCAATCAGATATATAATTGTTAAAACAAGAGCAATCAAAGCACCCC
Source organism: Ructibacterium sp. (assembly GCA_045542095.1). Taxonomy (GTDB): domain Bacteria; phylum Bacillota; class Clostridia; order Monoglobales; family Monoglobaceae; genus Ructibacterium. Next base: position 39,032 of record JAZQKJ010000022.1, read on the forward strand.
AAGGCAGGCCAACAGTTGCATCGGTGTTGCCGAAAGCATCGATAAATCCTGCACCGTCAAAGAATCCGCCAACATAGATAAGACCGATAATACAAATTACAACCAAAGCAATTACAGGAAGAATAAGGTCTATAACCTTGCCCTTTGGATTTTCCTCTTCTTTAACTACCGCATCTACTCTGTCGCCACAGGTATAAAGGTCGCCATTTTTAATAGCGTTCATTTCGTGAATTTTCATTGAGCCATAGTCAAATTTCATTAAAGCAATAGCAACTACAAAAACTAATGTAAGGAGCGAATAGAAGTTATATGGGATTGCACGTATGAAAAGCTCAATTCCTGAATAATCTGTACCCTCGGCAAACTCTGAAACTGCAGCAGCCCATGAAGAAACAGGAGCAATCATACAGATAGGAGCGGCAGTTGCATCAATAAGATATGCAAGCTTTGCTCTTGAAATCTTATGTCTGTCAGTTACAGGGAGCATAACGCTGCCAACTGTAAGACAGTTAAAGTAGTCATCAATAAAGATGAGAACGCCCAGAATAAATGTAGCAAGCATTGCACCTGTACGGCTCTTGATGTGGGTTTCTGCCCAACGTCCGAATGCAGCAGAACCGCCGGCTTTGTTAACAAGAGCAACAATAGCGCCCAAAATAACCAGGAACATGAAAATTCCGGCTGTGCCTGAAACAGCGGCGATTATACCGTCGTTCAGCAGTGCATCAAATGCATTGACAGGATTCCAGTTTGCTGCAAAAAGTCCGCCAAGAAGAATACCAATGAAAAGTGAAGAGTAAACTTCTTTGGTAATGAGAGCCAGAGCAATGGCAATCAATGGGGGAAGAAGTGCAACAAAGGTTGAATAATAGTCGCTGTCTGCCGGGATCTGACCGCTTCCGTCACAATCCTCGCAAGTTGCAGATTCTAATCCACCGTTGCCTTCGCAAGCCTTGCATGAACTTTCGTCGTCAAGTGCGCCCTCACCGGAGCATTCGTTACAGGTAAAGGCAAATACTTCACCTGAACCGCTGCAGGTATCACAGTCAACAGTTGCAGTTGATTTTATGCAAACGGAGCAAGCAACAACAACTATGAGAGCAATAACAACAGCAATGACGTTAATAAATGATTTTTTACTCACAAAAAAACCTCCCTGAAAATAAGAAACACCAAGCGACAAATATAAGTGTAAGCCGGTGTCCCTAGATATGATAACAACTAATTGAAATAATATCATGAAATGTCGGAAAGGTCAATATTTTTTTGTAAAATAAGGCTTTTAGTGGAAATATGACAAAAAATAAGGTTAAAATTAGTAAATTAGTCATTGATAAAATTTTCAAATTGGTGTATTATAACTTATATAATACTAAAAGGAGGTAACTATAATGGATTTAAAAGGTTCAAAAACCGAGAAAAATTTATGGGAAGCATTTGCAGGCGAAAGTCAGGCAAGAAATAAGTATACCTATTTTGCATCTGTTGCGAAAAAAGAGGGATATCAGCAGATAGCTGCAATTTTTGAGGACACAGCTGCAAATGAAAAAGAACATGCAAAACTTTGGTTTAAAGCCTTGGGTGAACTTAGTGATACCCAACATAATCTGCTTCATGCTGCAGAGGGCGAAAATTACGAGTGGACAGATATGTACGACCGTTTTGCCAAAGAGGCAGAAGAAGAGGGCTTTACTGCTCTTGCGGCACAGTTTCGTATGGTAGCACAGATAGAGAAGTCTCACGAAGAACGTTATCGCAAATTGCTCAATAATGTAGAGATGCAGAAAGTATTCGAAAAGAGTGAAGAGACTATGTGGGAATGCCGCAACTGCGGTCACTTGGTAATTGGCAAGAAAGCACCTGAGGTTTGTCCTGTTTGTGCTCATCCACAGAGCTACTTTGAAGTAAGAAAAGAAAACTATTAGAAATTAAAAAACTTCAACGGGTCATCCCGTTGAAGTTTTTTTACATTTTTTCGAAATGCTCTACATCCGTTACAAATACTGTTGCACCGCCGACTATTACCTCTGTTGGGTATGTAACTGTTGGAGCGGTAAGCTGCATTGGTGATGAGATAATTTCTTTACGCTTTGAACAATGTGTACGGATAATGTTTAAAAGTTCCTCAACCTTTTCGTTCTCTGTTCCTATAATAAGAGTGGTATTACCGGAGGAGAGAAATCCGCCGATAGACGCCATTTTTGTAAAAAAGAAACCTGCTTCAGTTAAGGAGGTACAAACTCTGTTTATATCCTTTTTGTTGACAATAGCTGTAATCATTTTCATAATAAATTCCCCCTTATTTATAATCTTAAACAAGTAAATTATACCATTTGAAGATGTTCTTTGTCAATCAATGAATGTAACAAAAAATAAAGAGCAAATTTGGTTAATACGGGGAGTCCCGTGGAATAGGTTTCGCAAAATTAAAGTTGAGTATTTATGGGTATTTTTATTGTTATACAGGTAAATTCGTTCATAACGCTTTCTACTGTTATATCGCTGTTGTTGCCATGCATATATTTAAGGCGCTCTTTTGTGTTTTTGATCCCAAAGCTTTTGTATTCACTGAAGTAGTCAGGCTTTTTTAGTTCAGCAAGACGCTCGGGGGTAATACAGTTTCCGTTATCAATAACCTTGAGAATAACAAAATCGTTCTCTGCATAAGCCTCTACCTTAACGTATCTGTCGGGATTTTCTGCAATCCCGTGGAGGATGGCGTTCTCTACAAATGGCTGCAGGATATGTTTCATGGTTTTAAAGCCAAGAAGTTTATCATCAATATCAAAAATAATTTTATATTCCCTTGCATAAGCAAATTCCACAAGATTTATATATTTTTTAACCAGATCAATTTCGTCTGCAAGAGAAACAACGTCATTGGCGTTGGTGCAGGCACGGTAGTAGTCTACCATGGTATCGATACATCTGGTCATACCTTCATCGTTGATACAGTTCCACTTGAGCACACTTAAAGTGTTATATAAAAGATGAGGATTAAATTTGGATTGAATATATTTAAGCTCTATAAGATTTTTTTCTGCCGTTATTTCGTTGTACTGTAAGTGCAGGTCGTTGATATTTGTAATCAATTCCAGAAGCTTGTCATAAACCGGTGTCAAAACATCGTCGCGGTCATGTGACATATTTCTTATATCCGTAAGGTCGTTGTTTTCTGCAATTGTGTCAATAAACTTACTCATTTTATGTTTGAATCGAGTTGCAAAAAGATTTGCAAATAAGAACATGAGCAAAGCCAGGGCAATATATATCATGGCAAAGATAAGAATGTTTAAAAGATAGATTCTGGTTTTTAAAGCATTTGGAATGAGAAGATTTATGTACTGATCGTTAAGTAACTTGTGTGAGTATATGTTATCGCTCTCTTCCAAGGGAGAAGCTGACAATGTGAATTCGTTTACTACGGGACTGTTTTCGTTAACGAGAACATCAAATTTATCAATAATCGTATTTATCGTATATTTTGGAACGGTGTATTCCGAGATAAGAGTAAATGTAGAAGAGTTTGTGGCTTTATAGAACAAAAAAGAATCTTCGTCTTCCAACCACAGCATGTCGGAAAGGTCAAACTTTAAAAGCTGTTCCAGTAAAGTCGGGTCAAGGGATTCTAAATACTTTGAAAATCCGCTTCGGTACATTGTGTAATTATTGTGATAAAAAATGATATTATTACGGGAAGATGAAAATGTATCAAAATAATTGGAAAAGAACATCTCAAGGGAACGGGCAGACTGATAGTTAGAATCCATGCCGTCGTAGTTTTGTTCGAAAATACTGATAAGTGACGGATTGGAAATTGCTTTTATGCTGAACTGCATAGCCTGATCCAAAGTGGTGTTGATTTCCTGAGTAGCTTTTGAAAGCTTGTTTTCTGCCTGGGACAGAGCCTTTTGGTACTGAGAATTTGAAAAAACAATAGAAATAAAGATAAACAAAATAAAGGTCGGCACCAATGAGAAAAGTAACAGACCTGATTTGATGTTTAAAAGACGTTTTTTCATCTTGTATATCATTCGTCTTCTCCTTGCTCGGAATTGCCCGTCTGATGACTGCGATACTGCATAGGCGACATACCTACGTTTTTCTTAAATGCGGTGGTAAAATAGGAACTGCTGGCATAGCCAACCTCTCTTGAGATGGTAGAGATGGATTTTGTAGGATCTGCCATGAGCTGTTTTGCACGGTTTATACGCATGTTTACTGCATAACTGAACATTGTCTGTCCTGTTGTTGTCTTAAAGATATTGTTTGCATGGTTCACACTTAAATTTACTGCATTTGCCACATCTTCAAGAATGGTGGGTGACGGGAAATGTTCGTTTATAAATGTTTTAATCTTTGAAGTAATTATATCATATTTGTCAAGCTGTTCGGTTTCAGAGGATAAGAATTCCATAACCGCTGTAATGAGATTGGTTATCCATTGTTTAATATTTATTATGCTTTTATAGTTGAAAAGTTTGTTCCATACAATAAATTCATCATCAAAAATATCCGAAAAGCTGTTGTTGTATTCATTAAGAATGAGATTTAATGTATTGATAATCTGTACGCTGACAGTTTTGCTGTAGTTTAGATTTTCCTGAACTTCCGAACCGAAATAAAGGTCAACAAAGTCTGAAATCTCATTGGAATTACCTGATGACAAAATGGAGGATAAGCTCTGGTAAAGACTCCGCATATCCGGCACGCTTCCCTTTGAGTGGGAGGAACTGAGCAGAGTATTAAATGCCTTGCTTATATCCGAGAGAACAATAGGCTCTACAGAAAATGATATAAAGATATTTCCGTAAGAATCTGTGTGTTGAGTCAGTGTTTGAACATACTCCTGAAAACTCATTTCCGACATACTGTCTTCGTGCAGAAGAATAACAAGAGATGTGACACCGAATTTAAGAAAATAGTTTTTCTCACCTGGTGCGTGTTTCATACATATCTCTTTAAGTTCGGTTATTTTCTTATAAAAGTCGGTAGGCAATATTTCGGAATTGTCTGCTTGGGTGAGCAGAACAGGACGAAAACATTCGGTATAGGGAATGTTTAAGAGGTTAGCATACTCTTTGTCGAAATCCTCGGAGAGAAGAAGATCGGAAAGAAGGTTTTCAACCTGTGCCTCGGAAATATTTTTAAATGAAGTTTCAAGTTTTTCGTATTTTCTTTTTTGGTCAATGGAGGCGATGACCTTTTGGATTGTGGAGTATAGTTCGGTAAGCTTTATGGGTTTTAAAATATAAGCCGAAACATTCTGATCCATAGCACTTTTTATATATTTAAACTCGTCAAAGCAGCTAATGAAAATAAAGCTTATATCGGGCATTTCGGCACGGATTTCCCGAGTCATTTCTAAACCGTTCAATTTGGGCATAGAAACATCTGTAATGATAATATCGGGTTTGAGTTCCCGAGCTTTTTTTATGCCGATTTCACCATTTGAGGCAGTGCCTACAATTTCACATTTAAGGGAAGCCCAGTCAATATTGTTTATGATACCGGTAAGGTCCGGCAAACAATCATCCACAAGTAAAACGCGATACATACAATCCCCTCCATTTTATACTTTATGAAAATATTATAATCTCAAATAAAAAAAGTGTCAACGAAATTTGCCACAATCCACATATTTTAAAAGAAATCCCAATTTTTTAAAATTGAAAAGAGATATAGCGCGATGTTATAATAATGTTACAATAATGAAATAATGGGGTGTTGTCTGGAAGCATCCTGGATTAAGAAAGGAAATGGTTATGAAAACTCAAGAAACTACATCAGCTAAGAGCCAGAGTAAATGGGTAACCAATATAATGCGGAACAAGTATATGTATCTGTTACTTCTTCCTGCGATTATATTTGTAATTATTTTCAATTATCTGCCTCTTTCAGGTATTATAATCGCCTTTAAAGATTACGACGTTTTGAAAGGATTTATGGCAAGTGAATGGGTGGGGCTCAAACACTTCAAAGCTATTTTTGAACTTCCCAACTTCCTGAATGCGATAAAGAACACCCTTGTATACAGTGCGGTGTGTCTGTTTGGTCAGTTCCCGTTCCCTATACTCCTTGCAATCATGATAAACGAGGTAAGGGTTTCATGGTTTAAGAGAACAATACAGACGGTATCTTATCTGCCTCACTTCTTGTCATGGGTATCGGTTATAGGTTTTGCATATTCAATCTTCTCCCTTTCCGGTTCATGGAATGATTTAATGAGATGGATGTACGGCGAGGGTTATGAAGCGAAGAACTTGCTGTTTGAGAGCAAGAACTTTGTATGGGTACTGTTCTTCTCGGGATTGTGGAAGGATATCGGTTGGTCATCAATCATATACCTGGCTGCAATCTGCGGCGTAGACCAGTCGTTATACGAGGCGGCGGCAATCGATGGCGCAGGCAGATTAAAGAGAATTTGGTACATAACCTTGCCGGCAATAAAAGTAACAGCGGTACTTATTCTTATAATGAACATAGGTAACCTTGTTAAGAACAACTTTGAACAGGTATACGGATTCCAGAACGTATATATTCAAAATGACACAGATGTTATAGGAACACTTTCTTACAGAGAAGGTATTCAGGGCGGTGAGTATTCACTTGCCACAGCATTCGGACTGACCCAGGGTCTTGTATCGTTCCTGCTTGTAATTGCTGCAAACTGGATTTCAAAGAGACTCATGGATGTCGGAATATGGTAGGAGGGACAGCAGAATGAAAAGAACATACGGAGACAGAATTATAGACATAGTTGTTACAGTAGTATTATTGCTGTTGTGCATAATATGCCTTTACCCTTATCTTAACCAGCTGGCAATCGCTCTGAACGAAGGCATGGACACAGCAAGAGGCGGAATTACCATATTTCCGCGAAAAGCTACACTTGAAAACTTCAAGACCTTGTTTGCAGATCCCGGTTATATAAGAGCTTTTGGTATAACAGTTTCACGTGCAATTTTGAACATGGTAATTCAGGGCTTGGTAGTATTCGGCGCAGCGTATGCACTTACCCGCCGCAATCTTATGGGAAGAGCATTTCTTACAAAATTCTTTGCCCTTCCTTCATATATAAGTGCAGGACTTATCCCAATGTACATACTTTACAGATATTTAGGCTTAATCAATAACTTCTGGGTATACGTACTGCCATTTAGCTTTGTATTTTATAATATGGTAATTGTCAGAAGCTTTATTCAGGAAATTCCCGAATCACTGGAAGAGTCGGCACTTCTTGACGGTGCAAATGAAGGCGTAATACTCTTTAGGATTATTCTTCCCCTGTCACTTCCCGTTATGGCTACAACAGCTCTCTGGACATTGGTAGGCCAGTGGAACGACTGGACGACAGCTCTTTACTATGTAACCAACGAGAAGTTATATCCTCTTCAGTATTTAATGATGCGTGTTATCAAACAGGGCGACCAGTTAAGACAGCAGGCAATACTGGAGGCTATGGGTGCTGATACATCCGTCCAGACCACATCGGAATCTGTTAAGGCGGCAATGATTATAGCAACAAGTATTCCGATTATAGCAGTTTACCCGTTCTTGCAGAAATATTTCGTATCAGGCGTAACCCTTGGTGCGGTTAAGGGATAAAATAATGCGAAATAAATGACATTGCAGGGTTCAGCAAGGGCTCCCTTGTGTAAAGGGAGCTGTCAGCGTAGCTGACTGAGGGATTGTTATTTCGCTGAGCCGTATAAACTCTAACACAGTAAAAAAATAAAACATATATAAATTAAAAATTGCAGTAAAACTGCAGAATGGAGGAAAAGTATGAAAAAATTTATGGCAATGCTGCTGGCAGTATGTATGCTCTGCGGAGTACTTGCAGGCTGTGGCGGCACAGAAGAGGCTGTCACAACATCAGGTGACGGAGCTTATGTTCCAACAGAAGAGTTGGCAATTGAACTTTGGTACACCCAGGGTTCGGACTTTACATCAGGTGCTGACCTTACCGAAAATGTTGTTAACGATTGGTTATACGACAAAACAAAGGTTAAGGTTGAGTCAATCTATGGTAACGATGGCGGCCAGTGGGATACAAAACTCTCAAGACTGGTTGCAGGTGACAATATGCCGGCAATCGTAGCCTGCGGTGCAGGTCAGGGTCCTGCTCACTTTGCAAAGCTTGCAGAGAGCGACCTTGTTTGGGAAATCACAGACGAAATGCTTGAAAAGTATGCTCCAAACTACTTAAAGAGAGTTCCAAAAGAAACAATTGATATGTTCAGAATTGACGGAAAGCTCTACGGACTTCCTTATCATCAGTCATCAAATGCACAGACAAATCCAAATATGGACGAGGAAACTTTAGCTAACATTGATACATACATCAAAGGTATCTCTCATGACGAACACTTCAAAATTTTCATCCGTGATGATGTTTTAAAGAAGATTTATCCCGAGGCACATTCATTTGAAGAAATCTATGAAGTTGCATCAAAAGGTGAGCCTTGTGCAGATATGTGCTTTGATATTCCTATCACAACAAAGGAAGAATACATCGACTTTATGTACAAGATTAAGGATTTAGGTCTTACCACAGAGGGCGGCGATCCTGTATATGCTTTTGGCTATTCAGGCGGCGACAACTGGGAAGCTCTTAACTTTATCGGCGGCGACATGATGGGCTTTTCTAACCAGTACTACACATCAGCCTGGAGAGATGACATTCAGGAAATCGTTCTTCCGCTTGTAGAAGATGTATGTTACGAGGGCGCAAAGGTTCAGAATAAGTTCCTTCGCGACAAGGTATTTGACCCTGAAAGTTTGGTTAATACACCGGAAACATACAGCGAAAAGGTACTCAGCGGCCAGTATGCAATCTTCGGCGGCGACTATGTTACAGGCGGCGTAGAGGGTGTAAATAATCAGCTTGAACAGCAGGGTAAAGACTTCCGTTACCGTCCTTTCAATGTAAATATTCCAAACTTACCTGAATATCAGCCCGGTAAAACTTCAACAAAGTGGACAAAGTCGTTAAGCTTTACCAAGGTTAACACAGAAGAAGAACTTATTCAGCTCCTCAACTGGGTAAACGTATCATCATCAGACGAGTTTGACGAGATTTACTGGTGGGGACCAAAAGAAGCAGGACTTTACACCGAAGAAAACGGCGTTAGAAAGTATGTAGACGACAGATTTAACAAGAGATTTATCGACGGTAAGGTTGCAGCTCTTGACAACAAAGAAACAAAGGGTATCGGCGTTGAGGCAGTAGAGTGTGGCGTATGGTATGTAAACCCTGTAAATCAGAAGCAGACAGCTTATGCTCCACAGATTTACAACAAGACCTTCAGCGTACCTCCTTATACTGCAATGCAGAAGATTACAGCTGATTCACCTCATGCGGTTACAAAGATATTCCCGCCAAGTTATGTTTGGGCAGCTTGCTACGCAAACATTCCTGAAGTTGTAGAGTTCTGGGCAAAACGTGAGAAGTGGGAGAACGCATTCAAGATTGCGTTCACTGCTGAAAGCGACGAGGACTTCGACAAGAAATGGCAGGAAGCAAAAGACACACTTGCAACAATAGTTGACGTTGACGTAATGACACAGAAAATGACCGAGGTTGCAAAGCAGGAACTTGCAAACATGGGTGTTAAATAATTGACAGAAATTTTTAGGAGGAGAAATGATGAAGCGAAATAAACTTACAGCTTTTCTGCTTCTGGCCACAATGATAATAAGTATGCTGCCAATCTATGCAGCAGCGGAAACAACCGCCTGGCGCACGATTTACGTGTCGCCAAGCGGCTCCGATACAGCAGACGGTTCAGAGAACGCACCATTTAAAACTTTAGCGCGTGCTCAAGAGGCTGTCCGCCAGATAAATACTGATATGCAAGGCGATATTGTTGTCAGTATTGCAAAGGGCGAGTATTACTTAGAAGAAGGCCTTGAATTCAGAAAAGAAGACAGCGGAACAAACGGTCATAAGGTTATCTGGAAAGGAATAGACAGACCATTGATAACAGGTGCCGAAAAAGTTACCGGCTGGACAGCTTCAAGTGATCATCCCGGTCTCTATGAAACAACAGTAGAGGATGAGGACCGCATAATGCAGATTTACGTTAATGGTAAAAAGCGTTATATGGCAAGAAGCAACAACTTTGTACAGGGTGTTAAGAAACCCGAGCAATACAGAACTCCGGAATGGTATGCGGCGCACCCCAACGATTCGGAGGGTGATGACTATAACTGGTACGACCCTGAAACATCATATACCTACGACGGATTTTATATGAAGAAAAGCGACATAGGTTTCTGGGAGAACGAAGACGATATCATATTCCAATGGGAGAGAAACTGGAAAACCCAGATGGTTCCCGTTGAAGAAATTCTTCAGGACCCTGACAATCCCGACCAGGTTAAAGTAAGAATGGAACGTGGAGTATGGCAGATTTTTGTTAGCTGTAACTACACAGGTCAGGCAATGTATCCCGAGGGCGGCGTTAGATTCAGAATTATAAACGCTATGGAGCTTTTGGACGAGCCGGGCGAGTTCTATTTTAACAGAGCAACCAAGAAACTTTATTATATGCCTGTAGAGGGCGAGGATATGTCAACTGCAGAGGTACACGTGCCGAAGAATGACATCTTTGCAACAATCTACGGTAACGATTATAACGACTGTATAGAAAATATCGAGTTTACAGGTCTTGATATTTCATACTACGCAAGCGATGGTGTGGCAGAAGGCTACTGGGGCGAGCAGGGAACTGTTGTCCGTGTAGGCTCCGGTTCACAGGCGGTTGGCAGAAGCGGCGTGCTTATGTACTTCTGCGACAACGTAAACTTCTACGATAACTACTTCCGCGGCTTTGATCAGCTTGCAATATGTATGCAGGAGGGCGTATACAACTGTACTGTAAGAGGTAACGCCTTTTCAGACCTGGGGGATGCGGCAATCAATATCGGTGCCGAGCGTCACGCAGTTGATAAGAGTGCAGACGTACCTGCAAACAAGACACAGCTGAATATTCTGGCTGACCCATACAAGTATGCAATGTACACATCTTATATGGGTGATGACTATGTTAACTCAACAAACTATATGGGTAATGTAAGAGGCGGTCTTGGCAGAACAAATTCTGTTAAAGAATATTATGTACCCGACAACGGCTATATATACAAAGGTAAGGCATGGCACTCCGACCCTGTTGATGCACAGGAAGGCAGACAGTCTTACATGATGTTTGACCTATATTCCAAGTATAAAATAGATGATATTGCACTTTGCTGGGATAACTCTTTAGTTTCTGCTGAAGAAAAGTCAGATTTTGAAGTATTAATGTCTAACGATTCAAGCTTTGCTGATGGAACTTATGTAACGGTAGCAAGCCAAAACGGAGCATATCAGGGCGAGGTAGCTGAATATGAGGTTAAGGACAATAACAAATACCGCTACGTAATGCTCCGAACAAAAGGCGCAACACCTTTGGCACTTTCTTCTATGTATATATTAACATCAGATATGAAGCCTTATGTGTATGCGGCAAGACCAAAGAACATTACCATAGATAATAACTACATGACAAGAATAGGCGGAGAAATCCCCCGTTCCTGTGCAGTTATGGTTTACTATGTAGACGGTCTTACCCTGACCAATAACCACCTTTACGATATAGGTTATTCCGGTATAGAAATCGGCTGGGGCTGGTCAACAAGTGATAAGAGAACAGAGGATGTCTACTGTGCTTATAACTATATAGAAAAGACCAACCAGTTCCTGTACGACGGAGGTCCTATCTATACCCTGTCCCGTCAGCCAAATTCAGTATACGAGTATAACTATGTTACAAATAACATAATCGGTGTTAACACTCTGTATCAGGATAGCGGTACAGCAAGCACAACATGGCGCCATAACGTAGCAGAGGATTGTGCGTATATAGTATCGCCTTATACAGATACAGGACACGTTGATAATACTTTCTATTCAAACTACGGAACCCATACCAAGTCACAGCTTAGTACAAATGCAACAACATTAAACTCTTACGAGGAAGCTATTCCCTATGCAATGGGTCTTCCCACAGATGAAGCCTTTGATATAGTTGCAAATGCAGGTCTTGAAAAAGAATACGAATACTTAATTGATTTAGTTCCAACAGGTGTTGACAACGGTATGCCTGAAGAGGCAGTAGCGTATGAACGTGTTGATGACTATGGCTACCGCACAACCTATAATGGTATGCATAAAGCCGAGGTTGACAATATGCTGGGAATGGGCAAATTCGGCAGCGAGATAGGAAGCTATTCACAGGCACTTGAACAGCGTTTTAAGGATTCTGCAGGAAACTACACATCAAGTGCAACCAATAGAAACACAGTTATAATGCGTAGCTTAATGCGTGAAATGCGTGACAGTGTAAACCGTTATCCACTTGACGAAACCGTAAGCCTTATCAAGAAAGAGTTGGACGGTGCAAGAACAATCGGCGAGGATTGCCCCTGTCTTGCAAGCTTTGCATTAGCCGGCTTAAACGATACCTTTGGAATGATAACAGAGGAAGATGTTGAAAGCTTTAAAGAAAGACTTGCAACTTTAGAGGCAAATATCGGCACAGCGGTTTCACCTTACAGACTCCAGCTAGAGGCAGAAAGCCTTTATAACGATGTTATGTCAAGCAAGTTCACAGCTGATATTACTTACGTTTCAACAGAGGGTATGGCAGACTATAGCATAGACCCTGATAAAAAGACGGTAACAGTCTACTTCGAAAAGGGAAGCTCTATGGCAGAAAAGGCTTTGAGTATTACCTGTTCACCCGGTGCAACTTTAGCAATTAAACTTCCCGGGGCAGTTGATTTAAGCAAGACTATTGTTGTTCCTGTATACTGTGCGAATAACAAGAGCTATAAATACTGGACAGTAAAAGGTGCTTATAAAGAGCCGGAGAGTGCAGACTATACCTCAAAGGAAAACTGGGCATCCTTAAGAGCCGACAGCGAGAACACAGAGAGAACAGCCGACGGCGGTATTGTTATAAAGCACAGCCCGTTTGCAAATATGTCAAAGTCTTATGATAAAGATGCAAAGGGTGCAAGCTTTAAGATGATGCCAATGTCACATCTGCCAAAGAAGACATTTACATTTGTCTTTGGTGCAAACTCAACAGAGATTGATAACACACTCCTTGGCACAATAGTTGACCGTATGGAAGTTGTGTTTGAAGACTCTCTCGCATCTCTCTATCTTGTAAAGGGCGGAAACAAGACTCTTGTTAAACAGGCAAATACAACTCTTGCTTATAACAGCGAGAACGACCTTTCGTATAAGGTAGAAAAACAAGGAAACCAGACAGTTGTTACATTCAGCCTTAACGGTGAACAAGTATTCAATGAAATGGTATCTGCACAGCTTGAATCTGCTTACTTTGGATTTAGCAGTGATAAGATTAGTATTAAGATAAATGAGTAATTGCACCTCATCAGTCACTTCGTGACAGCTTCCTCTCAAGGGGAAGCCAATATAGCCTTCTCCTTGAGGAGAAGGGGGACCGCGTTAGCGGTGGATGAGGTGGATGTAGGGAACGCATTTATGCGTTCCGCGGAAGGGATAAATCCCTTCCCTACGGACATCAAACAAAATTGTAGGGGAGGGGCTTGCTCCTCCCGCACAAACACAAAAAAATAATAACCTTAATTATATTAAATTATTAAAAGGAGATGTATTTTAAATGAAAAAATTTACAAAACTCTTATCAGCAATGTTAGCTGTTATGATGATAGTATCATCAATCGGCATGATTGCTTTTGCAGAAAACGCAGATGTAACAATTACTTTTGCTAATGCGGCTTTGGAAAACGCATCAGCCGAAGGCAGTATGGCAATAACAAATATAGTTAATACCGCCAGCGGACGTGAAGGCGTTGAAGGTTGGAATATAGGTAATAAGATTGTATTCAATTTCGGTACAGCTATGAAACCTGAAACACTTAATCCTACTAACATTAAAATATATTTAGGTAGCGCTTATGGTGTTACAGGGGATAGACTTAACAAAGAAACTATGGAGTGGACTTATACAAAATATGAGGCAACCGAAACAACATACACAATTTATATTTCTGATATGTGTGAAGGTCATCAAGTGCATAGTGTAACATTTACAAGTGGAGTACAGACAGCGGATGAAGTTTCGATAAACGAAGTCACAAAGAAGTTTAAAACAGGACGTGTAGCAAAGGATATTGAGCCGGCTGACGGCAAAGTTCTTAAGGATGTTGCACATGGGAAAGATTTTATAAATGAATCTACCGGAGCTGCGGTTACAGTGTGGACAGCTTATCAAGCAGATTATTCAACTGACAACAATACTAGAGCATTTATTTCTAACGGAAAATCTTATAAAATAGACCTTGGTAATTACTATGATATTGAAGATGTAGTTTTTTATAGTTTCAGAAATATGTCTTGGGCATGGAATCAGACTGTAAAGGCAGCGTACTCAAATGACCCAAATGCAACCTATGAAACAGCTACACCTTTTGGAACTTTTGCAAAAAGTCAGTATATGAATTCTACCGATGCAGGTGCTTATAATGACGGGGCTAATAAAGGTGGACGTGGTATAGCAAGATGGTTACGTCCAGCAGATTCTGTTCGTGCAAGATATATTTTCTTGAAGTGTGAATCAGGTGACTATGGTGAGCCTGTTATGGAAGTCAGAGTTATAGCAAATGTTGACACAGATTATGGTCAGATGACAGCTACAAAGGACGGAGCAGCAGCTACAACCTGTACAGGTGCAGGCGAATATACATTCACAGTACCTGCAACACAGCATGTTGCAGATACAGCCGGCGGATATATGATAGTTGCAGGTTATGACATCAACGGTGTTATTACAGCTATCAAGTGCGAACCTGCTGAATATGCAAGCAGTGCTCTTACCATGACAGCTAATATGCCTGCAGACACAGTAAGTATTAAGGCATCACTCATCAAAGACTTTACAAGTCCATATTTAGTAACAGATGCATTAGAATTACCGGCTGCACAATAATTTAACAGGAGGTAAAATATTATGAAAAAATTAGTTTCATTACTGCTTGTTGCAGTGATGCTGTCTGCCTCCTTTTTAGCAATTCCCGCATTTGCGGATGAGCCTGTTGATTACTTTGCAGTAAGCTTTGATACAGGTCTTAATGAATTTGTTGTGACAGCAACACAGGCACTTGCAGGTAAAAACCGTGTTCTCCTCCTTGTTCAGGACGGAACAAACACAGTTTATATGGATGCAGTTAACGCAACAGTTGCACAGGATGTTTACTTTACAGTAGATTTAGGAAAGGCTCTTGACAGAAAAGAGTATAGCTTTATAGTATCATCCGACGGTGACACAGTTGCAACCCAGACTCTTACATGTATGGCAGAAGTTCCCGATACTCCAACATGGTTTACAGTTGATTATGACAGCAACGAAAAGGCATTTAAGGTAAACAGCGTTGAGGACGCATATACAGGTACAAACCGCGTTATTTTAACAGCCTACGAGCCTGCCTTTAACGGATATCAGGAAATTTGGTACATGGATGCTATAAATGCGGCAAGCGGAAGCTTCAGCTTTACAGTTCCCATTTCTGAAATGGCACCAATCGGCAGATATACATTCCGTGTAGCCGTAATAGGTGATATGATGAAAGACGGACTTATAACCTATGAATATACTCAGGGCTTTACCAGCTATACCGAGCCTGTATCGGGAAGCACAGATATTAAGATGGGCGGTAAGTACATCTTAAAGAGCGGTGAGGAAACAGAAGAAGTTGCAGTATACGTAGCTCTCTATAAGAAGGGCGAAGAAGATGAAGTTCCACAGCTTGTAAGAGCAACATATTCTGATGAAATTTTAACAGCAGCAAGCGTTAAATATATTCAGACCGACCTTACTCTGACAGAGGAAGAGCAGACATCAGATTATTATGTCAGAGTTTATGCTTGGAAGCAGGCTACATTATATCCTCTTGCAGCAAGTATTACAATGAACCAAGAATAATTAACAAGGAGGATAAGGAAAAAGTCGGGGAAGATGAGGGAACGAACAATCCCTCAGTCACGACTGCGTCGTGCCAGCTCCCTTTACACAAGGGAGCCCTCGCATGCCTCCCGTGTGTAAGGGGAGGGGGACCACCGTAGGTGGTGGAAGGGTTGTTTTACACTACATAATTTCCGACTTTTTTCCTTAAATAAATATGAAGATGAGATTTAGAAAAATATTGTGTTCATTATTGGCAGTTGCCATGGTGGGCATATCTCCGGTAGTAGCCGGAGCGGAGGAGCCAACCGTTATCTTCACAGACGGAGCATCGGGCTTCACTGTTTCTTTGGAATCTCCTCAAGTAGGCGACACCTATCAGCTGTGGATGACAGCTGTGGGCGGAACAGAAGCTGACCTTGATGGTATCGAGGACGAGGCTGACTTTCAGGATGTTGTAGAGTATGTAGACTTTGTTAAAGTGACAAAGGACAGTAGCGTAATATTTACTGTTCCATGTCCCGAGGGGGATTTTGGCAAGTATGGTGTACGTGTTATCAGAAGTATTCAGGGTGCTGAAACAGAGGATACATTCTACACATACAAATATGTAGACCCGTCCCTTGCGACAGATGCAATTGCAGACTATATGGAAGTCAATGACGATACAACCTTTGCTGAATTGTTCGAAACATATTCAGAGAGAGAATTGTTCGACCCTGAAAACCTTGGCGTTCTTGCAGACGAGACCATAGTAAGCTCAATTGGTGATGAATTTGCATTGGTACGTGATTTGGTGCTTGGTGCAGATGATTCCCGGTTTGAGGCAGTTCCAACCGAGATTGTAAGCTGTGCGGCAGGTGCAGTAGCCTATAATGCACTCCTTGCAGGCGACGTAGAAGATGCCCGTGCAGAGATTGCCGAAAACGGAGAATGGATAAAGGATTATCTGCCTGCAGATAAAAACCTTGAAAAATTTATGAGAATTTTTGCAGCATCCAAAGATGCATACACAGACGCAGACGGACTTCGTGATGTTCTCAAGGTTGCCTGTGAGTACAGTGCCCGTGAGGATGCTGAAGAGTTTCTGGATATGTTCGAGGCTATTGACGAGGAAATTTCAGATGCAGAAGAGCTTGCAACCGTTCTTGACTGGGCAGCTGCACTTTCAGGTTTAGAGGGTGCAACCAGAGCGGAGATTGAGGAAATCTTAAAGAATAATGACGAGCTTTTCGGAATTTCAACAGACAGTGATGATAACGAGGGCGTTACAATTGCGCAGATTGCAAGAATATTCAAAAATGAAGGAGTAGAAAAACTCTACGGTCAGGATGCATTTATTGAATATTTTGACAGTTTGGTTGACGAACTCAAAGAAGATGAAGAAGATTCAAAACGTGGCTCAAGCGGTTCAAGAGGTGGCTCAAGCGGTTCAAGAGGTCCGTCAAAGTATGTGACAGACCCTGTTACACCTCCTGATAACACAGAGACAGAAGCAGAAGAAAAGACAGAAGAAATTGAGCTGCCATTTAATGATTTAGCAGGCGTTGAGTGGGCAACAGAGTATATTAAACAGCTTTATGACATGGAAATCATAAACGGAGTAACCAAAGATACTTTTGAGCCAAACAGACAGGTAACCCGTGAGGAATATGTTAAGATGCTTGTTGTAGCCTTTAACTTATCCTCTGACAAGGTTATGGATTTTGTATTCAGCGATGTTACAGAAGATAGCTGGAGCTATCCTTACATCAAGGCGGCATACCTTTCAGGTGTGGTAAATGGCATGAGCAAGGATTACTTCGGTGCAAAAGAGCCGATTACCAGACAGGATGCGGCTGTTATGCTCCATAAGGCTATGGGACTTGAAGTTCCCGACGCAAGACTTAAATTCAGCGATGCAGACGACATGGCAGATTATGCCACAGAGGCTATTGCGGCACTTTCATCAGTTGGTCTTATGACAGGTATGGAAGACGGAACCTTTGTACCATTAGGACAGACAACCCGTGCACAGGCGGCTACCATGATTGGCAGAGTCATAAGCTATAACGGAGGTGGAATGTAATGAAGAAAATACTTTCACTTTTGCTTGTAACAGCTATGGTGCTTTCAGTATGTTACATTCCTGTATTTGCCGCAACAGGCGAGAACCTGGCATTAAACAAGCCTGTTACTGCCACATCCGAGTGGGGTGGCGCATATCTTATGAAATGCGTAAACGATGGTAAGATGTCAACCGCCTGGTCGGCAGGTTCAACAAGTTTAAACCCAAAGGACAAAGACGGTAATGCCTGGATTCAGATTGACCTTGGAGGAAGATATGACGTTACTTCCATGATTGCTTATTCAAGAAGTGATGTTAACTCCGCATCCGAGAGAATGGGTTGGATTTATCAGGTTTCCGAAACCGCAGATTTTGAAGAAAAGACGGTTATTGGTACAAAAAAATCTGCCGGAACTCCGGGTAGCGGTTACGAGGCAAAGCCTTTAGAGCCTGCAACAGGTCGTTATGTCCGTGTAGCATGTTCGCAGTATTTCGTTATTGCGGAAATCGAGGTTTATGGTACTCCTGCGGCGGCTGTTTCAAAGGGCGAATACTCCGACGTTCCACAGGAGGGCGACCTTTATAATGCTTCACAGCTTGCATATACTTTAGGTATTATGGACGGTATAGGCGGCGGAAACCTTGGCGTTAATCACCTTATGACAAGAGCAGAGGCGGCAAAGGCTGTTGCAAAGCTCGGTAATTCAGGTGAGTTAAAGCCGGTAGATACAGGTTTTAATGATGTTAAAGCGGATAACAAGATGTCGGGCTATGTTGCATGGTGCGAAAACAGCTTGATTATATCTAAAGATACAGAGTTCAGACCTGATGATTTCATTACAGGTAACGAATTTGCAGTAATGCTTCTCCGTCTTAACGGATGGTGGGAGGTTATGAGCGAAGGTAAATATCCTGAAATGGTAGAAACTCTCGCTAAAAAGTCAAAGCTGATTGACGGCGTTGATATTGTTCTTGAAAATGACTTAAACAGAGGTCAGGCACTTCTTATGATTAAGAATGTTCTCTTGAACGAAAACATCAAGGCTATCGGTGTTGATGAAGAAGAGGGAGTTATCTACGAAAAAGAAAAGGATGAGTTTTATCTTTACGATGCTTTCGGCTACGAGCTTTTAGAGGGTATCGTAGACAGCAACACTCTTTCTGACCTGGTAGAACCAAAGGACGGTGCTGATAATTCAGTTACTGTTGACGGTACAGAATATCTGGATTTAACAGGCAAGATGAACGCGTTTTTAGGCGAGCGTGTATGGTATCTTGTAGACCCCAACAAGGATGAAATTGTTGGAGCATGGAGAAACCCTGACATCGGTTCAACTATCACAGTTCAGTGTGACCAGATAGACACATCGGATGAAAGCAATGTGGAATATTGGGTAGAGGGAAAAGACAAGGCTCAAAGACTTCGCCTTGAAGAACCCGTATACTTTATCAAAAACGGTGTAGCATCAGGTGACTATACACCCGAAAACCTTAAACGCACCAACGGTAAACTTGTTTTTGTAGATAACGACAACGATAATCGTTACGAGGTTATCAAGATGTACGAGCCACAGGTTATGCTCTTTGAGTATATCAGCGACAACAACGGAAAGTTGGTTGTAGGCGGTAAAGGTCTTGTGACTGATGAAGAAGACAATGTTACTATTGAAAGCAAAAACTTTATCTCCGAAGATTACGAGATGCTTTCAGCTTACCTTAATGGTTTTGCCGTAAATTATAAAGAGTTGAGCGGTGAGATGCTGGCATATATCTATGAATCAGATGATAAGAGATATGTGGAGATTGAAATATCCAACAAAACTATCGAAGGTCAAATCGAGAAGATTTTGGATAATGCTTTTGTTATAGACGGCGTTAAGTACGAGCGTTCACAGTATTACATCGAAAACCAGGACATGATGGATAAAGTCAAGGTCGGTGCAGAGGGTGCGTTCTTACTTGATATCAACGGTAAAATCGTATGGGTTAAAAATGACACCCTTACAGTTTCACCCGAAACTCTTGGTGTAGTCTATGCCATGGCAAATCCTGAAGGATTTGGTAACTATCAGTTTAAGGTATACAATCAGAATAATGAGCATTTAGAGCTCACTGCGGCAAACAAGGTTACTGTTGACGGAAAAGAATGCGGCAAAGCTGAAATCAAAGAAATGGGATATGAGTATTTCGTTGGAAAGGTTGTTATTTACAAGCTTAACTCCGACGGAAAAATCCGTTTCATGGATACAGAGAATTATAACGCCGTAGCCGAGCCGGATTCATGGCTTATAAAGCAGGATAAGTGGTCATTGCCGTCAGGTTCGCTTCGTAGTCCGATAGGCTTCTACTCAAGCGATTATGCTAACAGAAAAATGGTTATGCCTTTCTATGAGGATTACAAGGTATTTACCCTGCCGATGGATCCTGTGAGCGGAATGCTTATAACCACTGATGAATTGCTTTCAAGATATACTTATAAGGATATGTCATCTCTGGCTACTGTAAACGGTGATAGCGGAGTGACAGGCACATTTACATTCTTCGGTATAAATGACGATGAAAGCCCAAGACTTGCAGTAAGAACCACCAACACAAGTACTACGTTGAATGTTAAGCCGGTAACTGCTTATACAAGTAACAGTGTTCTGGTTGTTGAAAGCGTTGGAACTTATATGGATGGTGACATGGTAAGTTATTTCATAAGAGGGTATAACCCATCATCAGGGCTCAGACTTGATCTTAAATTGCCTTATGAGCTGGATCGCGTTTTAGACAGCCATATTATTTATACAAACAGGGCAAGTGGTGTATCAAATACCGGTATAAGCTACACAGGTGTAAACTATGTAAGTGCTACAAACTCAACAGGACTTCTGAACTATTCTTCACCGATTGATGATATTAAACTGGGTGATGTTCTTCGTTATGAAACGGCAAACAGCCTTGTAACTGCTCTGGAGCGTATTTACGCAACAGAAGAAGGAAGTCCGTCACTTAACTATAATGGATTATTCCTCAACACAGGTGACAATTATAGTCAGACCCACCGCGCAGGTTTCCGTGCTGTAAGCAATAATGTTGATAAACTGGAAAATGGAATACTTTCAGTTGGAGAAGAGAGCTTTAAGTATGCTGATACAAGCGCAAAATATTTTGTTCTTGTAGACGGTGACGAGATAATAACAGAGTCAATTGATTTACTCCCCGTCTATGTTGAAAAGAACGACCGTATGCTTATGATTTCACTTTCAGGTAAGGTTTCATACCTTATCGCGTATAAGTAGGGGGCGGCAAAAGGACTCCCTCAGTTACCTGACGGTGACAGCTCCCTCAAAGAGGGAGCCATTGTAGGGGACGGCGTCCTCGACGTCTCGTTGCGGAACGACATGTAGGGAACGCATTTATGCGTTCCGCGGAAGGGATAAATCCATTTCCTACAATATGTGGTTACAACAACGGATGTAGGGGAGGGGCTTGCTCCTCCCGAACAAAAGAAAAAGGGCAGAGCCATTCTGCCCTTTTTGATTAAGGAGAATTACTATGGAAACAATTAAAGTTAATTTTGACAATATTACAGGACCCATAAAAGCCATGCACAGTGTTAATAACGGACCTGTGGGCAGCCGTGGAAGATCGAATTTCGATTTATACGCAGCTGCGCATATTCCTTATGCAAGACTGCATGACTCTTCTTTTTGTTCATCTTACGGTGCTCATCACACTGTTGATGTTTTAAAAATTTTTACAAATTTTGATGCAGACCCAACAGACCCTGCAAATTATGACTTTACATTAACAGATTTATACCTTAAGAATATTATTGATGCAGGAACAAAGCCATTCTATCGCCTTGGTGCATCAATCGAACACTGGGCAAAGAAATACGAGATTATGCCCCCCAAAGACTTCAAAAAGTGGGCTGTAATATGTGAACATATTATAAAGCACTATACCGAGGGCTGGGCAGACGGATTTAAGTATGATATTGAATACTGGGAAATCTGGAATGAGCCTGACACAGGATACAAAGAAAACAACAGCCCTACCTGGGGCGGTACAATGGATGAATTCTTCGAATTCTTTAAAATTGCACTTTTCCATCTTAAGGGTAAATTCCCACACCTTAAAATAGGCGGACCTGCTCTTTGTTCTGTAACCGACAGTATTGATATTTTCGAAGATATGATGAAGTATCTCACCGATGGAGAACGGGCACCTCTTGACTTCTTCTCATGGCACATGTACGGTTCAAGTCCTCATGAATTCGAGAGAAAAATCAAGGTTGTTGACGATATGCTCAACAAGTACGGTTACGGCGATGCAGAGAGTATATTAAACGAGTGGAACTATGTAAAAGACTGGTCAGATATGATGGAAGCATACAACACCATTAAAGCATTAAAAGGCTCGGCTTTTGTAGCCTCTGCTATGTGCGAATGCCAGAGATGCGGTCTTGATCATCTCATGTACTATGATGCACGTCCCGGTGCTTTTAATGGTATGTTTGAAACGCCGTCATTTAAGACATTTAAGGCATATTATCCATTCCCTATGTTTAACAGGCTTTATGAATTAAAGAACGAGGTTGAGTGCAAGAGTCTGTCAGATATGGTATATGCCTGCGCTGCAAAGGATGGGGATACAGCTGCAATCATGCTCAGCTACTTTAACGAGGAGGACGAAACTGCTCCTTGTGAGGTAGGAATTGATCTTACAGGCTTTACCGCAGAAAATGGAGTTAAGGTTACATATCGTATACTTGATAACGAACATGATAACGAGATATTCAGAGAAGAATATTTCATGGGTGACAGAGTTATTCCGCGTATCAAGATTGAGAATTATGCAACCGTTTTAATTGAACTTGAAAAGGCGTAAGAATATGCAGAAATATATAGCTTATATAAAAGATTATTCAAAAAATACATATACTCAAATGGTAAGAGAACCGTCTGGGCTCCTTACAGAACCCTTTATTGTCCCGGGCAGTTGTTACAGCAACTGCCTCTGGGACTGGGACAGTTGGTTGACCAATGTGGCAGTTCGGCAGATAATGGCGGATAATGACGATTATAATCCCGAATTTATCAGATGCGAAAAAGGTTGTATAATCAACTTTTTAAATAACATGGCAGAGGACGGCAGAATTCCCATAAGCATACTTCCGGATAAGGTGGGAGATTTCTTTGAAGAGGGAAGAAACTTTCATAAGCCATGCCTTGCACAGCACGCCGCGTTTGTTATTCAGACAAACAACGATGATGCAGAGTGGATAAGACCTTATATAGAAAAGCTGCAAAAGTTTGTTGATACATACATGAGTATATGCAGACACGAGCCCACGGGACTGTATTTCTGGCCCGATGATTTGGCAATAGGCGTTGATAATGACCCGTGTACATTCTATCGTCCGCCAAAGAGCTCAGCATCAATCTATCTTAATTGCCTGATGTATAAAGAGCTTCTTGCCATGGTGTATATCTGTGATTTACTAAAGATTAAGTCGGAGAAATACTCAAAAGAGGCAGAAAATCTCAAGGCGGCAGTAAGGGAGAATTTGTGGGATGAACGTGACGGATTTTATTACAGTGCAGATTTGAATTTAATGCCTGTAAACAAAAATGATTTGCTCCACAGCGGCGCACCAAGACATTGGGATTGCCTTATTCAGAGAATAGGTGTGTGGTCGGGATTTCTTGCTATGTGGGCAGGAATTGCCACAAAAGAGCAGAGCGAGAGAATGGTAAGAGAGCATTTTCTTAACAAAAACAGTTTTTGTGCTGAATATGGAGTTTGCACCCTTGCTAAAAACGAAAAGATGTACTGCATTGTAAAAACAGGTAATCCGTCATGTTGGCTTGGACCAATCTGGGGGATTTCCAACTGGATGTGCTTTAAAGGGCTTGTAGATTATGGCTTTACAAACGAAGCAAAAGAATTGGCTGAAAAAACCATAAAGCTTTTTGGCAAAGATATAGAACAGTGCGGTCAGATGCACGAATATTATCATCCTGATACCGGCGAAGCGGTTAACAATCCCGGATTCCAGAATTGGAATTTGTTTGTTAATAATATGATTGCATGGTATGAGGGAAGAAAGTATATAAAAGAGTTTTAGCGTGAAAAAGCGACAAGTTTTTAAACTTGTCGCTTTTTTGGTGCGGGCGAAGGGACTTGAACCCCCACGTCGGTTGACACTAGATCCTAAGTCTAGCGCGTCTGCCAATTCCGCCACGCCCGCAAATATTAAACTATACCTCTTAAATTTTACACGGGAGAGGTAACCCGAGCGGGAGCATTTCGCTTAACCCCTACTGATAAATCAGCTTAATCATTATAACAACTCAAAGGTGATGTGTCAAGGTAAAATAGGAAATTTTTTAAAAATATTTTAAAAAATACTTGCATTATGAAAATGCTTGTGATATACTATTATGGCATTTGGGTGGATTATGCCCAAATAGCTTAAATACACACGCTTGGCGATTGTCCGAAAAGTGCCGCACACCCATGACGGTTTCAGGACAAGTTGACCCCGGCGGAGGAATAAACTATGGAGGTGTTAAATCATGGGAGTAATTCAAATGAAGCAGTTGCTTGAAGCGGGTGTTCACTTCGGACACCAGACCCGTCGTTGGAACCCTAAAATGGCGGAGTACATTTTCACAGAGAGAAATGGTATTTATATCATCGATCTTCAGAAGACCGTTAAGAAGATTGAGGAAGCTTACTATTTTGTACGTGACATCGCTGCAGATGGCGGAAACGTTCTTTTCGTTGGTACAAAGAAACAGGCTCAGGATGCTATCCGCGAGGAAGCTGAAAGAACAGGCATGTACTTTGTAAATGCAAGATGGCTCGGCGGTATGCTTACCAACTTCAAAACAATCAAGAAGAGAATTGAGCGCCTTTATCAGCTTGAAAAAATGGCTGAGGATGGTACAATGGATCTTCTCCCTAAGAAAGAAGTTATCAAATTAAACCTTGAGCAGGAACGTCTTGAGAAGTTCCTTGGCGGTATCAAAGAGATGAAGGATCTTCCTGCAGCATTATTTGTTGTAGACCCAAGAAAAGAGAAGAATGCTATTGCAGAGGCTCACAAGCTTGGTATTCCTGTAATCGCAATCGTTGATACAAACTGCGACCCTGAAGAAGCTGATTTCGCTATCCCGGGTAATGACGATGCTATCCGTGCCGTAAAACTTATCGTTTCTACAATCGGTAACGCTATCATCGAGGTCAGACAGGGTGAGCAGATGGCTCCGGTAAGCGAGGAAGCAGAAGAGGCAGATGCTGAAGAAGTTAGCCTCGATATGTTGGATGACTAATCCATAATAGATTTGGTATTTGTATTTTTAATATAGAAAGGAAGATTATCATGGCATTTACAGCACAAGATGTTAAAAAGCTGAGAGAAATGACAAACTGCGGTATGATGGACTGCAAAAAGGCTCTGACAGAAACAGACGGCGATATGGATAAAGCTGTTGAGTTTTTAAGAGAAAAAGGTCTTGCTACTGCTGCTAAGAAGGCAGGCAGAATTGCATCAGAAGGTATGGTTGAAGCTGTTGTATTTGATTGCTGCGGCGTTGGTGTTGCTGTTGAGGTTAACTCCGAGACAGACTTCGTTGCAAAGAATGCAGACTTCCAGAACTTCGTTCATGACATTGCTGAAGTTATTGCAAAGGAAAATCCTGCAGACGTTGAAGCTCTTAAAGAAATGAAGATAAACGACAGCCAGACGGTTGGCGATGCTCTTACAGAGAAGATTGCTACAATTGGCGAAAACATGAATATTCGTCGTTTTGAGCGTTTTGATGGCATCAACCAGGCATATATTCATGCCGGCGGTCGTATCGGTGTTCTCGTTAACTTTGAAGTTGCAGATGCTGCTAAAGCAAAAGAAGAGGCTTTCAAAGCTATGGCAAAGGACGTTGCAATGCAGATTGCAGCTGTTGCTCCACAGTATGTTCGCAAGGAAGAAGTTCCGGCTGATGTAGTTGAGCACGAGAAAGAAATCCTTAAGGCACAGGCTCTTAACGAGGGTAAGCCTGAAGCAATTGTTGAGAAGATGGTTATGGGCCGTATCAACAAGTTCTATAAGGATGTATGTCTTGTAGATCAGCCATTCGTTAAAGACGGCGATATGACAGTTGCTAAGTATGTAGACGGCGTTGCTAAGGAACTCGGTACAGATATCAAGATCGTTAAGTTTGCTCGTCTTGAAAAGGGCGAAGGTCTTGAGAAGAAAGAAGAGAACTTTGCAGACGAAGTTGCAAAAATGATGGGCAACTAATTTAACTTTTAAAAATACAATTTAATATTTCAGGGGAGCTTGTACTGTCAGGCTGAGAGGAAGTAATGAACTTCGACCCTTTTAACCTGATTTGGATAATGCCAACGTAGGAAGAGTGATTAAACTCGTTTTTAAGGAGTTACCTATTATCAGGTAACTCCTTTTTTGTTGCTTTAATTATTCAGGCGTCCCCAAAAGGAGGAGCAAAAATGAAAAGACAAACAAAAACATCGGATTTATCAAATGGGCTTATATGGTTTGGGGCGGGAATATCCATAGCGGAAATCCTGACCGGTACATATATTGCGCCATTAGGCTTTACGAATGGGCTTATTGCCATTATTGCAGGACATATTATAGGCTTTATACTTATGTTCTTGGTTGGAATAATCGGTGGAAAGACTCAAAAAAGTTCAATGGAAACTGTGAAAATGTCCTTTGGAGAAAAAGGCTCTATGCTTTTTTCGGTGTTAAACGTGCTTCAGCTTGTAGGTTGGACAGGTATTATGATTTTGAGCGGTGCCGAGGCGGCAGACCTTGCTTTTCACCTAGGCGGAAGTTGGCTGTGGAGCATTATTATAGGAATTCTGATAACAATATGGATTTTGGTCGGTGTCAAAAATCTTAACAAGATAAACTATTTTACAATGAGTCTATTGCTTATTTTGACAATATTGTTGAGCATGACCGTATTTGGAGAAGATAAGGTGGGGTTAAGCGATGGAGCTATAAGCTTTGGCGCAGCGGTTGAACTTTCTGTTGCAATGCCCCTTTCCTGGCTTCCTCTTATATCTGATTATACAAGAGATGCAAAAAGACCTGTTTTGGCATCGGCAATAAGTTGCGGTGGATATTTTATTGCAAGTATGTGGATGTACGTAATCGGAATGGGTGCGGCGCTTTTTACCGGCGAAAGTGATGTTGCTGTAATAATGATAAAGGCGGGTCTTGGTGTTGCGGCTCTGTTGACAGTAGTTTTATCAACGGTGACTACAACATTTCTGGATGCATATTCTGCAGGAGTAAGCCTGGAGAGTATATCAAAAAAATTCAGGGAAAAGCCTTGTGGGATTATTGTAACTGTAATTGGAACACTGTTGGCAATCTTTACACCTGTTAACGAGATAGAAGGCTTTTTATATCTTATCGGTTCGGTATTTGCACCAATGGCGGCAATACAGATTGCAAATTATTTCGTTTTAAAAAAAGACAATTCTATTAAGAAATTTTCTGTTACAGACCTTATAATCTGGGTTATCGGTTTTATCGCTTACAGAGTTTTAATGATGACAGATATGCCTTTGGGCTATACCTTGCCTGCTATGATTATTGTTTTTGCTGTAAGGGTTATTGTTGAAAAATTTAAAAAAAATAAATTATAAAAACTTGGAAAGGAGGAAAATGCGAATGGCAGGGGAGCGCCTGACATTTTAGATAAAGCGATGGGAACACGTGTTTCGTGGTGAGAGGGGACAATTAAGTTCCGACCGCCATGCACCTGTGCATGGATTAAATACGAAACGAGGTAAAAAAATGAAAAATTCAAAAAGACTTTTAAGGTTAGTAGTTCTTGCAATGATGGTAGCTTTGGGCGTGGTTATCTCGCCTATACTCAGGGTTGAAGGTATGTGTCCAATGGCACACTTTATAAATATTGTGTGCGCTGTTCTGCTGGGGCCGTGGTATTCACTTTTCTGTGCTGTGCTGATTGGAGTTATAAGAATGGCAACTATGGGCATTCCGCCTATTGCACTGACGGGAGCAATTTTTGGAGCGTTTCTATCGGGAGTGTTTTACAAAATGTCAAAAGGAAACTTGCTTATGGCAGTTGTTGGCGAAGTCATAGGAACAGGTATTATAGGAGCAATTCTGTCCTATCCTGTTATGACAATCCTCTGGGGTAAAGAAGGACTTAGCTGGTTTTTCTATGTACCGTCTTTTATATGTGGAACTCTGATTGGCGGAAGTATTGCCTATGTTTTCCTGAAAAAGCTTGCATCAAACGGGATGCTTTCAAAGTTTCAGGCTAAACTCGGTGCAGAGAGCTTTGATTATAAAGCGGGCACATTAGAGGATGCGTGCACTATTGCGGCTATGGGAGCGATATGCTTTTTGGTGGTAAAGGTCCTCGATATACTTTTTAATGTAGAGGCGATATGGCTTGATTGCTTGTCCTACGTTGCACTTAGCATATTTATTATATGGGCGGCAGTCTATTACATAATAAAAAGGAGGAAAGTTGCATCGTGAAAATAGATGTTGAACGTATAACGGGAGAAATCCGCAATATGTCACCGCTAATTCACTGCATAACTAATCCAATTTCTATAACACAGTGTGCAAATGCGGTGCTATGCTTGGGGGCAAAGCCTATAATGGCGGAGCATCCAAAAGAGGTCCTTGAAATAACAGGGACCTCTGATGCCCTGTTACTTAATCTTGGGAATATTACAGATATAAGAATGAAAGCCATGACCATTTCGGCAAATGCAGCGAAAGAACAGAATATACCTATTATTCTTGATGCAGTTGGAGTTGCCTGCTCTGCTTTACGCAGGAATTTTGCAATCGGGCTCATACAAAGTACCAATCCTGATGTAATAAAAGGCAATTATTCGGAAATTTATGCTCTGTATAATGAAAAGTATAAATCAGGAGGAGTCGATGCGGATTTGTCACTGGACAGAGCTTTTATGAGCGGTGTTTCAGTAGAGCTTGCAAAAAAATATAATTGTATTGTTATTGCAAGTGGAAAAACGGATATTGTTACTGATGGAACAAGACTTTTCTATATAAATAATGGCTCGTCACAATTGGCGAGGGTAACGGGCACAGGTTGTATGCTTGGGTCGATTTGTGCTTGTTGTATGGCTGTTTCGAGAGATATTACGGCGGCGGTTGGTGCTTGTGCAATCCTTGGAGTTTGCGGAGCTGTTGCAGAAACAGAGAAAGGAAACGGGAGCTTTATGATAAATCTTATGGATGCCCTTTCGTGTCTTGAGAAAGTTGGTATTAACAAATATATGGAGGTGGAGGAAATTGAAAAATTTTGACCCAACGCTTTATTTTATAACTGATAGCAGTTATGTGACAGCAGATGAGTTTCTCTACAAGGTAGAGGAAGCATTAAAGGGAGGAGTAACCCTACTTCAGCTAAGAGAAAAAGAGAGGACAACAAGGGAATATATATACCTGGCTGAAAAAGTTCACGATATTACTCAAAAATACAAAGTTCCGCTTATAATAGACGACAGAGTTGATATAGCTATGGCAATGAATGCAGAGGGAGTTCATCTTGGGCAGAGTGATATGCCTGTAAATTTAGCAAGAAAAATTTTAGGACCTGATATGATAATAGGTGCCACCGCAAAGACGGTGGAGCAAGCGAGAGAGGCATATAGTATGGGAGCGGATTATTTGGGAGTAGGAGCTATTTATCCTACTACCACAAAGGTAAAAACGGTTTTAACCTCTGTTGAAATGCTTGAGAAAATATGTAACAGTGTACCGATCCCTGTAAATGCAATAGGTGGACTTAATATTAGCAATATTGATGTGCTAGAGGGAACAAAAATTGCAGGGATTTGTGTTGTTACAGCTATAATGAAAGCGGAGAATCCACAAAAGGCGGCAGAGGAACTGTTGGGAAAAAGTAAAGAATTGAGGGATGTATAATATGAAAAAGGTTTTGACCATAGCGGGTTCTGATTCCAGCGGCGGAGCGGGTATACAGGCGGATTTAAAAACCGTAACTGTACATAATATGTATGGGATGAGCGTTATAACTGCTCTTACGGCACAAAATACCATGGGCGTTACGGGAATTATGGAAGTCACACCTGAATTTGTAGGAAAACAGCTGGATAGCGTATTTACAGATATATTTCCCGACAGCGTAAAAATAGGGATGGTAGCATCAGGAGAAATAATAGAGGTTATTGGAGAAAAGCTGAAGTTTTATAATGCAAAAAATATTGTAATAGACCCTGTTATGGTAGCCACAAGCGGCAGTAGATTATTTGTAGCAGAGGCGACAGAAAAACTTATAGATAAGCTGTTGCCTCTTGCGACGGTAATAACCCCTAATGTTCCTGAGGCAGAGGTTATAAGTGGGATAAAAATATCAAGTAAAACAGATATGCTAAAAGCGGCCAAGAGAATATACGAAAAGATAGATACAGCTGTTTTGATTAAAGGCGGACATCTTTTGGGAGATGCCACAGATTTACTTTTGACAGATGATGCAGAAAAATGGTTTTCGGCAGAAAGAGTGAATAATCCAAATACCCATGGAACGGGATGTACCCTATCTTCTGCTATTGCCTGTAATCTTGCAATGGGGTACAACCTTGAAGAAAGTATAAGAAATGCCAAAGAATATTTAAGCGGTGCTATAAAAGCCGGACTTGATTTAGGAAAAGGCAGCGGACCGCTTAAGCATACATATAAATTATAAGAAAATCAGCCTCTCCTGATGGTGAGGCTGACAGATGTTGAAAAAGCAAGCAACCACAAGGAAAACTCGATGTTTTTCTTGTGGTTCTTTTCATCTATTTATGGGGAGAATCATGAAAACGTGCTGTTATAAAGTCTTCTTTAATGTTTTTTATTTGCGGTAGAACGACTTTTTCTACAGTCTGAAATGTATGACAAACTTTTCTTTGCGTATATTAACATTGACAATTTTTATACGTTGAGGTGGATTATGACCAGAAAAATATATTTATTTATAGGCGTTCTATTGGCAGGAAGTTTGTTTAATTTGTGTGAAGCTTATGCAGATATTGGGGTTTCAGCCCAATCAGCAATTGTAATAGAGCAAAGCACAGGCAGGGTTCTTTATTCCAAGAATTCGGACACACATTTGCCTATGGCAAGCACCACAAAGATAATGACGGCGATATGCGCCATAGAAAATGGAAATCTTGAAGATGAGGTGCCGATTTCAGCTCAAGCAGCGACAACCGAGGGCTCCAGCATGTATCTTCAGGAGGGCGAAAAGATGAACCTGAAAGAGCTTCTCTATGGGCTGATGCTATCTTCGGGGAATGATGCGGCAGTGGCTATTGCGGAATATTTTGGAGGGAATGATTCATTTGTTAAGATGATGAATCAAAAAACAAAAGAAGTGGGGGCACTTGATACTAATTTTGCTAATCCAAACGGATTGCCTGATGATTCCCATTATTCAACGGCTCATGATATGGCGAGAATTACGGCTTACGGACTTAAAAATCCTGAATTTGCCCAAATTGTTTCTTCGAAAACCTATAAAGTTCAAGGTGAAGGAAAAGCCTACCCAAGACAGCTTACAAACCACAATAAACTTCTTAATATGTGTAAAGGGTGTATCGGAGTTAAAACAGGTTTTACAAAGGCTGCAGGCAGATGTCTTGTTTCTGCATGTGAGAGGGATGGGATGACACTTATTTGTGTTACCTTAAACGCTCCTGATGATTGGAATGACCATTGTAACTTGTATAATAATCTGTTTTCTGAATATGAAATGAAAAGAATTATAGAGAGCGGTCAGCGAGCTAAAGAAATTAAGATAGAAAATTCGGAGACAAATAAAGTTATCGCTGTTGCTGATAGTGATATATATTATCCTTTAACTGCCAGCGAAAAAATTGATGTCAAGATAAACGGTGCAGATAATTTGGTTGCGCCTGTGGCTAAAGGCGAAAAGTGCGGAGAGATGATATTGTTTTTAAATAACAGAGAGGTTGGGCGAGTGGGACTTGTGACTGACAGAGATGCAGAGAAAATCAGCGCTGCAAAGGTTATGAAAAATGGACTAAAAGAGAATTTGCAGGAAATATATCGGAAATGGTTAACTTTTTTGGATGATTAAAAAATTTGCAAAAATTATATTGCAATTCCTTGCAAGTAGATGTATAATAGTTGTATTAGGTGAAAGTTGGCTATAATTCCAATGACTGCCTGATATACCATTAAGGAAAGGTTTGAGATGCCTGTGGTAAGACTCCAAAAATATCTTGCAGGCTGTGGCGTGGCATCACGGCGCGGTGCGGAAGATTTAATCAAACAGGGACGCGTATCTGTCAATGGTGAAGTTGTCACGGAGATGGGCGTGCAAATAGATGAAGAAAAAGATGTTGTTGAGTTTGACGGTCAGGTTGTACGCATCGAGAAAAAGATGGTGTATGTTCTGCTTAACAAACCTGTCGGATATGTAACCACTGTTTCGGATGACAAAGGAAGGCCAACAGTTATGGAGCTTGTCTCGGAAATCCCTGTAAGGATTTATCCTGTGGGCAGGCTGGACTATGACACAGAGGGACTTCTCCTTATGACAAATGACGGGGATCTCACTTATAAGATTACACATCCCAAAAATAATATTGAAAAAACCTATGTGGCAGAGGTTACAGGTAATATTTCAATGAACACTCTTATTCAGCTTAGAGGCGGAGTTTACCTTGATGGGGTAAAGACTGCTCCTGCAAAGGTAGAGGTAATCGGTGCAACCCGTCTTGGAACAAAGCTTGAAATAACAATACATGAGGGTAAAAACCGACAGGTCAGACGAATGTTTGAATCTGTGGGATGTATAGTTAAAAAGCTTAAAAGAACCAGAGAGGCAGGTCTTATTTTAGGACATGTTCCTCTAGGACATTGGCGTAAGCTTACCGAATCAGAAGTTAATATGTTGAAGAAAATCGGTACAGGCAAAAAATCTTCTGCACAGATGAGCAGAGAGAAGTTTAAGAAAGCCAACTATAAAAGACGTAAATAATTATAAGAGTAAATATATTAGGAGGAAACGTAAATGGGTAAGTTAGACAACCTGCAACAGCGACGTGCTGTTATTGAACAGGGTGGCGGTGCTGATAAAATCAAAAAGCAGCATGACGCCGGTAAAAAGACGGCAAGAGAACGTCTTGATATGCTTTTCGACCCTAACACCTTTGTTGAAGTTGATGCATTTGTAACACACAGATGTACAGAGTTTGACATGGCTGAAACAGAAGCCCCGGGCGAGGGTGTTGTGTGCGGTTACGGAACCGTAGACGGTCGTCTTGTGTATGCTTATGCTCAGGATTTCACAGTTATTGGCGGCTCTCTTGGTGAGATGCACGCGGCTAAAATCTGTAAAGTCATGGACATGGCTATGAAAATGGGTGCACCAATTATTGGTATTAACGATTCAGGCGGTGCAAGAATTCAGGAAGGAATTGATGCATTAAAGGGATTTGGTGATATATTCTATCGCAATACCCTGGCATCAGGCGTTATTCCGCAGATCGCGATTATAATGGGTCCGTGTGCCGGAGGTGCTGTGTACTCACCTGCAATATGTGATTTTATATTTATGGTAGAAAAGACCAGCCAGATGTTTATTACAGGTCCATCTGTAGTAAAATCTGTTACAGGTGAAGATGTTACCTTTGACGAGCTTGGCGGTGCAAGTACACACGCAGCAAAGAGCGGTGTTGCAACAATGGCTTGCAAGACAGAAGAAGAATGCTTCAATGAGGTTAAAAAGCTTTTAGGTATGCTTCCTGCCAATAATCTTGAAATCGCTCCTGTTTATGAGTGTGAGGATGACCTTAACCGTCTTTCAGAAACACTTATAAACATTATCCCTGAAGACAGCGGAAAATCTTATGATATCCGTGATGTAATAAAAGAAGTTGTAGACTACGGTGAATTTGCAGAGATGTTTGAAGCTTTTGCCCAGAACATTGTAACAGGCTTTGCAAGACTTAATGGTAATACCGTAGGTATCATTGCAAATCAGCCAAAGGTTATGGCTGGTGCACTTGACTGCAATTCATCAGATAAGGGTGCACGTTTTGTGCGTTTCTGCGATAGTTTTAATATTCCTGTTATTACATTTACAGATGTGCCGGGATATCTTCCGGGTGTTGGTCAGGAGCATAGTGGAGTTATCCGTCATGGGGCAAAGCTTTTATATGCTTTTTCAGAGGCCACTGTTCCTAAAATCAATGTTATTGTAAGAAAGGCTTACGGCGGAGCATATATCGCTATGAACAGTAAGCATTTAGGAGCCGACATGGTATTTGCTTGGCCCAGTGCAGAGATTGCAGTTATGGGACCAGAGGGTGCGGCAAACATTATATTCCGTAAGGATATTGCGGCATCAAGTGACCCTGTAACAGCCCGTCAGGAAAAGATTGCAGAGTATACAGAGAAGTTTGCAAATCCATATATTGCGGCATCTCGCGGTTATGTAGATGACGTTATCGAGCCTGATTCAACACGCCCAAGACTTATCAGTGCACTTGAGATGCTTATGAGTAAGAGAGAAACCCGTCCGGCAAAGAAACACGGAAATATTCCGCTGTAAAATTGCCTGAAAGGAGAATAAACTATGACATTAGTTGAAGCTTTAAGTGAGGGTTTAAAGGTTACAGCGGTAGGCCTTTGTATAGTATTTTCGGTTCTTATTATCCTGATGCTTGTTATGATGCTTATGAAGGTAGTGTTCTATAAAGACCCTAACAAGGCAGTAAAAGAAGAAGTAAAGGCTGAACCTGAAGTGACTAATGCGGCGGTTTCCGAAGATATTGACGAAACAGAGCTTATTGCTGTTTTAACAGCGGCTATTGCGGCAAGTCTTAACACCTCTACTTATAATTTAAATATTAAATCCTACAGACGGATTGAAAACACATCTCCCGCATGGAATAAAGCGGGATTGAGAGATGTAATTGATTCAAGATTTTAAGGAGGAAAAATCATGAGAAAATTTATAATAAACGTAAATGGAAATTCATACGAAGTTGAAGTTGAAGAGGTAGGCGGTGTAGCTACATCAGCTCCTGTCGCAGCTCCTAAAGCGGCTCCTGCGCCTGAAGCAGCTTCTGCACCTGCTCCTGTTTCTGCTCCACCTGCCGGTGCTACAAATGTAACTGCTCCTATGCCCGGTACAGTTGTATCGGTTAAAGTAAAGGTCGGCGATACTGTAAATGAAGGCGATGTACTTTGCGTTCTTGAGGCTATGAAAATGGAAAACGAAATCATGGCACCAAAGGGCGGCAAGGTTGTTGCAGTAAGTGCATCACAGGGAGCTTCTGTTAACACAGGCGATGCATTGGTATCTATCGGCTAATCCTGTTGGACTTGGCCCTACATTTATTGAAAGGGTGATATTGTGTTACAAAGTTTTATTGACTTTATGTCAAGTACGGGTATTGCGGCACTTATAACAAATGCAAAAGAAGCATTTACCGCCGCAGGTTCGGGCTTTGAGCAGATAGTGGGTGTAATAGGAACACCCCTTATGATTATCATTGCCTGCGTACTTCTTTATTTGGCTATTGTTAAACAGTTTGAGCCGTTGCTGCTTTTGCCGATTGCCTTTGGTATGTTGCTTTCAAACCTGCCTATGTTTGCAAATTCAGGTGCAATTATGATGCATCCGGAATATTTCACAGATCCACAATATCTTATAGA
The DNA here is from genome assembly GCA_045542095.1 of Ructibacterium sp. Taxonomy (GTDB): domain Bacteria; phylum Bacillota; class Clostridia; order Monoglobales; family Monoglobaceae; genus Ructibacterium. The sequence continues at coordinate 74,820 of JAZQKJ010000022.1, forward strand.
CGGACATATAGATATGAATCTCATATTTTCCAAAGGCGGTCTTTTAGACCTGCTATATCTTGGGGTTAAGCTTGGTATCTATCCTCCGCTTATTTTCCTTGGTATTGGTGTTATGACAGATTTTGGTCCGCTGATTGCAAATCCAAAGAGTATTATTCTGGGTGCAGCGGCACAGCTTGGTGTATTTTTAACATTTTTTGGAGCGTTGATCCTTGGCGCTTGCGTTCCGGGAATTAACTTCGGTGTAAACGAGGCTGCTTCTATTGGTATTATCGGTGGTGCAGATGGGCCTACTGCTATATATGTTACAAAGACTCTTGCACCGTCATTACTTCCCGCAATAGCGGTTGCAGCATATTCTTACATGGCTCTTATTCCGGTTATTCAGCCACCCATTATGAAGGCTTTAACCACCAAGAAAGAGCGCCAGATTGTCATGGAACAGCTTCGCGAGGTAAGCAAGACAGAAAAGATTATCTTCCCTATTGTGGTTACAATAGTTGTTGCGCTTATTGTACCTGATGCAGTTTCTCTTGTTGGTATGCTTATGTTGGGTAACCTTGCAAAGGAAAGCGGCGTTGTGGAACGTCTTACAAAGACGGCGCAAAATGGGCTCATGAATACAATTACTATATTCTTAGGGCTCACAGTAGGTGCAACTGCTACCGCTGAAACCTTCCTGACAGGCGAAACATTGGGAATTGTCGTGCTTGGTCTTGTTGCGTTCTGCTTCAGTACAGCCGGCGGACTTATTCTAGGCAAGATTATGTGTAAGCTAACTGGCGGTAAGGTTAACCCTCTTATTGGTTCAGCCGGCGTATCCGCTGTTCCTATGGCGGCACGTGTTTCACAGACTGTGGGACAGAAAGAGAATCCGTCAAACTTCCTGCTTATGCATGCTATGGGACCAAATGTTGCCGGTGTTATAGGAAGTGCAGTTGCGGCAGGTGTTTTCCTGTCAATGTTCTCTTAATAATTTAGAAATAAGGAGGTAATTTACTATGGCAAAAGTAGGAATTACAGAAACCATATTACGTGACGCTCATCAGTCCCTGATTGCGACACGAATGACCACAGACGAGATGCTTCCTGCTCTCGAAATGATGGATAAAGCAGGTTACCATGCATTAGAGGCGTGGGGCGGTGCTACATTTGATGCTTGTTTGCGTTTCTTAAACGAGGACCCATGGGAAAGACTGCGCAAGATAAAAGCGGCTACCCCCAATACCAAGCTCCAGATGCTGTTCCGTGGGCAGAATGTTCTTGGCTACCGTCATTATGCAGATGACGTTGTAGAATATTTTGTACAGAAATCTATTGCAAACGGTATTGATATTATAAGAATATTTGATGCTTTAAACGATGTTCGCAATCTCCAGACTGCAATCAATGCGACCAAAAAAGAGGGCGGACACGTTCAGGCGGCAATCTCTTATACAATCAGTCCTGTTCATAATAACGAGTTTTTCGTAAAGCTTGCTAAGGAATATGCTAACTGTGGTGCAGATTCAATCTGTATCAAAGATATGGCTGGTCTGCTTACACCTTATGCAGCTTATGACCTTGTAAAACAGCTCAAAGCAGCAGTTAATGTTCCTCTGGAGCTTCATACCCACTATACAAGCGGTGTTGCTTCTATGACCTACTTAAAGGCAATTGAGGCTGGCGTAGATGTTGTAGACTGTGCTCTGTCACCAATGGCACTTGGCACATCACAGCCACCTACCGAGCCTTTGGTTGCTACACTTCAGGGCACAGAGTATGATACGGGAATGAATCTTGATACTCTTACCGAAATCGCTGACTACTTCAAGCCACTTCGCGATAAGTATTTAGAAAGCGGTCTTATGAGTACCAAGATTTTGGGTGTTGATATCAACACATTAAAATATCAGGTTCCCGGCGGCATGCTCTCTAACCTTGTATCACAGCTTAAACAGCAGGGCAAGGAAGACAAGCTTGACGAAGTATTAAAGGAAGTTCCAAGAGTACGTGAGGATTTAGGTTATCCCCCACTTGTTACCCCAACCAGCCAGATTGTTGGTACTCAGGCAGTGCTTAATGTGATTATGGGTGAGCGTTACAAGATGGTTTCAAAAGAAACCAAGGGTATCTGCAAGGGTGAATATGGGCGTACTCCTGTTCCCATTAATGAAGAATTCCGCAAGAAGATTATCGGTGACGAAAAGGCAATAGATTGCCGTCCTGCTGATTTAATCGAGCCGGAACTTGAAAGGCTTAAGAAGGAATGTGCAGAGTGGATTGAACAGCCTGAGGACGTTTTGTCTTATGCACTTTTTGACCAGGTTGCGGTTAAGTTTTTTGAACAAAGACGTGCTGAAAAATATAAGGTAGACAAAGACCTGGTTAATATGGAAGAAAAAACCCACTATATCTAGACACAAAAAAACTTGGTCTACCGCAAGCGGAATAAATATTGTAGGGGAGGTTATCCTCGACGTCCCGTATGAATAAAAAAACGGCAAGGAGAACATCGAGTTCCCTTGCCGTTACTTGCTTTTTGCGAAATCGTTCTCTGCAGTACCATTGTACAGCGACGAAAACGATTTCACAAAATATACACTTCGTTTTCTGCTTAAAATTTAGTTTGTGGTAGGAAATGAGTCCATTAAAAAAGGCGCATACGAAGTATGCACCCGAAAAATGCACGACTCCTAGTATTTGCGATACAATTGATTTCCCATACACCAGCATGTGAAATAGAGCCTGCATTTTTGCCTAAAGACAAAAAAACACACTGGTTGTATGAACTTATTCAATTGTATCGCAAAATCATTATATCATACAATCCCATATTTTGCAATATTTTTATTATAAGATAATTACGCATTGATTTTTTTTATGCCCTGTGATACAATAAAGTTTATTGAGAATGAAAAGAGGGAATGATTTAATGTACCTGATTGCAGGGCTTGGAAACCCGGGTAGAGATTATGTGGGAACAAGACACAATATTGGTTTTGAGGCAATAGACGGTCTTTGTGCCAGATTTGATATAAAACTTAATAAAGAGAAGTTCCGCGCCATATACGGCGAGGGAAGAATTGGCGGAGAAAAGGTAATAGTTATAAAGCCCCAGACATATATGAATTTAAGCGGAGAGAGTGTTCGGGAATTCAGGGACTATTACAAAATAGAAGATGAAGAAATTATCGTAATATATGACGACATTTCTCTGCCTGTGGGAAAACTCAGGATAAGAGAAAAAGGCAGTGCAGGGGGACACAACGGTATAAAAAATATTATTTATCAGATGAATACAGATGTGTTTCCCCGTATAAAAATAGGAGTGGGTTATCCTGACCATCCTGATTTTGACGTTAAGGATTATGTTCTTGGAAGATTTAATGATGAAGAGGTAAAAATTCTTATAGAGTCCGTTGTAAGAGCCGCAGGAGCAGTTGAAGAGATAATTACAAATGGTGCAAAATCTGCCATGAATAAGTTTAATGGTTAGGTGTAAAGTTATGGATGTTTTTCTTAAACTATTTGAAGAACAAGCCGAGTTTTCGGAGTTCTTTAAAGATTTAAAAGCAAACAAAACACCGATAAATACATTGGGTGTGTCAGACTCGGTCAGGGCACACCTTATTTATGCTGTCTGCAAAAAGCTTGACACTCCATGTCTTGCAGTAACAGCGGACGATGAGTCCGCAAGACGTCTGTTTGAGGATTTGCAATATTTCTTCGGGGAAGATGTATTTCTTTTCCCAAAGACAGACTTGCTCTTTTATGATGTGGAGGCAAAAGGAAAGGATATTACAACCCTGCGCCTTGACATTTTGGGAAGGCTCGCAGAGGACGAAAAGCCATGCTACGTTGTAACAACGGCAGAAGCCCTAGGCGAGGTGACCTTGCCAAAAGAAGTGTACGCCCAAAAGGTAATCAGCTTTAAAGATGGTGAAGATGCGGAGCTTGATGAAATTGCGCAAAACCTCACGGAGCTTGGATACAGACGCGAGGATATGGTAGAGGGAGCGGGACAGTTCAGTATACGTGGTGGAATTCTTGATATATATCCCGTAGGGGGACAGGAAAGTCAGCCTGTTCGAATTGAGTTCTTTGATACAGAGATTGACTCTATAAGGCTTTTCGATGCTGAAACCCAGCGAACGATTAAAAAACTTGACAGTGTGAAGATATATCCTGCATCGGAGCTTGCTCTGAATGATGAACAGAGAGAAAAGCTTATAAAAAAATTAGAGGGCTTTAAAAAAGAGCTTTTAGATGACGAGCGTTCCCAAAAGCTTATGCGGAGCTTTGAGAGGGATATAGAAAGATTAAAGCAGGGGATTTTTTTCCCGTCAATAGATAAATACATTCCATATATATATAAAAATAAGCCAACAATAATTGATTATATTAAAGAAAACACAGTTGTGTTCTGGGATGAGCCTGTTCGCATTAGCGATAAGATGAAAGAAACAGAGGACAGGAAAGTGGAAGATATCTGCGATTTGGCAGAACGCGGTGTTATATATGAGGCAGGTTGCGAATATAATCTTCCTCATAATAAAGCAGTGAAAAGATTGACCTCCCGTATGTTCGTTGGAATGAGCGGTATATCCCATGGCACACCTGACTATAAACCTGCCAGAACCCACAGCTTTACTACAAAAAGCATGAACAGTTTTCAGGGCAGAATGGAGTTTTTGTATGATTCTTTAAGATACTACAAGCAGAACATATACAGAACGGTTATTCTTGCAGGGTCTAGGATAAGGGCAAAAAATCTTGCCATAAGACTTGAAGAAGAGGGGATAAAATGCTCCTATCAGGAAAGTCTTGAACAGCTTCCAAATCCGGGCGGAATAGTTGTGACGGGGGGAAGCATCCAACGTGGTTTTGAATATCCCCTTATTCGCGTAGCGGTAATAGGCGACAGAGAAATATTCGGCAAGGAAAAGAAAAAACGCAAGCGTTTTCAGGGAAGAAAAGGGGATAAAATTGCCGATTTCACTCAGCTCAACCCAGGTGATTATATTGTTCATCAAAATCATGGTATAGGACAATATATAGGGACGGAACAGCTTGTGGTAGACGGAGTCCGCAAGGACTATCTTAAAATTCAATATAAGGGCAGCGACACCCTGTATGTTCCAACAGACCAGCTTGATATGGTATTTAAGCATACTGCTAAAGAGGGTTCTCATGTAAAGCTCAATAAGCTGGGTGGCGTAGAATGGAACAGAACAAAACAACGGGTTAAGGCCGCGGCGGCAGACATGGCAAAGGAACTGATTGCCCTTTATGCCCAAAGAACACAGATACAGGGAATTACTTTTGATAAAGACAGTGAATGGCAGAGGGATTTCGAGGCAGCATTCCCTTACGAAGAAACAAACGATCAGCTACGCAGTATAGAAGAGGTAAAAGCCGATATGGAAATGCCGCATCCCATGGATCGACTCCTCTGTGGCGACGTAGGTTATGGAAAGACAGAGGTTGCCATGCGGGCGGCTTTCAAGGCGGTAATGAGTGGATATCAGGTGGCATATCTTGTTCCCACCACCATTCTTGCAACACAGCACTATAATAATTTCAAGCAAAGGATGATGGATTATCCCATAGAAGTTGGGATGCTTTCAAGATTTACCACCGAGGCAAACAGAAAAAAGGTCATAAAGGAGCTAGCCACAGGTGAGCTTGATATTGTTATTGGAACACACAAGCTTTTAGGGAAAAATGTTGTCTTTAATAAGCTGGGACTTCTTATAATAGACGAAGAGCAGAGATTTGGTGTTGCTCATAAAGAAAAGCTTAAGGAGATCCGAAAAGAAGTGGATGTTCTAACCCTTTCTGCAACACCTATACCAAGAACTCTGCACATGAGTTTAAGCGGAATACGTGACATGAGCATTATAAACGAGCCTCCAAGCGAGAGATATCCGGTTGCCACTTATGTTCTTGAATATGATGAGGATGTTGTAAGAGAGGCTATTTCACGTGAGGTAGGAAGAGGTGGTCAGGTTTATTATCTCTTTAATCGGGTGGAGGGGATTTATAAGGCGGTAAACAGAATAGCAGAGCTCCTGCCCGATGTTCGTGTGGCGGTTGCCCACGGACAGATGCCTGAGCGGGAACTTGAGGATATTATGATGTCGGTGGCACAGGGCGAGATTGATGTTTTAGTCTGTACCACCATAATAGAAACAGGTCTTGATATTGCCAATGTAAACACTATTATTATAGAAAATGCCGATAGATTAGGGCTTGCGCAGTTATATCAGTTAAGGGGCAGAGTGGGACGCTCCAACAGACTAGCGTATGCGTATCTCACCTTCAGGCGTAATAAAATGCTCACACCCGAGGCGGAGAAAAGACTTCTTGCGATTAAAGAATTTACGGAGTTTGGCTCAGGCTTTAAGATTGCCATGCGCGATTTGGAAATCCGCGGCACAGGAAATCTTATAGGTGCACAACAGCACGGACATTTAGAAGCGGTGGGCTATGAAATGTACTGTCAACTCCTTGAACAAGCGGTTCACGAGCAACAGGGTAAAGAAACTGTCAAAAAAGTCGAAACTCTTATCGATTTGCCTGTTTCTGCTTTTATTTCCGAGGAGTATGTTTTAAGCCATAGTCAAAGAATAGGTGCATACAAGCGAATTGCCGCAATATCCACCCAGGAAGAGCTCTATGATGCCTATGACGAGATAGAGGACAGATATGGCACCGTGCCACAGGAAGTCCACAATCTTATGGAGGTTTCATTGATTAAGGCATTGGCTCAACAGTGCGGAGTTACAGAGATTATCGGAAATAATATTCAGATAGTATTTAAGTTTGACAGAGATAATATGCCTGAGCCTCAAAAACTTATTGAGGCAGTAACAAGGAGACCGAAAGAGCTTGTTCTGCCAAACTCAAAAGAGCCAAGACTTAATTTTAAAAAGAATAGGCCTGCACCAAGTGGCGAGATCAAGTATTTTGAGGATATTATAGGGGTGCTTAAAACTTTATTGTAGGTTTAAATATGAACAAATTTAAAATATTTAAAAAAATGCTGGAAAAATTATTATATATGTGTTAGAATGTTTAAAACATATTTATTATGTAAAAGTATGTTCGAATTTTCGGACCCATAAATAAAAAAGGAGAGATTAAAGTTGGAAAACGAAAACAAAAATGTACAGCCTACTGAAGAAGAACTTCAGGAAAAGGTTCGTCAGGATGTAAGCGAGAAAATCGCCGAGGCTGCCGCAGAAGTTCAGGACGAAATTGATATGGCTGCAGAAACAGTTGAAGAGGTTGAAACGGCGGAGGTTGAAGAAACGGATGCTGAAGAATTTGACGCTGTTGAGGGCGAAGAGGCGGTTTATGAGTATGAGGAATCATACGAAGATGCTGAGGAGTATGAAGAGGTTCCTGTTAAGGAGCCAAAGAAGGTTACCTTAAACTTAAGCAGTTTGGTACTTTCCTTAATCGGCACTGCTATTATCGGTGCTTTGCTTCTCTTTGTAGGATTAAAGATTCCTGGCTGGATTGCAAGCATCCCCGAGGGTAAAACTGTTGCAACCGTAAATGGAACAGACATCACAGACCTTGATATGAAGAACTATATCTACACAGAGGCAACAAACTACCTTAAAGAAGCAGGCGCGCAGGTTAAAAATCCATCAGAGTTTGACTGGAGTCAGGAAGTTGAGCCGGGCAAAACAGCAGAGGCACTTGTTAAGGAAAGAGCTCTTGACGCTGCAATTAAAGACATTATCTTAATCCAGAAGGGTGAAGAGGCAGGCGTTGAGTTTGATGAAAAAGCAACAAGAGCAGAAGTTGAGATGCAGAATCAGCAGTTAATCAGCCAGTATAGCGAAGAAATCGTTATTCTTAACGCTGAGGCACAGGCGCTTACAGATATGAAACAGTATACACGTAAGGTTGTTCAGTATCAAAATATTCAGGCTGTAGAGACTGATATTGAGGCGGCGCCTGAAAAGTATTATCCTGAGGATATGAGTGTGTTAAACGGTCTTGAGAATAATACAGAGATATCTGCAAAGCATATCCTTATTAAGTTTGAAGAGGCTGCTGAAACTGAAGAGGGCGAAGAGGCTGCACCTGTTGACAATACTGCAAAGAAAACTCAGGCAGAAGAAATTCTTGCACGTATCAATGGCGGAGAGGATTTCGACGCTCTTATGAAAGAGTTTAACGAAGACACAGGCGAGCCTGAAACCGGATATACATTCGGACCCGGCGAAATGGTAGCTGAATTTGAAGAGGCTGCAAAGGCTCTTAAGATTGATGAAGTAAGCGGTCTTGTTGAAAGTACTTACGGATACCACATCATTAAGAGAACAGCCGGCATTGGAGAAGTTAAGAACTTCTGGATGGAAGATGCTAAGGTTAAGACAAAGGGTGCTTATGATAAGATGTCACTTGCTGAAATTTTAGCAGAGACAGAAGCGGCAACAGAAGAATTCCAGAAAAAGATGGCAGAGCTCCAGGGCGCAGCAAGTAAATAAGTAGTGTAAATTAAAACCGATGTTGTGAAATTCACAACATCGGTTTTTTCTTGTAAACTTTTTCTATCCGTCCCAGGGGGTAATAGTATCTCCGCTGACTAAAAAAGCTTTTTTGGAGATGTTGGCAAGGGGGGCATCGGAGTAGGAATCAGAATAAAATTCATCGATTTCACCGTCGAAATTCTTCCTGAAACGTCTTACCTTTTCCTGACCATGACAATTTCTGCCAAGGTACATGCCTGTATCCTTGTCCACCCTGGATGCAAGAAGATTTTTTATGCCCAGTCTTTTGCAGATGGGACGGAGAAGAAATTCAGGGGATGCAGATATAATAATATCGTCTTCCTTTTGATTTATAAGATACCATTCTTTAATTCCTGATTGGTTATCATTCCAGAATTCTTCCACCCATTTGTCAACGTCGGGCACGGAAGATAAAAACCGATAAAACTTCTCCTTAAAATCAGTTTTTTCACAAAGGCGGAGAAGATATCCGCCGAAGGCAACTGTGCCTGGTAAAAGACGGAGCATAATAATCGGTTTTTTCTTTATACACCATTTAATAAAATCAAAGGTGCTGTCTCCGTCATATATGGTTTTATCAAAATCGTAAACGTTCATTATAAGGCTTTAACGGTGTCCATTACATAGTCTGCAAAAGCAGCACTTGTGGCACCTGTGTCGCGGCCTGTAATAACAAGCTTCTTTTCTTCGTACATACAAATATCAAGAGCACGCTCCAATTTCTTGGCACGGTCAGCATAGCCGATGTGTTCAAGGAGCATAACTGCGGCACGGATGATACTGCATGGGTCTGCGTAAATGTCACGACCCTCCTGAACCATTCTTGGTGCACTTCCGTGGATAGCCTCGAACATGGCATAACGCTTACCGATGTTTGCACTTCCTGCAGTACCAACACCGCCCTGGAATTCAGCCGCCTCGTCGGTTAAGATATCGCCGTAGAGGTTAGGAAGAACAAGTACTTGGAACTGTGTACGGCGTTTGGGGTCAACCAGTTTTGCAGTCATAATATCAATGTACCAGTCGTCAAGCTCTATTCCCGGATAGTCTTTTGCAACCTCCTGACAGATACGAAGGAACTTACCATCTGTTGTCTTTACAACGTTTGCCTTTGTAACAGCGGTAACTCTTGTTTTGCCGGTCTTCTTTGCATACTCAAAAGCCGCTCTTGCAATACGTTCACTGCCCTCCTGGGTTGTAACTGTAAAGTCAATAGCCAAATCGTCGTTAACATGAACACCCTTTGAGCCTACGGCATAAGCACCCTCGGTATTTTCACGATAGAATGTCCAGTCTATTCCCTGCTCGGGAACTTTAACAGGTCTTACGTTTGCAAAAAGGTCAAGCTCTTTTCTCATGGCAACGTTAGCGCTTTCAATGTTTGGCCATGGATCTCCTGCACGTGGTGTGGTAGTAGGGCCTTTTAAGATAACATGACACTTTTTAAGCTCTTCTACAACATCATCGGGAAGAGCCTTTCCTACCTCTGCACGATGTTCGATGGTACAACCGTCAATTACATTGAATGTAACCTTTCCCTTTTTAACCTCGTCTGCAAGCAAGAATTCGAGAATTCTCTGTGCCTGTGAAGTGATTGAAGGACCGATACCGTCACCGCCTACAACACCGATAATGATGTTGTCAAGCTTTTCGTAGTCGATAAAGTCTTTTTCAGCTTTCATACGTTCAATTCTTGCAAACTGTTCGGTTAAAAGCTCGCCAAATTTTTCCTGAGCAAATTTAATCTGTTCTTGGTAACTCATTTTTATATCTCCCCTATTCTTATGCGTTATTTTTTGTATAGTTAAGCAGTCCGCCAGCTAAAAGCATATCCTTCTGACGGTCTGAAAGGTCAACATTTACTTCAAAATCAAAGCCCTTGCTCTTGTTGGTAACCTTAACTGTATTGCCGTTTTTAATCTGTGCAATTAAATCAGTAATGGATAAATCGTCCATTTGGTCAATGCGGTCATAATCTGCCTCGTTCTTGAATGTCATAGGAATAATACCAGCATTAATAAGGTTTGCCATGTGAATACGAGCAAAGGATTTAACGATAACTGCCTTTACTCCAAGGTATAAAGGTGCAAGTGCCGCGTGTTCACGGGATGAACCCTGACCATAGTTAGAGCCGCCAACAACAATGCTCTTTTTAAGCTCTAAAGCGCGGCCGTGGAATTTCTCATCACATACTGCAAAACAGTATTCCGAGATTTTAGGGATATTTGAACGGAGAGGTAATATCTTTGCACCTGCAGGCATAATGTGGTCTGTTGTAATGTTGTCGCCTACCTTAAGACTGCATTTTGCATTGATTTCATCAGCCATTGGCTCTGATACAGGGAATGGCTTGATGTTTGGACCTCTTAAAACTTCAACGCTGTCCATTTCGCTCTCTGGTACAGGAGGAACAACCATATTATCATTAATGGTAAATACCTCGGGAAGTTTAAATTCGGGCATATCCCCTAAAGTTCTTGGGTCTGTAAGCACACCTGTAAGAGCAGAGGCTGCCGCAAGCTCGGGGGAAACAAGATACACCTGACCATCTTTGGTGCCTGAACGACCTTCAAAGTTACGGTTAAAGGTACGAAGTGATATTCCGCCGGAGTTAGGTGACTGTCCCATACCGATACACGGTCCGCAGGCGCTTTCCAAAATTCGTGCACCTGCATCTATCATAATCGCCAACGCTCCGTTTTCTGCAAGCATATTTAAAACCTGCTTTGAACCGGGGGCGATTGAAAGAGAAACATCGGGATGAACTGTTTTACCTTTTAATATATGAGCCACCTTTAACATATCAAGAAGTGATGAATTTGTGCATGAACCGATACAAACCTGGTCAATCTTAAGCTCGCCTATTTCTTTAACTGATTTTACGTTATCAGGTGAATGAGGACAAGCTGCAAGAGGAACGAGCTCGCTTAAGTTGATTTCAACAACCTCGTCATAAACTGCATCAGGGTCAGCGCAAAGTGGTGTATAGTCTTCCTCACGGCTTTGTGCCTTTAAGAATTCCCTTGTTGTTTCGTCCGATGGGAAAATTGAGGTGGTTGCACCAAGTTCAGCGCCCATGTTTGTGATGGTGGCACGTTCAGGAACAGAAAGGGTTTTAACACCCTCGCCGCAGTATTCTATAATCTTGCCTACGCCGCCTTTAACAGATAAACGGCGGAGAACCTCTAAAATAACATCCTTTGCGGCAACCCATGGCTGAAGCTTTCCGGTGAGTTCAACCTTAACAATTTTAGGGCAGGTTATGTAGTATGTTCCGCCGCCCATTGCAACTGCAACGTCCATACCTCCTGCACCAATTGCAATCATGCCTATTCCGCCGCCGGTAGGAGTGTGGCTGTCGGAACCAATAAGAGTTTTGCCTGGCTTACCGAAACGTTCTAAATGTACCTGATGACAGATACCATTACCGGGACGTGAAAAATATATACCGTGCTTTTTGCAGACACTTCCGATAAAACGGTGGTCATCGGCGTTTTCGAATCCGCTCTGCAAGGTGTTGTGGTCAATATATGCAACAGAACGTTCTGTCTTTACACGGGGAACGCCCATAGCCTCAAATTCAAGATATGCCATGGTACCCGTAGCATCCTGTGTTAATGTCTGGTCAATTTTTATACCGATTTCTTCTCCAGGTATCATCTCGCCACAGACTAAATGGTCTTTCAAAATTTTCTGAGCTAATGTCATGCCCATTTGAAGTCACCCTTCCTTTAAATAATCTACCATATATTCTAACGTATAGTACCATATTTGTCAAGATAACATAATAAAGAACTTATGCTAGAAAAAAACGTCTAAATATGTCACTTTGCACTAAAGGCTCCAATCGATAGGTGTCATGTTATGTTCCTTTAGAAATTTGTTACACTCTTTAAAGTGACCGCATCCGAAAAAGCCGTTAAATGCAGAAAGAGGGCTTGGATGTGCACAGGTTAGAATTTTATGAACAGGGTTAGTAATAAGTGCCTGTTTTTGTTTTGCATTTGCGCCCCATAATAAAAATACAACGGGGGTTTCTCTTTGATTTACAAGCTCAATAATTCTGTCGGTAAAGGTTTCCCAACCTAAATTTTTATGGCTGTTTGCTTGTCCTGCCCTAACGGTTAAAGCGGCATTGAGAAGCAGAACCCCCTCTTTTGCCCATTTGGTAAGTTCCCCGTGGTCAGGGGGATTTATGCCCAGCTCAGCTTGAATTTCCTTAAAGATATTTTTAAGGGACGGAGGTGGTTCTACACCCTTTTTCACAGAGAAACACAGCCCGTGTGCCTGACCCTCGCCGTGATATGGGTCCTGACCTATAATAACCGCTTTAATATCGGAGTATGAGGTATAACGCAGGGCGTTAAATATGTCATACATATCGGGGTATATGGTTTGTGTTTTATATTCGTGGGCAAGGATTGTGCGAAGTCTTTTATAATAGTCCTTTTCAAACTCATCAGACAGCAGGTTATCCCATTCATTTTCAAAATGAATCATAAGCTTCAGCTCCTATAGTTATTTATTGATTTATTTTACATCAACACAACACAAAAAGCAAATAAATAATAAAATATAACAAAAAAAGCATAGACTTTTAAGATTTGTAATTGTATAATTACATTTAAAATAACACAGAAAGGCTGTGTAAAAATGCGAAAATACGAAAACCTGAAATTCATTCACGAAAACACCCTGCCTCCGAGGGCGTACTATATTCCCTATGGGAGTCTTGAGAAAGCTTTGGAAGGCAAAAGGGAAAATTCCGACAGATTTATGCTTTTAAACGGAATATGGGATTTTAAATACCATTCCCGTGATATTGACTGTCCTGATGTTATAGAAGAATGGGGCAGTATTGATGTGCCGTCAAACTGGCAGACACGTGGAATTGAAAAACCATATTATACAAATGTTAACTATCCATATCCCGTAGACCCTCCTTATGTGCCTGATGATAATCCGGTGGGTGTTTACAGACGTAAAATAGAAATTGATGAAAAAACTTCAAAGCTGGAAAATTATCTTATTTTTGAGGGAGTTGCTCCTTGTCTTGAGGTTTATATTAATGGTGAATATGCAGGTTTTTCTACAGTTTCTCATTGTATTTCAGAGTTTAAGGTAAAGCTTAAAAAAGGAACAAATGAGATTCTGGTTAAGGTTTACAAATGGTGTATGGGAAGTTATCTCGAAGACCAGGATTTCTTCCGTCATAACGGGATTTTCAGGGATGTATATATACTGTCAAGGCCTAAAAATCATCTTTTTGATATTGCAATCGGATTTGATGATAAAAACATATACTATGAGGGAAACTACAAAGTATATGATGCGGATATGAATGAAACCAACCTTGAAAATCCAATCCTATGGAATGCAGAAAAGCCTTATCTCTATACTGTAATCGTTGAAGATAACGGAGAATTTATACCATTTAAAATCGGACTTCGCAGACAGGAAATCAGCAAAAAAGGCGAGCTTTTAATAAACGGTGTAAGCGTAAAATTAAAAGGTGTGAACCGTCATGATACTCATCCTGAAAACGGGTATGTAATGACCTATGAGGAAATGAAAGATGAGCTTTTAAAGATGAAAGAACTCAATATTAACTGCATAAGAACTTCACATTATCCCCCACAGCCCTTATTTATGGAATTGTGCGATGAATTAGGCTTTTATGTAATAGACGAGGCAGACATAGAAACTCACGGCTTTGCCACAAGACGGAGCAATAAAAAGACCTATGACCTTGACCCGTTATGGCCCTGTCAGAACCCTGAATGGAAAGAGGCGTTTTTAGACAGAGGAGAAAGGCTTTTTCAGCGTGATAAAAACCACACCTGCGTAATTATGTGGAGTCTTGGAAACGAGGCAAACTATGGCGAAAATTTTGATGCCATGAGTGCCATGATAAAAGAAAAAGATAAGGCTATCCCCGGAGTGGTAAGGCTTATCCACTATGAAAATGCATATAATCACGTAAGTAAAATTCCAAGTGCGGTGTCACCCGATCATGAGGCAGTAGATATAATGAGCCGAATGTACAGGACACCCGGACAGATGATTGATTATATTGAATCAACCAATGACCCAAGACCTGTGTTTTATTGCGAGTATAGTCACCAGAAAGGCCCGGGCTCGGGAGAGATGCATCATCATTGGCGTGCAATTGAAAAATATCCAAGCTTTATCGGAGGTTGTATCTGGGAGTGGGCGGACCATGTTGCACTTGATGAACAAGGCAGAAAATGCTATGGTGGTGATTTCGGAGAGGAAACCCATGATACAGACGGATGTTGCGATGGACTTGTGTTCAGTGACAGAAGCTTTAACGCAGGCAGCTATGAGGCAAAATATGCATATCAACCACTTAAAACTGAATACGAAGACGGGATTTTATATATTACAAATAAATATGATTTTACCTGTCTTTCGGAATGCAATATAGTTTGGGACATAACCGCTGATGGCAAGGTCATAAAAAGCGGTGGGTTTGAGCTTTCACTTCCTCCTCATAAAACACAGGAGATACCTTTTGAAACAGAAATCCCTGAATGTAAATATGGTGCTTATCTGAATATACGTATGTATAATAAGAGTTACGAAGTGGCGGCGACACAGCATGAACTCAAAGGTGCGGATAAAATTCCTACAGGGGAAGAAAAAGCAAGAATTGAATACATCGGTGAATACGCTGTGGTTAAAGGCAAAGATTTTGAATACAAGTTCAATATGCACTATGGCAGACTTGAAATGCTTGATGATTTTCTTGCCTCGCCTATGGAATTTTTCATCTGGAAAGCGGCAATGGGTCAGGACCAGAACACCATAGAAAGCTGGATAAGTGAAAATTACAACAGACCTCTGCATAATAAGGTTTACGACAAGTGGATTTTTGATAATACCCTGACTGTTGTAGGAAGTCTTTCAAATATATCAAGAATGCCATTTTTCAGATACACATTAAAATTAACTTTCTTTAACGACGGCAGAATAGATGTTCAGCTTGACGGAGAATTTGACAATGAAAGAACATATTTGCCTGGGCTTGGCTTTGAGTTTAAAACAAAAGAAACTGATTTTGAATATTTTGGCTACGGACCTCAGGAATCCTATTGTGATATGTGTTGCGGTTCTAAAATGGGTATGTATAAAAGTAATGCAGAAAAAGAGTATGTCCCATATATAATGCCCCAGGAACACGGTAACCACTATAACACCAAATACTTTAAGCTTGGTAAATTCAAATTTACATCACAGCAGGGATTCGAGATAAAGGTTTCGGAATATACCACACAGGAACTTGACAAAAAGAAACATTATTTCGAACTTGAAAAAGACGAGTATACCAACGTCAGAATTGCTTATAAAATCAGCGGACGTGACGCAGGCGGAAACAATCCATTTACCCAGAGGGACAGACTCTACGAGAAGAATATTCATTTCGAGTTTACCATCGAAAGAGATTAAGGAGTAATATTATGCAAAGCATAAATATTGATTTTGGGAAAAGAACCGGCAAAGTAAAACCCATGCACGCTGTAAACAACGGCCCTGTTTATAAATTTGCATCCGACCAGAGGGTAACTAATATATATGCTTACAGAGATGCAGGTATTCCATACGCAAGAAACCATGATGCCTCCTTTTTCGCAACTTACGGTGGGGAACATTGTGTGGATGTTGCGGCAATTTTCCCTGACTTTGATGCAGACCCCAACGACCCTGCCTCCTACGATTTCGTATTGACCGACGAATATATAAAAGTGACGGAGTTTGCAGGCACAAGAACTTTTTACCGTCTTGGCAGCAAAATAGAGCACTGGAGTAAAAAATATAACACCTTGCCCCCAAAAGATTTTAAAAAATGGGCAATAATATGCGAACATATTATAAGACACTATACCGAGGGATGGGCAGAAGGATTTAACTGTGACATAGAATACTGGGAAATCTGGAATGAGCCTGATCTGATGGCAGATGATGCAGAACACAAGACAACCTGGGGTGGCACAAAAGCACAATTTTTTGAATTTTATCGTATAGTATCAAAGCATCTAAAAAAGTGTTTTCCTCATCTTAAGATAGGCGGACCCGCTGTTGCCTGCCGCAGAGGCTGGGCAAAAGATTTCATAGAAACCATAGATGCACCTCTGGACTTTTTTTCATGGCATCGTTATGCTGACACTCCAAGACAATTCCTTGACGAGATTTATGAAAAAAGGCAATATATTGACAAAAACGGTTACAATAATACAGAGAGTATTCTTAACGAATGGAACTATGTTTGCGGATGGACGGGCGATTATTGGATAGAATCATTAAAGACCATGAAGAATCTTAAAGGCTCCTCTTTTATTGCAGGAACTATGTGTATGTGTCAATATGCACCCCTTGATATGCTGATGTATTACGATGCACGCCCTTGTGGTATGAACGGTATGTTTAACACCGATTTAATTTGTGAATGTTTGAAAGGTTATTATCCATTTAAAATGTTTAATGAACTCTACAAACTTGGTGAAGCAGTTGAAACATTAACAGATAGCGATGATATTTATGCTTGTGCTGCATTCAAAGATGATGAGGCTGCAATCATGTTTACTCATTATAATAATGACAACTCTACCCAGGAGGTCAAGATAAAGGTTAATGTTAATAATTTTAATTCAGAAAGCGGCATTGTTGCGGAATACTATCTTCTTGATGAGGAGAATGATTTGGAACTTGTAAGAGAAGAAACATTTTTAGGGAACTGTTTTGCTGGAATACTTAAACTACCTCTGTTCAGTTCTTATTTGATAAAACTTAAAAAACTATAAAAAGGGGATGCCTATGATGAAGTAGTCAATACTTTGTAGACACAAAAAAAGAAAATATTTAAGCTGCCTGTTCAAGTCTGTATTGAACAGGCGGTTTTCTTTTTAGTTTTCGCATAGGTTTTATGTAATTAAAATAGTGTACAGTTTTATCAATAACT
>JAZQKJ010000023.1:0-29112 GCA_045542095.1 Ructibacterium sp.
TGCTAATTTTTCTTCTTTAGTATGATGTGTATTTGTTCCACCTTTTGGTCTTCCCATATTTCTTCAACTCCTTTTCTTTAGTATAGCATAAAAAATGATGATAGACACTTTTTTGTGTCTACCATCATTATATCACTTCAACGATTTGATTTCGTTTCTCCTTTTTAATATTCTCTTATATCGTCGAGGCAACCTCAAGGGCTTCGTCAATGTGAGCACAGAAATACTCTTCGCCCACTTCTTCATAAAATCCCGATTTTTTCATTACCTCAAGAGGTTGAGGGTTAACATGGGAAAGCACAAGCTTTACCCCTCTGCTGTCGCACTTTTTCTTCAGCATTTCCAGAGAATTCATAGCTGTTGCATCTATTGCGTTAACACTTCTCAATCTTAAAACAAGGCATTTTGTGAAATCCTTAAGCTTAATGTCAAGAATCTTATCTGCCGCTCCAAAGAACATAGGTCCGCTTATTTCATAAACTCTTACATGTTGTGGAACAACTCTTAAATCAATACTCTCGTCATCGTTTTCCTCATCTACATACTTCCAACCTGTAACCGAGGTTTCATCACTCATACGCTTTAAGAAAAGCATAGCCGCTAAAATCATACCCACTTCAATTGCAACCACCAAATCGAATATAACTGTCAGAACAAATGTCACTACCATAACAATAATATCGCTCTTTGGTGCGGACTTCACTATGGCAACAAACTTTTTCCATTCACTCATGTTATACGCAACCATAAATAGGATTGCCGCAATAACAGGCATTGGGATTAAACCCGCATAAGGCATAAGGAAAAGCAGAACAAGTAACAAAACTACTGCATGAACCATTCCGGCAATAGGTGTTTTTCCGCCGTTTTTAGCGTTTGCCGCAGTTCTTGCAATTGCACCTGTTGCAGGAATTCCACCAAAGAATACCGAAGCGATATTACCTGCTCCCTGTGCCACCAGCTCCATGTTGGAGTTGTGACGGGAATTTACCATACTGTCTGCAACCACGCAGGATAAAAGTGATTCGATTGCTGCAAGGATTGCGATAGTCACTGCATCAGGAAATACCTCTGTTATTTTTGCAAGGCTGAAATCCATTGCCCCAAAGTCTACCTTGGGAAGTCCTGTGGGGATAGTATAAAGCTCACCGATGGTATAAACACCATCATCAAGTCCGGGAATAAACTTTACCATAAGAGCACCCACTATGACTGCAATCAGGGATGCAGGGATTTTCTTTTCAAGTTTAGGATAAATAATCAAAATAGCAAGGCAAATAGTTCCAACCAACAACGCCTGCCAGCTGAAAGTTGATATAGCCTCAAAATTAGCAATCAGCTTTTCTATAGTTTCAATAGGCTTTACCCCATCTGCGTAGGTAATACCTAAAAAGTCCTTTATCTGTCCCACAAATATTGTAACCGCAATACCTGCAGTAAAGCCTGTAGTAATGGTATATGGAATAAATTTAATCAGGCTTCCCATTTTAAAGACACCCATTAAAATAAGCATTATTCCCGCCATAACTGTTGCTATAAACAAACCGTCCATACCCTGGGTTGCCACAATTCCTGCAACAATGGTGGCAAATGCCGCTGTAGGTCCTGCAATCTGCACTCTGCTTCCCCCAAGGAAAGACACCACAAATCCTGCCGCAATAGCAGTATATACACCGCAGGCAGGCTCAACACCTGATGCAAGTGCCAATGCAATAGACAAAGGCAGAGCAATAATTGCAACAATAATTCCCGCAATTATGTCTTTTATACACTGTTCTTTTGTATAGGTTTTCATTACCGAAAAGAGTTTCGGCTTTAGGTAAAATTTGCTCACTTTTCCCGCTCCCTTAATTAAAATCACAAATATAGATTATAGGCACTTCGACAAATTTTGTCAACGAGCAAAATAAACAGAAAAATGGATTATTTAAAAAGCAATGTTCAACGGTTTGTTGTAATCTTATATCATGGGAAAGGCAGCAAAAAAATCGGCGGTGTATATAACACCGCCGATTCTGAAATCAATTATTTCTTGTACATAGGGCCAAAGTTAGCACAAGCTCTGTAATCTGCACCCTCTTTATCCATTCCGAATGCATTCCATGCAGCAGGACGGAAAATGTCCTTCTCGGGAACATTGTGCATTGCAACAGGAATTCTAAGCATTGAACAGAGTGTAATAAGGTCAGCACCTATATGACCATGAGAGATAGCACCGTGATTTGCACCCCAGTTGTTCATTACGCTGTAAGCATCCTTAAACGGACCTTCCTTACCGTCGCATCTTGGAGCGAACCATGTACATGGCCATGTGTAGTCTGTTCTCTTCCAGAGTGTATCTGTAACCTCATCAGGAAGTGAAACAGTCCAGCCCTCTGCAATCTGGAGCATTGGACCTAATCCGTCTACAAGGTTAAGTCTTATCATGGTAACAGGCATTTGAGCTTTGGTTACAAATCTTGAAGAATAGCCACCACCTCTGAAGTAGCCAAGGTCAGCCGCATTCCATGTTGTAGCCTTCATAATAGCATCCTGATCTGCCTCTGTTACGTTCCACCATTCTTTCATGGTACCGTTGCCGTTTTCGTCTACTGCTTCGGCATTTGCGTCAAGACAAGCTGCACCGGAATTGATAAGGTGGATAAATCCGTCAGCCTCTTTTGCATAGCCTTCAATATCGTAGCCTGTTACTCTCTTAACAGCATCACCGCTCCAGTATGTACGAACGTCTGCAAATATCTGAGCTTTGTTGGTCAATAACTTCATGAATAACATTCCAAGACCGTTTAATACGTCGTTCTCTGTTGCGAGAATATAAGGTTCTCTCGCACCCTCCCAGTCGAACGAGGTATTGAGCATAGCCTCGGGGAAGTCACAGTTTGGATAGAAGTCTGTCCACTGTCTCTGACCCTGGAAACCTGCCGCAATTGCGTTGTGGCCAACCATTTCCTCTTCACAACCCTTTGGAAGATTCTGATTTCCGTTCATAAGGTCTTTGATGATGCACATCATCTTAACAACAAACTCAAATTCCTCTTCCTTCTTTTCGGGAGTTCTCTGCATATCTTCAGGGTTCTTGTCAAAGCCCATAATACACTTTTCTTTAGCCCACTTAAGAGCTCTCTGGTATTCAGCCTCGTCATAGATACCCTCTGACATTCGACGGATAACTTCAACCTCGTCAACAGATTCAACTCTCATGCCGAGATATTCCTCGATGAACTTTGAATCAATAATTGAACCGCCAATACCCATACAGATTGAACCAATCTGGAGATATGACTTTCCTCTCATAGTTGCACAGGCAACAGCCGCACGTCCAAATCTTAAGAGTTTTTCCTTAACATCGCATGGGATCGAAGTATCGTCCATATCCTGAACTTCATGCCCATAAATGCCAAATGCAGGAAGACCCTTCTGTGCATGGGTTGCAAGAACTGATGCAAGGTAAACTGCACCCGGTCTTTCTGTTCCGTTAAAGCCCCAAACGCCCTTGATTGTGTTACGATCCATATCCATTGTTTCAGAACCGTAGCACCAGCAAGGTGTAACTGTTAATGTAATATCTACACCTGCTTTTCTGAACTGTTCAGCACAAGCTGCAGATTCTGCAACACGACCGATTGTTGTATCTGAAATAACAACCTTTACAGGTTCACCGTTTGAATATCTTAAATTTTCTTCAAAGAGCTTTGCGGCTGCTTTTGCCATATTCATAGTCTGTTCTTCAAGAGATTCACGAACCTTTAAAGGTCCTCTTCTTCCGTCGATGGTAGGACGGATGCCGATTACGGGATAGCCCCCGATAAGTCTGCTTTTAGCCATTTTTCTTCCTCCTTTAGAAGTTTTTAATAATATAATTATACTATTGCAATAAGTTAAATACTTGTGATATAATACTAAAAAGTATAATTATTCTACCGAAGGGCAGGTATTTTTCCATGCAATCCCAATCTTATTTAGAGAATGACCGACGAGGCACCCCTGATTTCCCTGTGGAGCTTTACCGCGTGAACAGTAATCATCCCAGATATCACATGCAGTTTCACTGGCATAATGATATAGAATTTATCCATGTTTCAAAGGGGGCTCTTCACCTAAAGCTTAACGATGCCCAATACACTCTTCTTTCGGGAGAGAGCATGATTATTCCCAGCGGAATTGTTCATGGGGGAATCCCTGAAAACTGCGAGTATGAATGTATCGTCTTTTCGAGGTCAATTCTTTATGCCACTGCAGGAATAAAACAATCTGTAAAGAACGAGCTTATCTATCCCGTTAAGTTCACAGATAACCCATCGGCAGAAGAACTTTTTTCCATTCTCATAAATTCTCATGGAGAGCATTTTGACTTTATATCAAACCTGTATAAGGTTGTGGGTGAGGCTGTTAAAAGGCAGTCGGGTCCCAAAACATTCTCCCAGGAAAAAATCGAAAGAATTAAGCCTGCTCTTGTATATATAGAAGATAATTATAACAATCACATTACCACAAGCGACCTGGCAAGAGAATGTCTTATGAGCAATAATTACTTTATTAAATACTTCAAAGAGGTAACATCCCAGACACCTATTGAATTTTTAAACAAGTATAGGATTGAGGTTGCCTGCGAGATGCTTATCTCGGGTCACAGCGTTACGGATGTTGCCTTTGCCTGCGGATATAATGACCTGAGCTATTTTATACATATATTCAAAAAAGAGATGGGAATTTCCCCCAAAAAATACTCCGCACGATAAGAAAAGTGATAAGGAAAGTTCCTTATCACTTTCTGTCTTATACCTCTAAATTCGCAAGCGGCACATGCTGTTGACAGCCGTAGATGTCATTATCCTCTATACTTCCGCTGATATTCTTTCTTGGAAAGGTTATTTTTATGGAGTTTACCACGTTGTATCCAATAATTTCAATCTTTTCGGGACTTACATCATACGCCCTTGCTACATCCTCTTTTTTGAGATTTTCATAAACGTGCTGCATATCCTCTATATTGTTAAAAATCAAGTCAAATGTAATGAACAGCGGCCCTGCATTTTTACTTCTTAAAATCTTTGTATACTCAACTAACTTTTTCATATCTATATCTCCTCTATAACGATTCTTGATGTTTCCATAAAAGAGTCTACCTCTGCAAGATGGAATACAGAAAATTCATATACAGGTCCCACGTGAATATCAGAAGGTGAGAATGGAAACGCCAGATTCCCCGCAGAACATTTTCTTCCCTCAAAATCACAATGTAACATTCTGCTTCTTGCAAGAGCACAAACTGTATCGGCAATCTCCTGGGTTTTTCCTACAATATCTATTATGATGCCCAAAGAGGATTCGGCTGACCCTGTCTTCTTAAAGTTAAGTGAATAGTCACTATCTTTAAGAGTATCCTTTGTATTTTCCCTGACGAAATTTGTAACCGTTTCGATTATGTAATCAATATGCAAGATGGTGTCCGCATCATAAATGGCTGCAGGACAGATTGTTCTGTAGCCTGTGCATTTTACACCCTCTAACTTTAATGTCTTTTTCTCCCCCTCTTTAAACACAGAACCGCTTACACGGACAGTTCTGTCGTCTATCTGGGTGAATTTGGAATTTGTAAGGTCACAAACACCGTCCGGCTCAAAAATAAGATATGGATTTGACTGCTCATAAAGAGTATGTGCCGCAACTCTGTCTACAGTGCATTTTCTGATTGGATTGGCAGGACGAAGTTCGAAATAATCATCATACATATATCCCTGCATAACATCTGCCGCTGCAACAGGTTCAGAGCACATAGCGCCACACTCCATTATTTTTGCCATGTGGAAAGAAAGTCCTGCATCGTATCCCTCATAAACACAAGCCGAGGCATAAATCGCCGTATCACATGCTCTTCCGCAGAGAATAACATCTACCTTCTTCTCAAGAAGCTCTATAATAGGAGCTATTCCAATCTGGCTTACTATTCTTGTACTGTTTTCAATGTCCTCTCTGTTTGCAGGCATCTCGTCGCTCATGTTAATCAGCTTTCCGCTGTCAAACTTCTCAAGAACATATTCTTTTTCCACATCGCTGTATACAATTCCTAGCTTAAAAGAAAGCCCCTGTTCCTTTGCAATCTCGAGAATTATGTCTTTCAGCCATTCAACATGCAGTGAACTTCCTGCACCACCTGCAGTACCGATGATAAAAGGAGCCTTTTGAGAGAGTGCCTTTGGAAGAGCAAGCCCTACATCCCTCTTTACGGCATCGCGGTTTGTAAAAGATACACCGCTTCCTAAATAATGGGGACCCGGATCGGTTGAACCTGCGTCAACACCTACATAATCCACCTTTTCCGAAAAGGCAATTTCGAGAGCCTCTTCACTGTAACCATATCCAAGCAATCCTGTCAATGCAACAATCTTCATAGTAACACCTCAAATATAATATTTCCTTGATTATATCACTTCATTAACGAAAAACATTGCATATATTTTAATGTATATTGCATTTTATACATCGCGTATTTAAAACATATTTAGGACTTGCAAAATTTGATTTCTTTCAGCATAGAAATTATACGAGGTGATTTTTATGCTGAGTTTTTTATTTCAATGTCTGCAGTCCCTTACCCTGCTTCTTTCCTATATTTCAAGCAATAACTCTTTCCCAAAACCTCTTTCTGCAAAGGAAGAGCGGGAATGCCTGCTGAAGTTCAGGGACACGGGGGATATGGAGGCAAGGAACAAGCTGATTGAACACAATCTTCGGCTTGTAGCACACATTGGTAAAAAGTATTCAGGGAGTGTTCCCGACCACGAAGATTTACTTTCTATAGGCACAATAGGGCTGATTAAGGGAATCACAAGCTTTGACCCTGACAAAGGGACTCGCCTTGCCACCTATGCCGCAAGATGTGTGGAAAACGAAATCCTTATGATGCTCCGTGCAAAAAAGAAAGAAAACGGGGATGTATCCCTTAACGAATCGGTGGGGACAGACAAAGAGGGTAATAACATTATGCTAATTGACGTTATGAGCAATAACGAAACGGATATATTCGACGAGATAAACACGGGGGTGGAAATAAAGCAACTTTATAAAAATATACAAACCGAGCTTGACGACAGAGAAAAGGAAGTTATCATCCTCCGCTACGGCTTACATAACGGGAAGAGTGTTCCTCAACGTGAAATAGCCAAAAAACTGGGCATTTCCCGCTCTTATGTTTCAAGAATAGAGAAAAAAGCTGTCTCGAAACTGAAAAAAGGAATATGCGATAGAGAGATTTAACTTGACAAACCTTCGGTAATATCGTATTATTGTAGAGGCTTATATGTCCCAGTACCTCAGTAGGATAGAGGGTTCGCCTCCTAAGCGAAACGCCGTAGGTTCGATTCCTATCTGGGACGCCACGAAAAAAGGATAGGCAGATTGCCTATCCTTTTTTACTTCACAAGCATTTTTCCGCTTACAGTTACATCTGTGACCTTTTGCTTTTCCAGAGTCGCGCTGATTGTTTCTGGTATAAACCTAACATTTTCATTTATATCAATCGGTTTGATTGTGCCGTTTTCACCATGCTCTTTATACAATTCCTCTGCAAAAGCCATAAAATCAAATTCGTATTCTTGTCCGCCAAGCACAAATTTTGTCTTGTTATAATCCGGTCCTGTTGATAAATAGAAATCATGCATAGTTGAATAATCCGCTATATCAACTGTTTCCTCTCCGCTGTAATAACAATGAATATAATCATCGTAGTTATATCGACTATAGTTTACTTCAAACCCAAATTTATCTTTGTAATTCACTTCTTTACAATCTGCCAGCCATTCGGGGAAAGGTGGTTGTATTTTGTAACTGAGATATCTGTAAGACTCATAAATTCTTTCTTTGTCTTCGTTGGAAATATCATCTCTTTTTATGACGTTGTTTCCGTCGAGCATTTCATTTTTAATAAGACATTCTTCCAGAATAGCTATCTGGCTTTGCTTTGGAATATCAATAACATTTATTTTAGGCACAAGAGTAAATATTAAAGCAACCGCGCCAATTACAATGAATATGTATTCCTTTTTCAGCCTGAATATAGCAAGCAGTGTGAATACAAAGGATACTCCCACAAGTATAACAGATATTGTTCTTGGGGTTGTAAGACCGTAAGCCGATACTCTTTCGTAAATTGCAATTACCTGCATAAAGATTATGGGTAAGAGTATAAATCCGCCCCACTTTGTAAACCACCTGACAAATTTATTCTCAAATGGACTTATGGTAAATATGAAAAATGCAAAAAACAACGATGCAAAGGATGCAAACCAGTTTATTCTGCCAACGGGCATGTTCCACATAAGTACAATTTTCAGCAGATATCCGATCAATATCCCTAATAAAAGCAAATAAACCGGCATACCCACATAAAGAACCATTACCTTTAAAAATCTTGGAAGCTTAAGTTCCTCATTCCCCTTTGGAATATAAGCCATAAGCATATTCACAAAGAATACTATCCAGATAAACATTAAAACAATTGGATATACGTTTTCATGTACCTCTATCAGCAAAAAGTTAATGGCAAGTATACAAAGCATTATACTGCCTGTGAGAACAACACATACGCTTGCTGCAAAGGTAACCGATTTAAACAGATATGCTATAAGAGTTTTTTTATTATCCTCTGTGAAAAGTGTCCTTATTCCAAAAGCAAGCAGGGCAATTATAATTCCCATATAGTACATCAGTAAATAATCGTTGGTATGGTCATTATTATAAAAAATAAAGAATGTAGCTATTGCGGGAATTAAGCTGAGTATATGATAAATCTGTTTCATCTTTCCCCATTTTTCAAGAGTGACTACTCCTGCTAAAGAAAATGCCATTCCCATAACCGATGCATATGCCAGGCACTCTGTCAATTTACTGCTGATATCAAAAATTATATCAGCACTTAATGTCCCAAAAAGGAGCAAACTCCATACAAAAACTGAAATAAATCTCAATCCGCTATGTGTAAGTTTCTTAACGAATCCTGTTATTTTCACTTTAAGTTTCACAATAATACCCCCTTTTTTTATCTTCCTAAATATTTCCTCATTACGTTTCTGGCGATAGGTGCTGCATTAGAGCCGCCTGCACCTCCGTCGTATTCCAGCAATACTGCAACTGCAATCTTTGGGTTTTCCGCCGGGGCATAGCCCACAAACCATGCATGGTCTTTCTTGGTTTCGTTTTCTGCAGTACCTGTCTTTCCTGCAACGTTAATCCCCGATATACGGGCACTTGTACCCGTTCCGTTGTTGACAACGCCCTGCATAAGTCCGCCTATATATTCGGCACAGCTGCTACTCATAACATCATATAAAACCGACGGTTTTGTGGAAGATAAAGTAACCCCCGACGAAGTTTCAATAGACTCCACTATATAGGGTTTCATCATCTTTCCGCCATTTGCAATGGTGCTTCCCATCATAGCAACGTGCAAAGGTGTCATAAGGAGCTGACCTTGACCGATTGAAACAAGCGCCGCATCCGCATCCGTCATTTTCTTATACTGAAGCTGACTTGTTTCTGTTGTATAGTCAAAGGCAAAACTCTTGTTTACTCCGAACTTCTCCGCCTCTTCCTTAACCTTATCCGCTCCCATTTCATAGCCTAATGTACAAAATACAAAGTTACTTGATAACTCAAAACCACGCTTTAAATCAATCTCTCCATAGGCTTTTTTCCCATAGTTATCAACCTTCATATCGTATAAGGTAAATGTTCCTGTGTCGTTAAAGGTCTGACCTGCTTTCCCTGTTTCGTATGCTGCCGCAGTTGTGGCAATCTTATAGGTAGACCCGGGAGCATAAAGCCCCTGTGTAGCCCTTGCAAGCAAAGGCGAGTCCTCTCTCTCTACTATATAGTTCCAGTTGCTTTCAAGCGAATCGGCATCGGGAACAAAGTCGGGACAGCTGACCATAGCAAGAACCTTGCCCGTAGATGGCTCTAAGGCTACAACCGCTCCGTTTCTGCCTCCCAACTGGTCATAGGCATACTGTTGCAAATCATTATCCACTGTAAGATAAAGGTCATAACCCGAGCGGAGCTCGTTAAAGCTTATAGTTATATCTCCATGACCCAGAAGTTCCTTATCATAGCTCATCTCAAGCAGGCTTTTGCCATAAACCCTCGAATAATAACCTATAACATGGCTGTACAGTCTGCCTTTAGGGTATTTTCTTATTCTCTTGTCACCGTCTACAACGGTTTCTGCGAGAACAACCCCATCGCAGTCATAAATAGAACCACGTTTTACAAACTTTTCATCTTCCCACTGTCGCTTATTATAGGGGTTTGTGGCAACCTCAGTAGCGCTGAACATATTAAAATACAAAAGATATGTCACAAGGGACAAAAACATTGCACATATAACAACCAAAACCCTTATTATCCGCTTGTTGGTAGAATATGCTTTTTTGTTGGGCATATCTGTTTTGGAAGTTTCCTGTTTTTTAGCGCCCATCTAAGTCACCTCCCCCGTGTCGTTCATCCTTTGCCGAAATAGCCTGAATAATTCCAAGGGATATAAAGTTTACAACAATAGACGTACCCCCGTAACTTACAAAGGGCAGGGTTATTCCCGTAAGGGGTATCATCTTTATAACACCACCAACAATTATAAAGGTCTGAATAGCGAACATAAGGGTAAGTCCAAGGGACACCGCTTTGTCAAATGCGTCTTTTGAAGTGATAGAAATCTTGAAACAGCGGTAAGCAATAAGGAAGAAAAGAATTATTATTGCCGCTCCTCCAAATACGCCCATTTCCTCACACACTGCCGCAAAGATGAAATCGGAATGCACCTCGGGAATATAAAGGGGTGAGCCGTTGCCAATACCTCTGCCGAAATATCCCCCTGATGCAATTGCAAAAAGGGATTGGGTAATCTGATAGCCTTTGTTGGATATATCCGACCATGGATCCATCCATGTAGAAACACGCACCTGAATATGATAAAGGAACTTATAGCCCAGCACCGCCACAAGCAGAGCAAGACCTATATTCATAGCAAGAAAACCGTAGGTTCTTTCGTATACATATATCATAAAAATATAAATAGAAAACATAACAAGAATTGTGCCCCAGTCCCGCTGGAGAACAAGAAAACCTATAAAGAGATATGTGCCAAGCCATGTAATCCACTTTGGGGTAAGATTAAAAAATGGCTCACTCCAGGATTTTGAATAATAGCAGGCAAGAAACATAATAAACAAAATCTTGGTTATCTCCGACGGCTGAAATGAGATGGGTCCAAGGTTTATCCAGTTCCGCGACCCGTTGACAGTTTCGCCGAAAATCAATGTTGCAAGAAACAACCCTGTACCCAGAATAAGATATACAAACCATAATTTGTTTAAAAACTTTATATTATAGTATAGCAAATAAGAGGCAAAGAACACCACTCCGCCTATTGCCACCCATATAATCTGCTTTATTCCGTAGTCCACAAGGTTTATACGACACAATATCAAAACCCCTATGGTAATAAGCATACACGCCATAAGCATGATAAACTTATCTCCCATATTGCAAATCACAATCAGGGCATACATAAGAAGAAACAAGCCTAAAAGCCCGCCGCCTACATAGAGCATATTAAGATTGTAGTTATTGGCAACGAACAAAAGACCAAACCCAAACAAATTCATAAGAATAAGCAGGTATGCAGGCCGTCTGTAATTGAGCTTTCTGAATCTTGCCACGGCTTATCTCTCCTTTCCTTTTAAAGTTCAAAGATAAAATGTAAATCTCCTATTTCTATTTCGTCCTGTGGGTCAAGCATTACCGTCTTTTTAATCCTTTGACCGTTTATAACCGTACCATTTCTGCTTCCCAAATCCTCAAGAAACCATTCTCCGTCTTCATACCATATTCTAACATGCTGACCCGAAACGTAGCTTTCAGGAAAAACAATATCACAGGTCTTACTTCTTCCTATAACCGCTTCCCCATATATCATGTACCTGTTTTTTAGAGGATTTTTGGTATTGTTTTTGCTCTTTACAGGCTTAAGTCCCGCAGTTTCAACACCTGTTGCATTAACGCTGTTATTCTCAAAACGACTCATCTTCTTAACATCAAGATAAATAAGCCTGATAACGCCAAATATGAATAAGTATATTATAAATGTAAATACATAACTGAATACAGATGACAGTAAATTATAAAACGTCACTATGTCCACCTCCGATTTACTTATTAGTTCTGAACTATAATTATGCTCATTATACATGAATTTTACATATAAGTCAAATACTGCACAGAAATAAGGCATCTGCCCATGTTGAGCAGATGCCATTTAACTAAACTATTTATTATTCTCCAAGAAAATCCGCAATCCAGAACATAGTGTTTGCTACGCCGATATGACAGTTCATCCAGAACCATTCGTCAACCTTTTTATTACAGTCTTTGAAAATCCAATGTGTTGGAATCATGCCTGTTTCGGGATTTTGTATTCTTGTAATGGAATCGGCAAGCGCACAAGCCTTTTCCAGAAGAAGAGGATTGTTGTTAACTTTGTACAATGTCAAAAAGGCTCTCATTATCTTTGAGGTACTTCCGTCGATTGGAACATACCAGTTATACTGTTCCAGACCTGCAGGAGAGTGCCACTCTGCGATATTTGAACATTTCTCGGTGGTGTTTACTGAAATCCACGGTGAGAACTCGCCCCATACAACGAACTGATCCTCGATAAAGCGCATGAGATATTCTGCCTCTTCAATCTTTTTGGGGTCATCAGCACAGTTGTTTGCAAGATACATTACCATATCATCTGCGTCGATATGTGTAAGATTTGAATAGTTATCCGAAACAGGTGCATCCTCAAACTGAGCCTGCCAATCAAAGTTTTCGTGACAGGTTTTTACAATGTATTCAGTAAAGTTTTCTACAAGCTTATTCCAGATTTCATCTCCTGTCTTTTTTCCAACCAGACCGAGGAAGTTAGAAATTCCAAAAGCGACACAGCTTTTATGAGATTGACTTTCCCCTGTTGTAGCCGACACAAGAAGAGGCCAGCTTCCGTTAGGCTGAACAGTCTTTTTATAAAATTCCGCTATCTTCATAGCCGCATCAAAATACTTGCTTTCACCCGTAGCCTCTGCCAACTTGAGATAATTACTTCCTACTGCTGCAGGATAAATCATCATTACCATATCGCCACGGCTATGTGGTATACACATTGGGTCATCTTCCTGATTCTCTTCTTCAGGCTCGAACATATATGTACGTGGAATTCCACCAAGGGCAGTGTCGTCCCCATAAGAGGTTTCTATAA
Source organism: Ructibacterium sp. (assembly GCA_045542095.1). GTDB lineage: Bacteria > Bacillota > Clostridia > Monoglobales > Monoglobaceae > Ructibacterium. Next base: position 13,292 of record JAZQKJ010000023.1, read on the forward strand.
GATAATCTGCTCCGCACCTTGCAATTGCAATTGCCTTGTCTGCATTTTCCGGCTCAAGCTTGGCAAAATCAACCATAGCACTTATTACACTACCGACAATTTTTGAAACATAAAACAGAAGTGGGAAGTCAGCAGGGGGTCTTCCGTCTGTAATCCAGCTCTGTACTTTTGGCTCATCAAACACAAAGCGAAGAGCTTTTCTTGCACATTCTCTGTATGTACACGCTCTCTCGGGGAGATTTTCTCTGCCCGGAAATGGGTCCATCTTAAAGAATGTTCTAACCCCCGAAATATAGTTTGGTTTTCCTGAAACGGTGTTTAAAACACCGTCACTGTCAAGGGATTCAACCTTTAATGTAACAAGACCTGTTGGCAAATCGTTCCAAATTGGTGTAAGATAAGCTGTTGGCTTATCTGCTTCGAAAGAATGTGTTTTTCCATTCTTATCGGTAGCAGTGAACAGATATTTTGTTGCACCTACGATTTTAGGGAATAAAAACGAAGGTGTAAATATAAACTGAGGTGACTGTATATTCCAAAAGGGTTTTCCGTCTCTGCCGCCAAAATGCGGACTTAACATTTCGTTATTGTACTCATCAAGAGCCATTTTTGCAAAATCCATGATATTATCCTCCTGCATCAAATTATACGTTTATATTATCACGGTTTTTTGCAAAAGTATATGATATTTCATACCATTTCTTGATATATTATGCGATATTTCATGTTTTTATAGTTCAATAAACAAAGCACCCGCTCATAAATGAGCAGATGCTTTGCTTATATTATAGGTCTAATTTCTTTGGCTTATCGGTAAGCGGTTTCATTGTACCATCTTCCCACACATAAACCATTGCGTACTTTGCTCCGTCAATCTTGTCAACCTCAACGCTGTCAATTCCTGTTAGGCTGAACATCTCTGTCTTTGCACCTATAAGAACATTGTTTTCGTTATAGATACCAATATAAGCAGTTGCCTGGTCTGACTCTCCCTCGTACTCACCAACAGTGATATTGTCAAAATACCATCTTTCCTCGGTTGTTCGAAGTGATACATTTACTCCCGGCTCGCCACCGATTGTCATAATAGCAAAGTGTGAGAAGTGGTCTGTTTCAAACTCTACGTAGCCGTCTATATATTCTGCACGGATATATGTTACAGACGCGTTATCCGATACATAACAAACAATTACACGCTTGCCGTTATCTTCGTCAGGCATTTCGTAAGCTGCACGTACATTAACCTTACCATCGAACTCATGAATTTTCTCTTCTGCCACCTTGTTTCCGTCATCATCGTACTTGGAAACAACCATATTAAGTGACAGTACAACTGCATCTTTAGCGATAGCATCAAGTGCCTGTTGCTGTTCTTCGTTAAGATTATCCTTTTCAACAGCGCCTATGCTGATACCTACCTTATCGTTGCTCTCCATGGTTTCTGCAACCTTTTTAAGTGCATCAGGGCTTACACAAATCTCTGTATCGTCTGCAATAACGGTAACCTCTTTTGCCTGTTCACTTTCGTGAAGAGCACCTACAAGGTTTGATGGAAGAACAAGTTCTTTCTTCTCACCATTGCCCTTAACATCAATTACAACCTCGCCTGTTGGCGGAATATTGTTGATTACTTCTTCCAGAGCCGCATCGTCTACAATAATCTCAACTTTCTTCTCATCGCTGTTATCAATTCCTACATCAACGCCGCCTGTGTCGCCGCCTACATCAATCATTGCACCAGCTTTTACTGTGAGTATTGCCTCTGTATACATATCGGGGTCATAATCAATATTACGGCTGTGTACCAAAGATGCTCTTACAATGTACTCGCCAATATCTGTTGGAACATCAGTCTGCCATACACCATCTGCATTCTGATACTCAACATCAAACTCAGCAGAATCATCACGAGGTGTGGTGCTTACGGTTACAGGCTCTACACTGCCCTTACGCTGTGTAAGGTTTCCTATATTGATTTCGTAATTAACCGCTCTCTCAACACGGAGAATTCCGTCTTCATACCATATATCATAGTTACGGGCACTGAGTCCTGATACTGTGATGTTATAATCACCAGGCTCGCCGTATCTTTCATAATCATAAGAATATGTTGCTCTACCCCTGAGCACAGATGTGTTTTCGCCATTTACAAAACCATCTGCCTCATAGCCGTTACCTTTTGGCGCATCACCATAATATATGGTATTATCGTTAGCTCTTATATGAAGCTCAGCCTTATTGATTATAAGCTTATAGCTTGCAGAGGTTTCCACATATCTGCCGGTCACAGCCGCTGCTGTTGCGGTAATTACTGCCTCGCCTGCATTGTGGATTGTAACCTTACCCCTGTAATCAACAGTTGCAACATCCTCGTTATTACTTGAGTATGTCAGTTCACCGCCGCCCTCGCTGTCATTATATGCATAATGATAAATTGCACTTCTGTCACCATAGGTATAGTTTATTTCGTCTACCAGGAATGAAACATCCTGTCTTTCGTTTCTCTTAACGGGTTCTACCTTTGTTCCTCCGCAACGTGAACAGGTAAAGGTCTTTTCGCCCTCTGCAGTTTCGGTAGGTTCGCGGGTTATAACCCCCTCGTCCCATTCGTGACCCTTTGCAGGGATTTTAGTTATCTTAACATCATCACAGCCCTCATCGGTACACTGATATGTCATTTCGCCGTCTTCTTCGCAGGTTGCCTCTTTGGTAACTGTTCCGTTGTCCCAGTTATGTGTTATAACCTCGTCAACAAGCTCTATATCAGTTGGTACGTTAACTGTGCTTCCGTTTCCGGCTACAACAAACATGTTGCTGAGCACATATTCCGCATAATCAGTATCAATGCCCTCGGCAAAGATTACCTCGAACACGCCCGACAGGGTTTCGCCTGATTCCAGAACTGAATCTCTGTATATAAATCCGTTTTCAAGACTGCCTTCCCAACCATATGGAGGTGTTAAATCCTCAACAGAATACTCTGTTAAGAACTTGCCGCCGAGAATGTTAATCTCTACATTATACAAGTCTTTAGGTGAAACGTTCTGGAGAACATATTCAACTCTGTAAGGCTCGCCAACTGTTGCAGCTTTTTCCGCTCTTATGGTAAGATTCAATGCATTTCCGCCAAATACGGATATTTTTTCTTTTGAACTGAATCTTACTGAAATTTCTTCTGAAATTCCGCCGCCCTCGCGTATACCCCAAACTGTTCCGCCGATTGTATATTCACCCTCGGCATCACCGCAGAGATACCAGCGTACATCAGCATTGCCTTTTGGCTCTATAATTCCAATTGATATATCTTCGTTCTGCTGACCGATTTCGTCGTTCATTACTGCAAGAGATAATCCCTCTGGAACATTGATTGAGGCAATACAATCTCTTATGGTTTCTACTGCTGATGTATTTGTAACAAGGAGCTGAACCTCGAACATCTCTTTGAGCCATGTGGTACTTGAATAGATGATAAGATAAATATCCTTCGCAACAGGGCATACAGATGTATTACCAAAGCGTACAGGCTCTGCATTAAATACCTCTGTATCTGTACAGATATAGTCAAATGTTATATTCTCAGGCAGAGTACCGCCTGTTGAGCCTGAAGAAGTTGATGGTGTAAATGTAAGCACCGCTGTACAGTTGTAAACCTGCTTATTCTCGATTGCATCTACGTCAATACCTGCATCAACGATTTCGTCATAGGTCATTTCCTTGACATCTGTTTCAACCTGAAGAATATCATTTTTGCTCATGTATACTGTAAATTCAAAGTTATCATCTGTCTTTTCCACAACGAAGTTTCGCATCTGATAGCCATTGGCTATTGCCTGAATACTGTATACACCGCTTCCAACAGGGAAATATACCTTACCCTCATCATCGGAAACCCCTGATTCATTAATGCTCTCATCCTCGTTTGTTACAAAAATCTGTGCCCCTTCAATGATTTCAAGGGTATTTGAGTCAATGGCGTTGATTGTCAGCGAAACACCTCCACCGCCACTACCGCCCGGATTAGATGGAGTTGACGCGTCTTCCTTACTCTTAGCTTCTTCGTAAGCCTTCGCCAGCATGGAAGTAACATAATCCCATGTATTAGCGTCCCGCAGATAATCAAAGGCTCTTCTATATGCATAGTCGGGATCTTTCAGGCTTTCTATCAAGTTAAGAAAATCCCAGAAGCGTTCATGTTCATAAAGCCTGTCACGCATTTCTTCCATAGAATCTGCGCGGGAAACTCTGCTGATCTCCAAGGATTCATTAAAGAAATCTACGAACATATCTACTGTGAATTCAACTGCCAACCAATTAATCTTTGCAACAAGAACCTCTACTGCACCATAGCGGACATTGTCAGTGCTGTCAATCCATCTTATATAATCTGCGCCAATATATTCAAGAATTTCGCCGCTGTCTTTAATTAAAACATATAATTCGTCATAGTGATAATCCTTTGCCTGATTATAAACCTCGTTTACAAAGTCATTTATGTCATCATCGGTAAACTCATGACGATAATCGTCGCTAAGGAGTGGAGTAAAGCCTATTCCAAGTGTGTCATTTATGTTCCAAGGCTCGGACTCTTCCATGATATCTTTTATCATTTCACCGTTACTGCTTACATAGACGGGCAAATCATGAAGCCATGTATCAGGACCTATGTACTCATCTACGTCGTACATTACATAGATATCCTCGTAGCCGGCGGGGATATTAAGAGCTACCTCTCCGTAATCCTCCCCTTCGTGAATCTCTATAACTCCTCTGGAAATTGTTTCACCATCAAGATTTTTAAGCTCAACATCAATGTACACATACTTATCATAATTCATCTCTTCATGGCGTTGAGCTCTTACTTCGAACTTTCTTCCTGTCTGAAGTTCCATGCGGATATCATAATAATCTCCGCCCATCCAATAACGTGTAGCATTATCAAAATTAGCGGTCATTTCTCCCCATTCCTGACTGAAGAATGTTCCGTCAAGAAGATTGGTTATCACTTCATCCTGATTTGCTATATAGAGATTATATCCAATAACGATTTCAGTATCTCTTTCAATGGCAAAATGCCAGTCGTACTCGCTTCTGCCTTCTTCATATTCGATTTCGAAATAGTAATCGCCCTCACTATTTTCTTCGTCATAATTATCAGGTCTGAATCCTGAAACCGACATATAAAGCTCTGCATTTTCGGTGCTTACATCATCGGGAACACATAAAGTACCTGCTATAACATAGCCTGTTTCCAAATCGAAGTTTGCCCCATAAACAGGTGCATCGTCAGTTCCTGCCCCATAATATGTCTTGTTGCCATATTCATCGTAAAGCTCATAATATTTAAGAATAAGATTTGTTCTTGGATTTACAATTTCCTCTTCATCCCACTTTGTAAATATTGGTCTTGCCAAAAATGTATAGTTACCTGTTACATTTGCGGGCAATTCAAATGAATAGTTGAGGTTTTCGTCAACCTCTGCCTCGGTAAATCCTATAAACTCATCTGCCCCATCGTGAATCTCTATCCACAGACTTGTAAGCTTTGCGTCCTCGTCCTCGCACCAGTATTCCTCAGGTAAATTGAGTTTACCGTTTACAGTATTTTTCTGTGGTGCATATATAACAACAGGCTCTGTAGGCTTGCTCTCAAATATAGCTCTTTCAGCCATTGAAGCTGATGTTACAAGTCCCCCATTATTTGCATAGAAGAAGCCGATATCCGTTTTTATATTTGTATCAAGAGTTCCTTTGTAACTGATTCTTATAAAATATCTGCTGGCATCAGTATGGTCAGAAATAGGCAGTTCTATATACTGACTTGTTTTTTCAGTAAAACGAATTGTCTGTGTAACGTTATTCGAAGCATTTGACATGTCCACAAGATTAATGGTCGCCATAACAGAACCATTAAAATATGTGCTTTCATTAAACCTGAGTTCAAGTGGGAACACAAGCTTATCATCCTCCGGCTCGTCTGGTTCAGGCTCTGGTTCAACAACTCCGCCGTCTAAGGCAGTAAAGTTAAGCCCGTTATCTATTGCATAGTTTTCTGCAGTTGAATTTGTATAACCCACAAGGCCTGTTATTCCCGATTCAGCAAATGCAGTTGAACCAATGCTACAGTTAGGATTATATACAAAGAACTCTGTTAAATCCCAGCATCCATAAAATGCTTCATCGCCAATTATATCAATCATACAATTGTTATATTCTATGTGGGAAAGTCCTGACTTTGCAAAGGCAAAGCATCCAATATATGAAAGATTTGCAGGGAGCATAATCTCTGTCATTGCGTCACAATACTGGAATGCGCAGTTACCAATAGTGGTAACACCGTCCTCGATTACAACCCTGTTTATTTTATCTCTTACAGAAGCGTATTCGGGAGGATTTTCATCTTCGTCAAAGTCATACATTGCACCCTCACCGCCAATGATCAGCTCGCCTAATAACTCGTCAAATGTCCAGGTTACGTTATCGCCGCACATTCCGCTTAAAACTAACTCGGGCTCGTCGACTTCATCGTCCAGGGCAACAAAACTTATACCATTGTTTAATGCATAATCTTCTACAAGTGTGCCTCTGTAACCGCGGATAACCATATTCTCGCTATCACAGTCAAATGCATCTTCTCCGATTTCTGCAACATTTGCAAAAACGGTTATTTCGTTCATGCTTGGACATTCCTGAAAAGCTCTTCTGCCAATGTAACTTGTTCCCTCGCCAATGGTAACATTGGAAAGGTTTTCACAATATGCAAACGCTGAATTCTCGATAGAAGTCACAGTAGAAGGAAGCTCAATTGCGGCCAGATTGCGACAGTTTGCAAAAGCATAAGAACCGATGCTTTCCAAGCCCTCATAGAATGAAACTCCATGAAATTGAACTGAATTAAAAGCATCTGCCGCAATCCAGTCAACATGGTCGGGAACCTCAAAATGCTCTTCCGGTTTTGCAGTAGGATATGCTATAAGACCTGTTAAATCCTCTGTATACAAAACTCCGTTTGAACTTTTATAATACTCGTTTCCATCAACAACAGTAATACTTTGCAATGAATCCGCAATACCAAAAGCACCCTCCGTTATAGCTGAAACAGAAGCAGGGATTTGTATTGCACCAAGATTATTGTTATAAGCAAATGCCCCCTCTGCAATGGTGGCTACAGAATCGGGAACCATATAAAATGTTTCGTCTTTATTGGCAGGATAATATATAAGAGTATCCATGCCCTTTGTGAAAAGAACACCGTTTTCGTCCTCATAATTAGGATTATCGCTTGAAACATTTACATATTTTAAGCCTCTGCAATCGTGAAAAGCAATCTCTTCAATATGAGCTACACTGGCAGGAATAGTTACTGTTTCAATATTATGGTAGCATGTAAAGGTATATCTTGTTATATCCTCAACACCATCATAAAATGTTGCACTTTTGATATCCTCTGCAAAGATGTCCCATGGCATCCATACCTCTCCGCCCCACTCGGTCATCTTTGTGGGCTCTCCATCAACTATAGGTTTTATAATAAGCCCAAAATCACTATTCAGCTCCCATTCAAGGTTTTCACCGCAGGTGCCTTCTACACAGTTGAATTCTAAACCATAAGTTTTTGCATAGGCTTCTGCAGTTGAGCCTGAAAAACCGCTGAGTTTACCCGGATATGCTTCGCTAAATGCCCCTGCACTTATCTCACATTCAGGGTTGAATATATAAAAGTTCTCTAAGCTCCAGCATCCGTAAAATGCATTATCACCTATATTTTCAATAGAACATCCATTATATTCAATTTTATAAAGCTGGTCTGCCTTGGCAAAAGCAAATTCACCAATTGTTTTCAAGGTAGACGGAAAGCTTATCTCTCTCATAGAACAATACTGAAAAGCTCTTGCGCCTATAGAGGTTACACCCTCTTCTATAACAACTCTGTTAATATTATACATATAGTCATAATATAACTGCTCACCATCGTTATAATCACACATGTCACCCTCACCGCTTATGGTAAGAGTTCCGCTTGATTGATCAAATGTCCAATTGACATTATCGCCGCAAGGTCCGCCGAGAACAATCTCGGATGTATTGGTATTACCAGCCCCCGCGCTGCCTCCTCCAACACCAACGGCAACCTCATCCGCAAAAGCCGATGGCATCAGCGAAATTAACATAACGATTACCAATACTGTACTCAAAATCCGTTTCATTGAATAACTCCCTTTCGTAGTTTTAATTTTAAAGCATATTTCAGCCATTCATATCCAATTATACATTATAAAGCCATATTCCCTTAAAGTCAATACGGCTCTTTCAAAAAAACCTTTTATTCTTTGGGAATAAATGAAACAAGCACATAATATACTTGTAAAAAGAATCAGTATTTTTCGAGGAGGAAAATTATGGACAGTTACAATAACATCTACCGTGATATTGCCGCAAGAACCCAGGGCGATATCTATATTGGTGTAGTGGGGCCTGTGCGAACGGGTAAATCCACATTCATAAAGAAATTTATGGACATGGCAGTTCTTCCGAAAATGGATAATGACTATAAGAAAACACGCGCCATGGACGAACTTCCCCAAAGCGCAGGGGGCAGAACAATTATGACCACCGAACCAAAGTTTATCCCAAACGAGGCAGTTGAAATTTCCATTGGAGATTCTGCCACCTTTAAAATGCGAATGATAGACTGTGTAGGCTATATCGTAGACGGAGCAAACGGATATTTAGAAGACGAAATGCCGCGGATGGTAATGAGTCCCTGGTCAGAAACTCCCATTCCCTTTGCCGATGCTGCCGAAATAGGCACCCGCAAGGTAATTGCTGACCACTCCACCGTGGGCATTGTAATAACCACGGACGGAAGTATCACAGGAATTGACCGCAACGACTACATAACCCCTGAAGAGAGGGTGATTACCGAGCTTCGTGATTTAGGCAAGCCTTTTGTTGTTATTTTAAACAGCACCCATCCAAACGCTCCCCAGACCCTTGCCTGTGCAAAAAATATTGAGGCTAAACATGGGGTAAAGGTTATTCCTCTTGATTGCATGGCTATGTCAGAAAAGGATATAGACATGGTTATGGAAAGTATTCTTTACGAATTTCCTCTTCGGGAAATCAGCGTTTCTCTTCCCCAATGGATTTTATCCCTTGACAGCGACAATCCCATAAAGAGTAAAATTCGGGATACCGTCTTTGGCACTTCCGACATTTTATCAAAGGTTGCAGACGCCATAAGCCTTCCCGACAAAATTCAGGATTGCGAATACGTGGATAAAGCCTGCATCGAAAATATTGACGCAGGCGTGGGAGTTGTAAAGATAACCGTCTCTGTTCCCGAAGCCCTCTTTTATCAGACGGTAAAAGAGCAAACAGGCTTTTGTATTGATGACAGAATGGAAATGCTTGCACTTATGAAAGACCTTGCAAAAATGAAAGCGGAGTATGACAAAATTTCCTCCGCCCTGACCGAAGTAAAACAAAAGGGCTATGGAATTGTAACTCCATCTCTTGAAGAACTGACTTTGGAGGAGCCTGAAATAGTGAAACAGGGCAGTCGCTTTGGTGTACGTCTTAAAGCCAGCGCTCCGTCTATACATATGATTCGGGCAGATATCGAAACTGAGGTAAGCCCCATTGTAGGCACAGAACGTCAGTCAGAAGAGCTTGTTCACTATCTCCTTAACGAATTTGAAAGCGACACCAAAAAGATATGGGAGTCCAATATTTTCGGCAAATCCCTCCACGAGCTTGTAAACGAAGGTCTGCACAATAAGCTCTATCGTATGCCCGATGATGCACAAATGAAGCTTCAGGAAACCCTGCAAAAAATTATTAACGAGGGCAGCGGCGGCATGATTTGTATTATACTTTAACAAAAAAATAACGTACAGAGAAATCTGTGCGTTATTTTATTACACAATAAAGTCCCATTAAGGCCACCAGAAAAATTATATTCACAACAGAGAAATACCCTATATATTTTCCTTTTATACCATTTTCTCTTTTTCCAATAAACTTAAAGGAAATCAGGCTTGCCATTGATGCGATTAAAGTACCCAAACCTCCGATATTTGTTCCAACAATTAAAGCATCAGTTTTATCCGTAAATCCCGACAGTAAAAGTGCCGCAGGGACATTGCTTATAACCTGACTTGATACAACAGAGGTTACTACCTCGTTGTTTAAAATTATTCTCTCTATAAATTCGCTGAAAGCCTCAACTCTTCCCATATTTCCAATAAATACAAAAAAGCCTATAAATGTCAGAAGTAGCGAATAATCAATCTTTTTCAATGTTCCTCTGTCAAAAACAAGGATTAGCCCAAGGACTATACCAAGTGCCGCCCCATAGTGAATTAACCGAACAACCGTCAGCAGGCACAGTACAAACATACAAAGATAAATCACTAAAAGCTTTTTATCTTTTATGTGTATTGAGCTTTCAAAGGAAAGACTAAGCCTTCCGTCGCCTTTTTCCCTGCGAAACACACCCCACAGAACAAATAATACAAAGGACAATGCCCCGTAAGGAAATACAAGCTTTATAAACTCCGCTATACTCATGCCTGAAATACTGAACAGGTATATATTCTGTGGATTACCCAAAGGAGTCATCATGCTTCCAAGGTTTGCCGCCGTTGTTTCCATTGCAACAACAGGGACGGTCAAATCCCGCCTGTCTGCCATATTCAGCACAATAAATGTAAACGGCACAAAGGTTATAAGTGCCACATCATTTGTTATGAACATACTTAAAAAGAAACAAAGCATAACAGGGATAAAAACAAGCATCCGCTCTGTGCCTACCCTTTTTAACATCTTCTGTGCAAGGCATTCAAAAACATCTATCTCTTTCAACCCTGCCATAACCCCCATAAGACAAAATAATATTGCAAGGGTTCTTACATCTATGTATTTTATGTACTCTCTGTCAGGGGTAATAACAAACATTGACACAACCGCCAGAATTAAAGCAATGCATAATACGGTTTCTTCTTTAAAAAATCTTATTGTCTTCTTCATATAACACCACTAAAATACCCCGACTGCAAGATATGTCGGGGTTATCTCTATACTATAATTTGTCTGATGCTCTCGGACAGAGGGACATGCTGTTCCATGGTGAAAATGTCTATCACATCATCCCTGACTTCCCAATCAACAGAAAGCTCCACAGTACTGAACTTTTCCTCAAGCTCTTTTATGGCAACAAGAGTGTTTCCCTCAAGCTCCATAACCTCGTTATGCAATTTTTCAATGCCATTATCCAATATCTTGTTGTCCACCTTTTCCACCTCGCATCGAAATCCTTTTTGTAACAATTCTGTAACATTATATACTATTCTGCATTTATTGTCAAGGTTTTCCGCGACAGGCAATAATATATTCCATAGCAAAACATGACATAAACCGGGAAAAATGAGTATGTAGGGGTTGGCACATACATATTGAAAAAGGGAAGTGCAAAAAACTCTGCCGTCTTGTTCATGGCAAAAAGAGCGTACCTAACGGGATATTTTGCTATTATTTCTGCAATATGAGGAAATACAAAATTAACAGCCCAGACTATTATTCCTCCAATAAAAGAAACTGCCCCCAGGGGAACGGCTATTATATTTCCTACAATTCCCGCCCAGGATAATCTGTTGAAAAATCTGGCTAGAAAATAACCAAGACCTATACTGCCCGACAGGGAAAGACAAACCGAATCAATAATCCAATCCGCCGCCTTGTTTCCTTTATATTCTCCCAGTGAACTGCTTTTTATTCTGACTTGTAATGGCCTGAAAAATAATATAATCCCCAGAACTGCGGCAAATGACAAAATAAACCCATAATCTGTTATGGTATAAGGATTTAGACATAGCAATACTATCGCCGACAATCCAAGGCTTGTAAGGCTGTCAGGTTCTCTTTGAATAATACAGGCAAGGATATGAACCCCTGTCATTATTACCGCTCTTAATATCGACGGAGTAAACCCTGCGGCTGCGGCAAAAAGTATTAAGAATGGAAATGTCATAAAATATGCAATTTTTCTCTTAATCCACAAACGCCTTAATAGATAATACAAAAAACCACATAGAAACGATACGTGCATTCCTGATGCCGCCGTTATATGTATCAGCCCCGAATTTGCAAAGTTACTGTACTGTTCCATAGAAAAATCAGTTTTATTTCCAAAAAGAATCCCTTTAACCAGGGCATTCTCCTCTTCATGCCCGCCAATGTACTTGTCCATGGAGTTTAAAACACCCTTTTGCACAGATACCCCTATTGTATGTAACCAATACGAAAGGTTGAACTTTTCAAACTTTTCTCCTGTGTTTTTTATATCAGGAACATATCCGCTTGTTCTGCACCTGTCCTTGTATAAATTGTTCCGATAACTGAACCCTCCCCGAAACGATGCATCCGCAGGCTTTGAAAAGATGGTGGTGAATTCAATTATATCTCCGCGGTTTATATCAAGGGCACTGTCAACGTATATATGAACTTTGTCCGAAAGCTTTATCTCATTATCTTTACTCTTTGCCATTGTTACGTTAACAGTAATCCCGTTGGTTTTTCCTGTACTGCTGGGTGTTGGCTCGCTTATTACATATCCTGTATAGGTATGCTCTGTACCAAAAGTATCCTCTAATGCTCTATGGCTGATATTGTCCTCATAATATATCCTGAATATTCCCGATATAAGTCCCGTGAGTATAACCAAAATAAGAACTCTGTCCGCAAAAGGCATCAGACTATTTCTTAATAAGTATGGAATCATGAATATAATAACCGCAGTGATTATTATAAATACTAAAGAATATCCCATAAACATAGAAAATGGTATATTTTTAAAGCTTGCCGATGCAAGCCATAAAAATATACCTGATATAAACCCAACACAAAACCAGACAAGGTAATAATGACCCTGTCTGATTTTCGTCATTTCGTTTTTCATAACAAAAGCCTCTTTACTCTATCTCAACATCATCTACCGAACTTTCAAGAATTATATTGATTATTTCATTTCTTGAGCGATTACTCTTGCTTGATAAATTATCAATTTTTTCTAATGTTCCCTCTTTAATGCGGACAGATATAATTTTGTACCCATCTTCGCCTTTTTTATTTATCTTTATATTTCCTTTAGCCAATATAATCACCTCTGAATATAAATATAATATGATTAAATATTAAATTATATATTCAAAAGATATTCGATTTGTATTCAAAAAACAGATGTAGGGAAGGGGCTTGCTCCTTCCGTTTTGCAAAATTGTCACGCCTGCGGGAGGGCACGGAGACCCTCCCCTACAATAACACCCCTGAAATCCTTACGGATTTCAGGGGTGTTGGTGTTATTCTGTAAACATTTTGTTTATCTCTGTGATACTCTCTCTTGTTAAAAGGTCACCGCCTTCGTGGCCTGTATCACCGCTTGATACATAAGCACTGTAATGGCCTGCTTTTTCTGCCTTTTCTGTTGGCAGATAAGCGTGCGAACCGCAACAGAGCTGAACAATAAAGGTCTGCTTTGCATAGCTTCTTGCCTTTATTCTGTTACCGTAGTCTAAAAACAGTTCATAAGGATTGGTTGCAAAAGCAACATCCCCGAAACGAACAATATGATATTCGATATTGACAACCTCGCAGGTCTGCTGATAGCGATATCTTGCGATAGTTCCTGCGTATACGTGCATACGGGCGTTATCCTCGAAGTTAAACACTTCTTTATCTTTGTTCTTTTCTACATAGTATTCAAGCTCTCTTACCGCGTTGTGATAGTCTTCCATTGTAACCTTACGGAGAGGAACATCAAGGCTTATAACCTTATGCTTAAAGATTGCCTGGTCTTTTAAGTCGGTGATTTCCTCGAAAACAGAGATGATTTCGTTGGAAATTCTCTTGCCTGCTTTGTTACAACCACTTACATCATACATAGACGGGTCGGCTTTACGCTCAATAAGATTCGGACGTTTTACGTTAGGGTCATCAATAGGAGTTTCTGGGTCAATCCATCTTATCATATCTCTTGGGCACTGGTCACCGCCTGCACCGCCGAGAGCAAGAAGGTATACATTACCACCAAGCTTTTCCCTGATGTTTGCCTTTGCACGGCCCCAGAAGTCGGCAGAGATAAAGCTTCTCTGTTCCAAAATCTGTGCAGGGCAGGCAATATTTGCAACAACACCTGTGAGATTTTTTTCCGTGTCGAAGGTATAGATAAGCTCGATACCTGAATCGTTACCGCCCTCTAATGCAACAAAGTTAGCTGTGTTGGTATCTCCCCACATCTGACCGCTTCCGTCGTCATAGCTTACACGACGGCACATACCGATTGGAGCTCTGCCGAACTCGTTTGCATAGTAAGCATCCTGACGGCCTTCCCATGCCTTCTTTGCTGCAAGAGCAATCTTGTCTGTTACAAGTTCCAATGCCTCCTGTGGAGTTAAAACATCGTCATCGGGTTTTACCAGAGGAGTGTACTTTTTATCCTCGGGCAGGAATTCGTCAAGAATTTTAACTGCTGTAGAAAACGCACTTCCGTCTGCATTTGGCTCTGTTCCTGCAGGGTTGGCAATGGTGAGAGATGTATGGGTATGTGTTGCACATACGATAATCTTTTTAGGGTCAATCTCATTTGTGAGCTTTGCAAACTTCTCTCTTGCATAGTCAATTACAGCCTCGGTAAGGTTAACAACGTCAACCGATGCCATAATCATCTGCTCGCCGTCTGCTTCCACCGCCATTGCCGTAACAGAGATTTCAGACTCTACATACTCTGAAATTCTTTCGAAGAACTGTCCGCAAAGACTGACTTTTTTCTCGGGCACAAGACTCTCTTCTGCCCATCCGATTTTTATTTTGCTCATTTTAATCTACTCCTTTTGAAAATAGGCTGTTTAAGTTGTAGGGAATGAATTTATCCATTCCGCGGAACGCATAAATGCGTAATTACACATGTACAATATTAATGTAGGGGCGATTCATGAATGCCCCCTATATCCGGTCGAAATGACATAATCACGCATTATTTTTAAATAGCCCATATTCACTTTATAAGTCAAGAATTTTCTTATCTCCATACACCGAGGTCCAATCCTTATCAAAGTTACGGATTGCCATATCAGTCATAGGATGAGATATAAGAGTTTTTAAGATTTCATCGTCTACCGTTACGCTGTGACAGCCAACGCAGGCGCATCTGTGAACCTGTTCTGCGTTTTTAAAGCTTGCCGCAAGAACACGACAATCGGAATTATATATTTTAAGCTGTTTTACAATTTCGGTTACAACTTCAATACCGTCGCTGATAATATTATCCAGTCTGTTTACATAAGGGGCAACAAAGCTTGCGCCCGCCATTGCGGCAACAAGTGCCTGTGCGGGAGTAAAAATTGCAGTCATGGTAACGCCTATTCCCAATTTTTTCAGCTCCATTGTAGCCTTTAAGCCCTCTTCGCCGATTGGAATTTTAATAAAGAAGTTACCTCTTATTCTTTCTTTAACAAGCTTTGCCTCTTCAATAATAGCCTCTGCAGTTTTCTGAGTGGTCTGAATATGGAGCATCTTCTCGTCGCCGATAATATCTCTTATTTCTTCTACCAAATCCCAGAAATCTGTATGTTCTTTTGCTATAATAGACGGGTTGGTTGTAACACCTGCAAGAGGGTAAAACTCGTTACAGTGTCTTATTGCATCAATGTCCGCTGTATCTAAAATGTATAACACAATAATTCCTCCTAGGGTGACAGAAGTTATCTGAACCTCGATTTTCAATGGTTAATTTTCGCTTCTGCCACGTTAAAATACTCGGTAATCCG
>JAZQKJ010000024.1:0-95039 GCA_045542095.1 Ructibacterium sp.
TAAAATTCAGATATTCTCGGGCAAGATATATAACAATGTTTATATTAAGGTAGAGGACACAGGTAAGGGAATTCCAAAAGCCGACCTTAAACACGTTTTTGAAAGATTTTACCGAGTGGATAAAGACAGAAGCCGTGATAAAGGCGGAACAGGTCTCGGTCTCTCTATAACAAAAGAGATTATCGAGGGCCACGGCGGTACAATAGAAATCGAAAGCGATTTCGGAAAATTCACAAGAGTAACAATCAGTTTGCCTATATAAAGAAAAACCCCCGTTTGTGGGGTTTTTATATTATAAGCATAAAAAAGATTCAGAATGAACAAACCCTGTAGGGGCGATTCACGAATCGCCCACATTGGGTCAAGCGTCACGCTTGCGGGATGTCGGATGAATCCCCCCTGAAATCCTTGCGGATTTCTTCCCCCCTTTAGGCAAGGGGGGCGGTGTCGTCCCCTACGGGGCGTATTGATTACGTTGTAGGGAACGGGCTTGCTCGTTCCGTTTTGGATTGAACGTCACGTTCATCACGCCTATTTTAAAATATTCGTCGAATAAAGGCGATGAAAATTTACATATTTTTACATTTTAGTATTGCAAAATCAATTTTTTTGTGTTATATTGAATACAACCACGAATTTAATAAGCAAAACCTTATAGGAACATTTTGTTTTGGCAAAAATGCTCGCTATTATGGTTCTTTAAGGTTATGCTTAAGACTATTAAATTCGTGGTTGAATTAGAGCGATGCATTTTTCATGCGTGGCTCATTGCGTAGCCGCGCATTTTTTAATTTTACAAAAAATTTAATAAGGAGGATAATGCCATGACAGAGAAAGAATTGCATGAAGCAGTTTATTGTGCTGCAGAAATTTCAAAGGAATTGACGATTATTCTTGACGAGCGCGGTCAAGGATTTATTTGAAGAATATGTAAACGTATATGAAAAGATTATAAAATATGAAATGAGATAAGAAAACCCCCGTTACGGTGTCCTTAATAAAACAGTAATAATGTTTTCGTTGAAACGGCATAGGTTGTCTATGCCGTTTCTTCGTGTTTGAATATTGATTGTGGCAGTATGCCGACCAAATCATAAACAATGTCAATTTCTTGCGTTCGCTTTCCGTCAATGATCTGTGGTGCGTGAACATAAACACGCTTTACCATATCGTTTAATACCGACGGAGTTAATTCCTGTAAATCAAAATATTTATGTACCTTTGAAATAAATCTTTCCACCTTGTCGGATTGTTCTTCTGTTGCGGATATTTCAGCAGTTAAATTTTCAATAAGTGATTTTAATTCTGCCTGTTCTTTTTCGTAGGTTTCCGATAACATTTCAAATCTTTCGTCCGTAATTTTTCCGCTTACATTATCCTCATAAATACGCTGAAACAATAGGTCTAATTCTTTAGTTCTGCTTTCACTTTTTGAGAGCAGTTTTTTCTTTGAAGAAAGCTCCTTTTTAACCTCTGCTTTTTGTTTTGCACCCAACACCTTGCGGAATTGATTTTCGTAACTTGCAACAGTTCCAATCACATATTTTAGATGTGCCAATACCCCTTGTTCAAGAATTGTTGCACGAATAAAATGTGTTGAACAGTTTTCCTTGCCTTTTCGTGATGTTGAACACACAAAATGGTCTTGTCTGCTTTCAAAATATTTGCTTGTGCAGTAGTAAAGTTTTTGTCCACAATCAGCACAGTAGGCAATGCCTGAAAACATATTGCTTTTACCTGTTCGTGTCGGTCTGCGTTTGTTCTTTCGTAGTTCTTGCACTCTCTCCCAAGTATCAATATCAATAATTGCTTCGTGAGTGTTTTCAAATATCAGTTGCTTTTCTTCGGGATTGTGTAATTTCTTCTTGCTTTTATATGATTGCTTGTATGTTTTGAAATTTACAGTATGCCCTAAATATTCTTTCTTTTCAAGCATAGTTGATATTGTGTCTGCTACCCAACGATAAGGATTTTCGGGAGTAGGCAAATTTGTTGTCCGTCCTATGCTTTGCCAATATGCAGCAGGGGTTAAAACTTTTTCTTCTCTTAACCTTTTTGCTATTTGAGAAGGTCCATAGCCATTCATGCACAGATTAAAAATTTTACGTACAGTTTCAGCCGCAGGCTCGTCCACAATCCATTGCGTTTTATTTTCAGGACTTTTCATATATCCGAACGGTGGAATTGTGGTTAAGGTTTTACCCGATTCGCCTTTTGCTTTCATAACAGCTTTAATCTTTTTACTTGTATCTTTTGCATACCATTCATTGATGATATTAAGAAACGGAGTAAAATCACTGTCAGTTTGATTTGCACTGTCTATACCATTGTTGATAGCAATAAAACGGATATTTTTTTCAACAAACATTACCTCTGTATAAAATCCGACTTTGAGATAATCACGCCCAAGTCTTGACATATCTTTTACAATGATTGCACCGACCCTGTTTTATTCAACAAGTGCAATTAAATCATTCCAACTTGGACGATTAAAATTCGTACCGGAAAAGCCGTCATCAACAAAATATTGAAGATTTTTAAAACCATTTTCTTTTGCGTATTTACTTAAAATATTTTTTTGATTTACAATACTGTTACTGTCGCCCTGTAATTCATCATCACGGCTTAAGCGACAATATAAAGCCGTTATTTTTTTAGACTGTCTCATAAAATTCTGTTCCTCCTTTTCAATCGGACAGTCTGTCAAAACAGGATTGCTTGTGTTCAGTATATCGCTCATTTTATTATTTGTCAGCCCCTTTCGTATCAGTTTCGTCATTTTCCATAAGCCGCAGTAATTTTGATGATACGGAACGGCGACCATCATATACTCCATTAAAGGTGTAATGTGTGCCTTTATCCTCAAAAAATATTTTGACATCAGGGAGTTCTTTGTTTAACATAGTTAATGCTGAAATCCGTAAATTTTTCTTATCCATTCCTATCCAATCCTTTCCTTTGATTTTTGATAAAACTTTTTAGTAGCAAGCATAGCAAGTGGGTACTCACTTGCGAAAAATGAAATTTTTAATACTTGCTATTTTGAGAAAACAGCAAGCATAGCGAGTGTAGTCACACTCACAAAATTTCATTTTAATTTTTGGGAATTTCCCAAGCCCTTTTTGAAGAAAATTTTTTCTCACTTAATAAACGAATTTAATTGTAAAAATACAACCATTGAAAGAAAAAATTTTTGTCCTCATATAAGTAATAAATTAAAATTTAAAATAGCAATTTTTTTAAGAAAATTTTTCTATCATATACTAATATCCCGAAAAATTCAAAACTGCCAAAGATTTAGAAAATATTTATATTTTTTCTTTTGTATAGGTAACATTCAAAATTAAACTTTTACACACTTGAAAACAAAAAAATTTTACTCATTTATGACACAAACAAAGAAAGAAAATTATGCAGAGTTTAAAAAATATTTATTGTCATTTTGCTGAATTTTATATTTTGATGTTGTATTTATCGGTATTAAGTGGTATAATTATAATGCTACATAAAATCAAAATTAAAATCAGGAAATCACTTATTTTTTTATTAGGGGGTATTATACCCTTTTGTTTGCATATCGTTACATATGAATTGGCAAAAATGCAAATTCCACAAGTAGCGGTATGTAAATAAGTGTATTTCGCCCTATTTTGATTTTGTGTAGCAACAAATCGGAGTTTGCATTTTTCGGTGTGCAGCTTCGATAGTTGCACACCTTTTTTAATTTGTAATAAAGTGTAAGGGAGGTTTTGATTTTTATTTCGCAAATTAGAAGGTGCAATACACAAATTGAAATGGAGGAACAGAAATTGAAAAAAATAGTTAGAAGTTATCTTATATTCACCATAATTATAAGTATATTCATGGTAAATACTTCTGTTTTCGCTGTGCAAGGACCTGCTGCTATAAGCTATATTTCTCACTGTAGTGATATAGGATGGCAAGCATGGAAATCCAACGGAAATATAGCGGGTACAACGGGACAAAGTCGTCAAATGGAAGCAATACGAATTAAACTGAGTGGATCTGTACAAGGGGGGATACAATATAGAGCTCATTGCAGTGATATAGGATGGCAAGGGTGGAAATCCAACGGAAATATAGCAGGCACAACAGGTCAAGGTAGGCAAATGGAGGCTATTCAAATTAAATTAACGGGGTTTGCACAAAATGCGTATGATGTCGTTTATAGAGTTCATGTCGCAGATCGTGGCTGGTTATCATGGGTGAAAAATGGTGCTACTGCTGGAACTACTGGACAAAACAGAAGAATTGAAGCAATACAAATAAAACTGCAGGCAAAAAACTTGCCATATATTTCATATAAAACATTAAAGAATGCTAAATTAAGAAATACTACTGCTTCTTATTCGCGAATGTATTTCATGATTGATGAAAGTGGAACAAAATATTTAGTATCTGTTAGCTACGATAAAAACGGTAATATTGTATCATATGCACCATGGAATATGCCTATAGATATGTGATTAAAACATTCGTACAACTAATCTATTTGTAAATTGCTAAAAAAGAAACAGGCAAGTCAAGGGTAAATACACGAGCTATGCTCGCCCTTGACAAACCTGTTCTTTTTTGCAGTATGTCAGCTAAGGAAATTTAAGCCTAAAAACGAACTTAAATTCCCTTTTTCAAAAAGTGTTCATTTTTTGATTTTGCAGAACGATAGAACCCCATTTTTTAAGGTTTGAATATAAAATCATTACCTTGATAGTTTCAGGCTTTGAAAACCGCATGAAATGGGCATTTTTCAACCCCTATTGCGTGACATTTTACCCAATATACGAGAAAAAGCACACCACATTATAAAATGTGATATGCTAATTGTAACAATAAATTTTAGTCAATTTCTGCCGCTACAGAGATGAGTTCAACAATACACCCATATGCCTCTTTTGACAAATCGCGATATTGCATAGAATACAACAACTCATTATATAAATCTTTATGTATACGCTTTAAACTAAACTTTTTCCCTTTGTTTTTTGCATATTGAGATAATGTCGTAAAAATGTAATATAAAGCAAATTCCTCATTTATTCTTAGTGCATATGCTTCATTGAAATACTGAGTATTTAACTGAAAAGGTTTAAATTTGACTATCCAAAATGCAATTAGCCCAATTTCCTTAAAATTGGACATTATAAGTTTGTCGTGGTATCTATCAAAATAATCTTCTCTCTGATGTGTTCGTTCAAAAACTTCTCTCAAAGCAAACATATTAACATCATAGAGTTCACTCAATGACAATCGATTTATTGTGTCATCATTGCCAAATTCTTTTATATATCCTGATTTTGTACTCTCTAAAAATTTTTCCCATATACCTAATATTAATGTGGTTTTCTTTTCCTTTTCATCAGAATTTAATGCTATATATTTACTCATTTTTATTAACTCCAACGCTTGTATTTTTTAATCCTTGAATATTATCTGTAAAAAGGTCAACATAATCATCGCAAAAACCATCATCTGCTGGGGATGACATAAGATCTTCTATAAGAAATTCTTTGTGATTACTATCTGATGTATACCTTGGTTGTCGTGAAACATTTCTAACTCTATCTGCTGTATTTGAACTTCCATAAAACCTGTTGTTCCACCAAGAGATAAAGAAAGCCACTAGTCCGCCTATTATTAAGGGTAGTAAAATTAAAACAATTATATCAAACATATTAATATCTCCATATATATATTAAGAAATGATCACTCTCTTACACTACCTATTATAGCATTTTCCATGATGCTATATGCATATGAGGACTTCATCTTTTCTTCGACTGCGATGGCTTCGCGCCTATTCTTATCTGTTTGTGATTTTATACCATCTATAAAAGGTACAACCCAGACAATCGCACAACAAATATAAATTATAAAGTAATATCTATTCACAAAATCTTGAATAGAAGTATTCTCTGTATGACAAACGGTAAATGAAAGTACAGCACATAGCACTAAATAAACAAATATTCCTAATGAATAATTCTTTATAGTTGCGGTTTTGTCTTTTCTTACAAAAGCCAAATCAGCATAATCATAAATATTACTAGCAAAATAAATAAAAACCGTAGGTAACACTAGCGATATAGAAAAGCTTTTGAAACATATACTTCCAAAATACGTTATTAACAAGAATATCCACTTCATAAATGCTTTAAGTGGACTATCATATAAACATGTATCCATATTTTCTCCTGAAGTAATTTTAATAAAAAGTAAATACCATAATATAATACTACAATTTTTGATATTTGTCAACCCTAGATTAGTAAAAAGTCAATTCGGAAATTTGAGAGTTGACCCAATAAGCAATACACCTGTTTGACAGACCGTCAATACCTATACTGTTTTATTGAGGACTGTAATTTTGGGGGTTTTTTATTGGGTGTTTAGGACGTCGTAAACGCTTGTGGCTCGGCGAAAATATATGCCGTCTCCTCTATAAAGGGACGGCATTGGGTCAAGCATCATGCTTGTCAGCGGAGCTGACCTGTAATGCATCCATCACGGCTCTGCCGTGTAAGGAGAGGATCGAACGTCACGTTCGTCACGCTTGCTTGACGGGGTCAATGTGAATTACAATATCCACATTTAACTCGTTTAATATTTTCTTTTCTGTTTCGTCTATAATATTATGGGCATCAATAAGTGACATATCTTCGGGGACCTCGGCATGAACCGATGCTATCTTTCTTCCCTCCCCGTAGTCATGAACCATAAGCCCGTGCATTCCAAGAATATTATTGTCGGACATAAGCAGCTCTTTTATTTCACAGCTCAGTTTTTCTTCTACACTCTGTCCTAAAAGCTTATCTGTTGTTTCCCTTGCTATATTATAGCCTGCGTAAAAAATAAAGCCCGAAACAATTATGCCTACAATTGAATCAAGGGGAATACTTGTGTAGGGACTGACCAAAGCTGAAATAATAACAACCCCCGTAGCCAGAGCATCATTCAGGCTGTCCTTTGCCGTTGCCATAAGCAAGCCTGAATTTATCTTTCTTCCCATATACCTGTTTGCGCTCCACATCCATAGCTTTAAAAGAACGGAGAGAATAAGAAATATAAGGGCCACGGGACCGATAATAATCTGTTTTGGGTTAAAGAGTCCTTTGACAGAGCTCCTGAAAAGCTCGTAACCCACAAGAATAATCAATATTGATATAATAAGTGAAGAAATATATTCTGCTCTGCCGTGACCATAGGGATGGTCCGAATCAGGCTTTCTTGCACTTATCCGCGCTCCCACTATGGAAACCACCGATGAACCCATATCGGACAGATTATTAAAAGCGTCGGATATAATGGCAATACTTTTTACCATGATACCAATTACAAGCTTTATAATAAAAAGAATTCCATTACATACAATTCCGCAAACGCCGCCTAAAACCCCATATTTTTTTCGCACCACGGGGTCGTCGGTGTGTTCACTGTAGGGAATAAAAGACTTTATGAGCAGTTTAATCATAAAACACCTCGTGCTAGAAATTTATAAGCCTGCACCTATACCTGACATTAAGCACCAGACCTATTGCCAGCATGGTTGTAAGCAGGGACGAACCGCCGTAGCTGAAAAACGGCAGGGTAATACCTGTTACAGGGAATAGACCGATACACATGCCGATATTTTCAAAGACCTGGAATATAAGCATTGTGGAAACTCCCATACAGATATAGTTTCCAAGGTCGTTTCTTGCATTCATTCCTATATATATGCACCGCAAAATAATAAATGTCAGAATAAGCAATACTGCTATGGCACCAATCAACCCCAGCTCCTCGCAGACAACCGAGAAAATAAAGTCTGTGTGCCTTTCCGGCAGGAGATTGTTTACCTGACTGGAGCCCTGACCTAAGCCTGCACCTAAAAACCTGCCCGAGCCTACTGCAATCTTTGACTGAATAACATGGTAGCCTGCACCCATGGGGTCGCTTTCGGGATTGAAAAGAGTAAGAATTCTGTTTTTCTGGTAATCATGAAGCAGGAAAAACCAGGCAACAGGGAGAAAAGCACCAAGTGCGATTGCACCACCGGCAATATATTTCCAGCTTAGCCCTGCCACAAAAAGCATAACGATTGCCATAACTACAAAAACTGTTGCAGTACCAAAGTCAGGCTGAAGCAGAATAAGAGCACAAAGAATTCCAAGATGCAACAGAAGCTTTAAAAGAACTGACGGTTTGTTTATATTATCCTGTACCTTTGACAGATGATTTGAAAAGGTTATTATAAATATAATTTTAACAATCTCTGCCGGCTGAATGCTTACAGGACCTATGGAAAACCAGCTTCGTGCGCCGTTTATCTTGGAGCCAATCCCCGGAATGAGAACAAGCAATAAAAGAAAAACTGCCACACCATACAAGTATAAAGAGATGTTTGCAAGATATTCATAGTCCAGAATCATTAAAGCCACAATTCCGCAAATTCCAAGAACCAAAGACACCGACTGAATAACAACCTGAGAGGTTGTGCCTGCGCTTGATATCATAATAATTCCGAAAATTGCGGCAATAAGAGTAAGCGCAATGAGGGGCATATCAAGATTTCTGGTTATACTGCGCAATCTGTTTTTACCGTAATACATTTTAATTCTCCTCTGTATCCCTTATTTTGTAGCTTAATGCTACTCCGTCACCAATTGGCAGAACGGTGGTTTCAAGATAGTCAGCCCTAGAGAGCATTTCAAGGTATTTCCGAAGTCTTTTAACTATTGTAATCTTTCGGTGCAAAACCAATTCGTCAGTTGCGGTCATTCCCTTATAGAGAACATTATCCGAAACAAGGAGTCCGCCCTTTTTCAGCATTCTCATACAATGGGGAAAGAACTCCTGATACTGTCCCTTTGCGGCATCAATAAAAATCATGTCATAAGTTCCGCTCATTTTTGGAAGTACCTCTTTTGCATCGCCGAAATGCAGAGTTATCTTATCCTCAAACCCCGCCTTTTTAAAGTTTTCCCTTGCCACTCTTGCGGCATCCTCTGAAATCTCTATGGTATCTATTTTTTCACAGCCTGCCTGAATCATACATATAGCGGAATATCCGATTGCACAGCCAACCTCCAAAACAGATTTTATGTTGCCTATGCGGATTAAAACCTCTAAAAGCTTCATGCTCTCAGGCTGTGATATGGGGACGTCATACTCCTTTGCAAAGGCTTCCAATTCCCCTGCTATCCCCTCTCTTTTGGGCAAAAGCCCACGGAGATAGCGTATTATATATTCATGGTTAATGTTATCATCTATCACTATTACTCACCTTGAGTTTCATTTAATTTTTTATTGTGTTCCTCGAAGGTTTCGGAGAACAGATTTTTCTCTCCGTCACTTGTTGCAAGGAAATAATAATAGTTGGTATCAGCAGGCTCAAGAGCCGCTTTAATGGAGTTGAGCCCCGGTGAAGCAATGGGTCCCACGGGCATTCCTTCGTACATATAGGTATTATACGGGGAATCTATGGCGGTGTCATCCCGTGATAAAATCTCTTTCCGCTCCTTTAAAATATACTGAACGGTAGCACAGGATTCAAGCTTCATGCCCTTTTCAATTCTGTTATAGAACACCGATGCAACAAGAGGACGTTCCTCATCGTTTGCCGCCTCACGCTCTATAACCGATGCCATGGTCACTATCTGGTCAAGAGAATAA
This sequence comes from Ructibacterium sp., assembly GCA_045542095.1. GTDB lineage: Bacteria > Bacillota > Clostridia > Monoglobales > Monoglobaceae > Ructibacterium. The sequence goes on from JAZQKJ010000024.1 coordinate 9,673, forward strand.
GGTGTGCTTATAGAATTATACACAGGCACAACCTTTTCCTTAAAGGCAGACAGCATCTTATCAATAATCTGATGCTCTGTTTCGTCAACAGAGAACATATAGGTGTCGGGATATAAATAGCCCTCTAACCGATTTTCCCTGGGGTTTATTATATCTATAAAATCATAACCAAAATCCCCATGTTCTATCTCTTTTGTAAATCCGTCTTTTGTGCCAAGACCTTTTTCTACCAAAAGCTCAACTATCTGACGGAGCTCAAAGCCCTCGGGTATAACAATCTTTTTTGTTCCTGTTTCGAAATCAGGGGCGCTTTCAAGCTTTGCAATAATCTGTTCATAGCTCATATCGGGGCTTAAATTGTGACCGCCCTTTTGATATACAGGGGTGCCCCCAAATCTTGTGTAGACTTTAAAGAGTAAGGGATAGCTTATAATATCCCGCTCTTTCAGGATTTTTGCCACAGCAGATGACCCTGCCCCGTTTGGGATATGTACCTCGTATACCTTTTTTTGACCACCGATTCCCTTAACCTCCATAAAGGCGGAAAGAGCGAAAACTATCATAGCAATAACTATAAGGGATGCTATGATTTTTACAAGGCTCTTTTTTGATTTATCAGGTTTTCCCATAGCTTATACATCTCCTTTTCAGCCCATTAACTGACTTACCATAACTCCCAATAAAAATGCAATACACAAAAGTATGGGGAGATTAACAAAGCTCTGTCCCAACAACTCCTTTGTGTTTATCAGGCGTACAGGTTTTTTGGGTTTGGTAAACACAGAAACACCCATATACCCCAAAAGCAATACCAGAAGTCCTATAACAAATAACCACAAGGTAAGACCTGGGTTATATAAAAGATTACTGTTGAAATAGAGCAGAAAAACAGCGGTAATATTATTGGCAAGATGAAAAAGCATACAGGCATAAAGGGAGCCTGTACGGCGAAGTATCAGTACAAGCATAATACCAAGAAAAATATAACCCGGAATTCCTGCAAGTGTAGCGTGAAGCAGAGCAAACATAACCGTTGTAAAGATAAGGGCAGCCTTGTCGTTAAACTCTGCCATTACCCCGTAGACAATTCCCCGAAGAATAAATTCTTCGAAAATAGCGGGGATAATCCCTATAACAATAATCGCACCTATAAGGTCGAAAATGCTCTCGGGTATGTATCCGTCACTTCCCAAAGGCAGAAAGCTCATAGGGATATTAAGTACAACCATAGCAAACTGACAGCCAAAGCCCGAGAGAACGACAAAAGGTATAATCCTTTTATCAAACCTTTTAAGACCGAACCGCTCTCTTGCCTCTGCCGCCTTGAGAAGCCTGTTCTCTCTTGCATAAAGGCAGATAGGCAGGAAATATGCCAAAAGCTCGATTACCAAAAGCTGAAGATACACAGGTGCAGGGTTTTCCAGAAAGCTGTTAACCAAAGCCGCCGCTGCGGTTACAACCGTCTGTACAAATACAATGAAGAAAAGCATTTTTCTTATACTTTTTAATCGGTGTTTTCCCTCTCTGTATGAGGGAATTTCTGTATTTGGCATGATTTACTCCTTTATTACTTCACTAACTTTTCTGTCGAACTCACCCTTTGGAAGTTCGTCTTCTATACACTCTGAAAAAGCGATGCCAATAGTATATCCGTCAAAATCATCTAAAAATCTGTCATAGTAGCCACCGCCGTAGCCCATACGATAGCCCTCTTTGTCAAAGGCAACTCCGGGTACAATAATAAGGCGGATTTCGTCTTTTGGTATTTCCTTTAAACCCTCGTCGGGTTCAAGTATACCATAATGACCCTCTTTAAGCTGTGAAAAATCCTTTATCTCATAAACCGTCATGGTGTGGCTTTGGGTATTGCATAAAGGCACGCCAACTCTTTTGCCAAGACGGAAAAGCTCATGTATCAGGATATGAGTGTCCACCTCACTTCCAAAGGATACATATACAAAAACCGTGTCTGCTTTTTTTAAAGCAGGGTTTTTAAGAAGTTTCTCCGTGATTTTACGACTTTTTTCTTTTCGAATATCTTGGGATATACCATTTCTTTTTTCAATAAGCTGACGTCTCAGCTCTTTTTTATCAACCATAATATTGCATCTGGGACAGGATTTCATCGCCCTTGCCCGAAATAAAGTAATTAACTATTTCTCCACCAAAATCAAGGGCTGTTCCTGCACCCTTTGATGTTATAAAGTTTTCGTCCACGGCGACCCTTTTTGAAGACAGGGTTGCGCCCTTAAGATGCTCCTCAAAGCCGGGGAAACAGGTTGCCTCTCTGCCCTTTAGCATATTGAGCTCACCTAAAATCATAGGTGCGGCACATATAGCACAAAGGAGCTTATTGTTCTCTTTGCAGTATTCAAGCAGAGAAATAACCCTTTCGTCTTTTTGGAGATTGGTTGTTCCCGGCATACCTCCGGGGAGAATAACTCCGTCAATATCCTCTTTTGAAATACTGTCTATATCCGTTTCTGTTTCAAAAACTATGCCGTGAGCACCCTTTACGGTTTTTCCCGTAACCCCCACAAGGGTAATGGGGAGATTTGCACGGCGTATTACGTCGATTGGTGCAATTGCCTCGGTTTCTTCAAAACCATCTGCCAGTAAAATATATAACATGGTTCTTACCTGCTTTCTTTTTTTACAGTTAAAATAAATTTTGGAAGTGCTAAGCACCTTATAAATCTGCTTGGTTGTTTGCACATGCGATAAAACCATTCAAGGTTTAATTTTATGAATATATCAGGTGCTCTCTTTACAGTCCCTGCAAAGACATCCAATGCCCCGCCAATGCCCATGCAGAGATTTACCTTTAACTTACCGCGGTTTGCGGCAATCCATTTCTCCTGTTTGGGTGCACCAAGGCATACAAACAAAAGACTTGCCCCTGAGTTATTTATCTGTTCCACAATTTCGGGGACATCCTCTTCTTTAAAGTAACCGTCATGAGTGCCTGCTATCAAAAGCCCCGGATATTTCTCTTTAAGGCTTTCTGCTGCAATCTCTGCCACTCCCGGCTTTGAGCCAAAGAGGAACACGCTCTCTCCTGTCTTTCTTATACGGTCCAAAAGTCCGCAGGCAAGGTCAAAGCCTGCAACTCTCTCGGGCACAGGGTCACCTATAATACGGGAGCCGTATACCACACCGATGCCGTCAGGAGTGCACATGTCTGCCTGGTTTAATATATTTAAAAATTCCTTATCCTCATAAGCCGCCATAACAATTTCGGGGTTTGGAGTATAAATTGCCGAAACTCCTGGGCTTTTAACAAGCTCCTCTGCTCTGTCAAGAGCATCAGCCGCTGTGATTTTATCAATATTTACACCGAGAATATTAACTGTTTCACGCATATTTCAAATAGATTCCTTTCCGGAAGGCATAAATGCATTCACTTGTTGTAGGGTAGGGGCTTGCTCCTACCGTATCACATTATTTTAACATAATACCATGTTTTTTGCAAGAAAATCCGTGTTATAGCACTTCCTTTTTTTAAAAAAGGAAGATTGAAACAGAAATTTAACATAATTTTTTAGCTAAAAAAAGGATTTGAAGTATAAATGTCGAATAATAAAAGGTGAAAGGATAATTTATATTTTACAGATTGGAGATAAAAAAATGGCTGAAGAATTATTTGACACCTCGAAATTAAAAGTCATTCCCGTTGAAATTAACAGCGAGATGAAAAAGTCTTACATTGACTATGCCATGTCGGTTATTGTAGGCCGTGCTTTGCCTGACGTCCGTGACGGATTAAAGCCGGTACACCGCCGTATCTTATATGCTATGTATGAAGACGGCATCACCCCCGACAAGGCATATAGAAAATGTGCTACCACCGTTGGTAACGTGCTTGGTAGATATCATCCCCATGGTGATGCGTCTGTTTACGATGCTATGGTACGTATGGCACAGGATTTCTCTTTGAGATACCCCATGGTAGATGGTCATGGTAACTTCGGTTCAATCGACGGTGACAGTGCGGCTGCCTACCGTTACACCGAGGCGAAAATGTCCAAGCTTTCCATGCATATGCTGACGGATATCGAAAAAGAAACAGTTGAGTTTATGCCAAACTTTGACGAAAGCCGTCAGGAGCCAATCGTTCTTCCATCACGTTTTCCGCATCTTTTGGTTAACGGCTCTAACGGTATTGCCGTTGGTATGGCAACCAATATTCCTCCCCACAATTTAGGAGAGGTAATCGACGGAATTGTGGCACTTATTGACAATCCCGATATTACAATTGACGAGCTTATGGAGTTTATCCCGGGACCTGACTTCCCAACAGGGGCACAGATTATGGGTGTCAGCGGAATTCGTGCCGCATACCATACAGGCAGAGGTAAAATCCGTGTTCGTGCAAGAGCGGAAATTCAGGATTGGAAAGAAAACCGACAGAGAATAGTTGTTACCGAAATTCCTTACGGTGTTAACAAGGCAAGACTTATCGAAAAGATTGCTGATTTAGTTCACGATAAGAGGATAGAGGGTATCTCTGACCTGCGTGATGAGTCCGACCGTGACGGTATGAGAATTGTAATTGAGCTTAAGCGTGATGCAAACGGCACAATCATTCTCAATCAGTTATATAAATATACCCAAATGGAAGACAGCTTCAGTGTAATTATGCTGGCGCTTGTAAACCAGACCGACCCGAGAGTTCTTAATCTTAAAGAGGTTCTTGTTAACTACGTTGAATTCCAGAAGGATGTTATAATCCGCCGTACAAAATTCGACAAGAAAAAGGCAGAGGCAAGAGCCCATATTTTAGAGGGCTTGACCATTGCTCTTGATAACATTGATGAGGTTATAAGCATCATCAGGAGTAGTTACAATGATGCAAAAGACCGCTTGATGGAACGTTTTGGATTCTCTGACCTTCAGGCACAGGCAATCCTTGATATGCGTCTTGCACGTTTGTCAGGCTTGGAGCGGGAAAAGGTTGAAAACGAGTATAACGAGATTAAGGCTTTGATTGAGCATTTAACAAAAGTTCTTGGGGATGAACAGATGGTTCTTGATATCATCAAGGAAGAAATTACCCAGATTAAAGACAAGTTCGGCGACCCAAGAAGAACCTCAATCGAGCCTGCTATTGACGATATTGATATAGAAGACCTTATCGAAGAAGAGGATAATGTAATCACCATGACTCATCAGGGTTATATCAAACGTCTTGCGGCAGATACATACAGAAGTCAGAAACGTGGCGGTAAGGGTATTATTGGTATGCAGACCAAGGAGGAAGACTTTGTTTCTTCCATGTTTGTTTCATCTACCCATGCACACATTATGTTCTTTACCAACACAGGCAGAATGTACCGTATCAAAGCCTATGAAATCCCCGAGGCAAGCAGAACTGCCAAGGGAACACCTGTTGTTAATCTTCTGGCTTTAGAGCAGGGAGAGAGAATTTCTGCAGTTATTCCTCTTAAGGAATACGAAGAGGGTAAGCACCTTATTATGTGTACAAAGGCGGGCGTTATCAAAAAGACCGATATTATGGAATATGAGAACGCTCCAAAGGGCGGTAAAATCGCAATCCGTCTTGACGAGGGAGACGAGCTTATCCGCGTTGCCCTTACAGACGGTACAAACGATATCTTTATCGGCTCTTACCTTGGTAAGATTATCCGCTTTAACGAAAACGACGTGCGTGACATGGGCCGTGTTTCCCGTGGTGTGCGTGCTATTAACCTTGCAAATGGTGACTATGTTGTTGGTATGTGTATCTCCAGCGGTGAGGGCAAGCTCCTGACCGTCAGCGAGAACGGTTATGGTAAGAAGACCGAGCTTTCGGAATACAAGTGCCAGACCAGAGGCGGTAAGGGTACTACCAACTATAACATAAGCGATGCTACAGGTAATGTTGTAGGAATTGATATTGTAACACCTGAGGATGACATCATTCTTATTACGTCAGAGGGCGTTATTATCCGTATGGATGCAGAGGATATCAGCACCTACGGCAGAGTTACCAAGGGTGTTCGTCTGATGCGTCTTGCAGAGGGGGTTAAAATCCTCAGCGGTGCAAGTGTTAAAAAGGAAGATTCTGAACCCGAAACTGAAACCGTGACCGAAACCCTGACCCCTCCGACAGAGGAGAATTAGGCACAGAGGAGAACTGAGTTATGAAACGGATATTAAGTATGGTAATGGTTATTTTTCTCCTTTCCGCTTGTCTTTGTTCATGCGGAAAGGAAGAAAAGACCGACTATTATATGATTGGCTACGAGGCAGTTGAGGCAGGGAACTACGAAAAGGCTCTCTCTAACTTTGAAATAGCTGCTAAAGAGGGGGATGATCAGGCGGCAAAGGCGGCAAAGATTGTGTCTTCCTATCTTGATGCCAAGGAGGCGTACGAGGTAGGCAATATTGAAAGTGCTATGAATTTTTTAAATTCAATGCCGTCGGATTACAAGTATTATGCCATTGCTGACGATGTGGATACCCTGACCCGAAAGGTGTATGGATATGTTCCACAGGAGGCGGAGGACAGCGAAGAGGCTGATGAAGCCGAAGAAGCTCAAGAGGAAGACACCGAGGAAGCCGAGGTATCCGCTGAGGTTTCAAAGAAGAGTCAGGAGTTTACTGCCCAGCAGGCTATGGCGTATGTTTCTGCTAAGTATGGCGTTCAGGGAGATTTGGGAATGGGACTTGACCCAAGCTATACCGAAGACGGCGAAATCTATTATGAGATTGTTGCTGATGTAGGTAAGGACGGGGAGTCGGATATTAAAACCCTGCGTATTTTCAGCGACGGTACAATATTGGAGAAATAGTAACAATGCTGTGATTTACAATCGTAGGGGAGGGGCTTGCTCCTCCCGCAAGCGTGGCGGAGGGAGTTATTGTGCCCCTCCCGTAAACAAATATAGAAAGGCACATAAAATGCAAAAGATTTTAAGTCGGGTACGCCGTGCCGTAGACGATTATAATATGATTGAGGACGGCGACAGAATTGCAGTAGGAGTTTCAGGGGGTAAGGACAGCCTTACCCTCCTTTTGGCTTTAAATCAATTAAAGAGGTTTTATCCCAAAAAGTTCCAGGTTATAGGACTTTCTCTTAATATGGGTTTTGAGGGGGTCAGCTTTGATAAGGTAAAGGATATGTGCGAAGCAAAAGAGATTGAGTATCATGTCAAGGACACGGATATTGCAGAGGTAGTCTTTGATGTGAGAGACGAGAAAAATCCATGCTCGCTTTGTGCCAAGATGCGCAGGGGCGGACTTAATGATTTTGCGGTGGAGATGGGATGCAATAAGGTTGCTCTGGGACATCACAACGAGGATGTTCTGGAAACCTTCTTCTTATCCCTGTTTTATGAGGGCAGACTTAACTGTTTTTCACCACTTACATATCTTTCAAGGCGGGATATTCATGTAATTCGCCCTCTTATATATGTGCCCGAGGGTGAGATTAAAAGGATAGCCTCACACTTGGAGCTCCCCATAGTGAAAAATCCTTGTCCTATGGATGGTGTGTCCAAAAGGCAGGATATGAAAGAGTTTATTGACCAGAAAAAGAAAGAGGATAAGTTCTTTAAGACAAAAATTATGCATGCAATCCAAACGGGACTTCCCCAATGGAAAACGTGACGCTTGACCCTCCCCTTACACGGCAGAGCCGTGATGGATGCGCAGTACAGGTCAGCTCCGCTGACATTTTTGTAGGAGACGGCACAGCCTCTCCCTGTGGGAGAGGTGGCAACCGTAGGTTGACGGAGAGGGTTTTCTCGACGTCCCGTTAAAATTCATATAAGGACTGAAAACAATGAAAACATCCGTGATTTTAAGTTTAGCTTTAAACGATTTAAAAAGCAGATATGCAGGCTCTCTTCTAGGGAGCCTTTGGGCGTTTATAGGGACATTTATGACAGTTTGCATATATTGGTTTGTCTATACCTTTGCTTTAAATGGCGGAGAGGTTGAGGGGTTTCCTTACATAGTGTGGCTTCTTACAGGGATTATTCCCTGGTTCTTTTTTGCAGAGGCTTTTACAGGGACTGCCACCTGCTACGTGGATTACAGCTTTCTTGTAAAAAAAGTAAAATTTAAGGCGGAGCTTCTGCCCCTCATACGGGTTTTATCCGGTTTTTTTACTCATATACTATTTTTAGGAATCATATATATTCTGATAACCTGTCTTGGTGTTTTGCCAAAAGCAGGGCAGTTTAATGTTCTTATCTGGATTATAGGTGGATTTTTATTCTGTCTTGGACTTGGTAAGATTATTTCTCTGCTCTGTGTAAGATTTAAGGATGTGAAATATGCGGCAGGGGTGATAGTTCAGTTAGGGTTCTGGATAACTCCTGTCTTCTGGAATTCTGCTGATTTGCCTGATAACATCAGGTGGGTTGCAGACTATAATCCTGTTGCAATTTTGATTGAGGGATACAGAAACGCCCTCCTTTTTGGGGAGAGCGTTGCAGATTTTAATTTTATTATTTTCTGGATATCGGTTATTATCCTGAATATAGCAGGATATCTTCTTACAAAAAAATTCCGTCCCGTCATTGCAGACTTTCTCTAAATTATATACTCCTGAAACCCCGACCTATAATCTCGCTGCTGGTTGTGACAATAATGAATGCATGAGGGTCGATTTCCTTAATTTTATTTCTTAATTTAATTGCCTCGATTCGGCGGCAGACCGTGTGAATCATGGCTTTTTCCTGATGGGTATATTCTCCCACCACAACTCCTGTTGTTGCTCCGTGGTGGAGATTTTCTATTATATAGCTTGAGATTTTCTCACGCTCTGATGTAATAACCACAAAGTATTTACAGGTATGGAAGCTTTCTATAACGCCGTCCACTATAAAGGCTTTTGCAAAAAGTCCTAAAAGGGAGAAAAGTCCCGTTTGCATATTAAATACAAAAAACGAACTTGCTGCTACAATAAAATCCGTTGCAAGAAGTGCCTTTCCTACGTCTATGCTTGTATATTTCTTTAAAATAAGAGCTGCAATATCGGTGCCTCCTGATGAGGCATTACTGTTGAAAATCATTGCCGCGCCTATGGAGGTTAAAAGCATAGCATATATAAGCTCTAAAAGAGGCTGGTTGGAAAGTGGTTGTGACAGGGGAACAATTATCTCCAGTATGTACGTGATTGCAGAATATAACATACTGCAGTATACGGTTTTCAGTCCTGTCTTCTTTCCCAAGAGCAAAAAGCCCAGAACCAAAAGGACAATGTTGAGTATCCATATCCAGATTCCTGCCGAGATTGGTGTTAGCTGGGCTAAAATAGTACCGATACCTGAAACGCCCCCTGTGGCAAAACCATTGGGTATTTTAAAAAAGTATACACCAAATGCAAGCAGAATGCACCCTGCATTCATTAACAAAAAGCTTTCGATTTTCTTTCTTTTTTCACTTTTCTTCATAGTTTAATCATCCTTTTATTCAATACAGTAGGTAAGTGCTGCAATTCTTTTGGCAGAGTTCTTTAAAGAGTCAAGCTTTGCACGTTCAAATTCAGAATGTTCTTCTAAACCCTCCACCCCCAAAGAATCCATACATGGAATATTGTTTAAAGTGACATAAGCTGCATCGCTTCCGCCATTGTTAATTCTGACGGTGAGTTCGGGCAGACCATTCTCTTTAAAGATTTTGTTTGCTTTATTCAGTAAAGCGAAGTTCTTTTCTGCTTTGTGCATGGCAGGTCTTGAACTTATCTGCTTTACTTCACAGGTACAACCCTCGATAGTGTTTTCCTCTGCAATTTCTTTCATTCTTCTGTCAATAATATCATAATCCTTTGGTTCAGGATAACGGAGGTCTGCTACAATAGAACATTCAGCAGGAACAGAGTTACCGGCAGAGCCACCACGGATAAGTCCGCAGTTACAGGTTATCCCGTCTTTGTCTTTCATCTCTTCAAGCTTTAAGATTTTATGAGCCGCCTCGGTTATGGCACTTGCCCCATCATAGCATAATGAAGAATGAACCGCTTTTCCTGTTATATTAAATTCGTATCTTAAAATTCCCTTTCGAATCATGGTAGATGTATGGGCAATATGAGGTTCAAGGTTTAAAAAAGCAATTGCATCCTTTGCCTTTTCACATATATAGTTTATGGTAGCTTTGCCGCTTGGGGAGCTGCCCTTTTCCTCATCGGACTGTAATAAAAGCTGAACAGGTCTTTTGTCAAAACCAATTCTGTTCAGGGCATCCATAGCAAGAAAACCTGCAACCACACCGCCCTTACAATCGCTTGCACCCGGCCCGTAAATAAAAGTGTCATCGCGGCGTGTTGGCGGTGTTCCAAAAAGCCCAACAGGGTGTACTGTATCAATATGTCCCGAAAGAGCAACAGGCTGTTCTGAACTGTCAGGATTCATGGTGATTACCACAACGTCACCTGCCACATCCTGCTTGCAGACCTCTACTTTCCAGCCTTTTTCCTCTGCAATTTTTATGAAATATCTTCCGCATTCATCTACGCCCTCTTTATAGTCGGTGGGGCTTTCTATGTTGCAAACATCTTCCCATATATTCAGGTATTTTTCGTTTAGCTCATCAATGGTATTAAAAAGTTTTTCACAATTCATGGTTACCACACTCCTACAAATAACCATTATACACTTCTTAACAATTTTTGCAATAGTCAAACTTTACAATAGCATATCTTTTAAGATGAAATAAATATAAAAAATGATAAAAAACAGATGACAATGAACATAATAAGTGTTATTATAAATGTACCAAAAGAAAAGGGAGGTTATTATATGGCTATTCGTTTAAACGAAAATAAGGAAATTGTTGAAAGCATAAAAAAGGGGCTTGCTGAAAAAGACGGCTACTGTCCTTGCCGGATTCCAAAGCTTCCCGAGTATAAATGCATGTGTGAAGAATTCAAAGCCCAGATAGCAGACCCTGATTTTGAGGGGTATTGCCATTGTATGCTCTACTATAAATCAAAGTATTAGGAGGAAAATAAAATGAGTGTTAAAAAAATTAATAATGAGAATTTTGAAAGCGAGATATTAAATAACACAGGTGTTGTTTTGCTGGATTTCTATGCGGATTGGTGCGGGCCCTGCAAAATGGTAGCGCCCATTGTTGAGGAAATCGCCGAAGAGAGAGGGGATATAACCGTCGGTAAGCTGAACGTTGATGAAAGTCCCCAGATTGCTATGCAGTATAACGTAATGAGTATCCCTACCCTTATAGTCTTTGAAAACGGTCAGGAGAAAACCAGAATGGTGGGCTTTCGACCAAAAGAGGATATTATATCAGCTCTGTAAGGGGAAGATATATTTTAATTTTTGTTTTGCGTAAGCAAAACTACCGTAACTTTTTCATTATTCACTATTACTTATTACTTTCCAAAAAATCCGTACTTAAATATTTTTAGGGAATAGTGGAGAGTGAATAGGTAATAAGTAAAAAATCCGCACACTATCGTGTACGGATTTTCTGGTGCCGCTGGTCGGAGTCGAACCGACACGGAGTTGCCCCCGACGGATTTTGAGTCCGTTGCGTCTGCCAATTTCACCACAGCGGCAAATATTAAATTTACAACAAAGGTTATTCTATCACAGATATTTGGAAATTGCAAGTGTTTTTTGCGTAAAAATTTTGTTGTTAAAATGAGGTAGACTGTTATGAAACTTATTTCATGGAATGTAAACGGACTTCGTGCCTGTGTTCAGAAAGGGTTTATGGACATTTTTCAGGAGCTTGATGCGGATATTTTCTGTCTGCAGGAAACAAAGCTTCAGGAGGGGCAGATTGAGCTTGATTTAAAAGGCTATCACCAGTTCTGGAACTATGCCGAGAAAAAAGGATATTCGGGAACTGCTCTTTTTACAAAGGAAGAGCCCGTTTCTGTCAGTTACGGCATGGGAATTGAGGAGCATGATAAAGAGGGCAGACTTATTACTGCCGAATATAAGGATTTTTATGTGGTGGTGTGCTATACTCCAAATTCCCAAAACGAGCTTAAGCGTTTGTCCTATCGTATGGAATGGGAAGATGCTTTGAGGGTGTATCTTGCAAAGCTTGAAGAAACAAAGCCTGTAATTTATTGCGGTGATTTAAATGTTGCCCATTGTGAGATTGACCTTAAGAACCCCAAAACCAACCGTATGAGTGCAGGGTTTACCGACCAGGAGCGCGAGAAAATGACGGAGCTTTTAAATGATAATAAGATAGATACCTTCAGGTATTTTTATCCGGATGCCCAAGGGGAATATTCCTGGTGGTCCTATCGTTTTAAAGCTCGTGAGAAGAACGCCGGCTGGAGAATTGACTATTTTATTGTATCGGACAGCCTTAAAGATCGCCTGAGAGATGCATCAATCCATCAGGAAATCTTTGGCAGTGACCACTGCCCTGTGGAATTGGTTATAGAATAGGGAGAGCGTTTTGCTCTCCCTTTTGTGTCATACTTGCGGGACGTCGGATGAATCCCCCCTGAAATCCTTGCGGATTTCTTCCCCCCTTTAGGCAAGGGAGCGGTGTCGTCCCTTACACATGTGGCTCGGGGTAGATGTATGCCTTTTCATCTACAAAGGGACGGAGTTGGATCGAACGTCACGTTCGTCACGCTTGTTGGAGATTATTATTAGGTCATCGCCGATTTTCTTAATGTTTTCCCATGGGATTCTCTGGTCGGGCTCCTTTCCCCAAATCCCCAGAATTCTATACGCACCTGGAACACTTATGGATAAAACCCGTCCTGTGACAGCATCAATCTCCAAATCGGAAACAAACCCTAACCTCTCTCCGTCACCTACATGGATAACCTCTTTTGATTTTAGATCGCTGAATGTGTAGTTCATTTTATTCCACCTTTCAATAATAGAGTCTTTTATACTATTCTATTATTGATAAAAACGGAATATTATTTTACTTCATAGCATCCGTCAGATGTTGCTATAATACTTTTTTCGTAAAATTTCTCTATAGCTTTTATAAGATAATCTGTGTCATAGGCCCCTGCCGTCTCACAGGCAGAGTGCATAGCCAGCTGGCAAAGCCCGATATCCACCGTGTTGACAGATACCTTTCCCGTTGAGATATTACCAAGAGTTGACCCCCCGGGAATATCACTTCTTATGGCAAAATTCTGGCAGGGAACACCTGCCTCGTGGCAGATGCTTTTGAAGATTGCACATGATATACTGTCGGTTGTATATTTTTGGTTTGCGTTGTGTTTTATCAATATACCCCCGTTCATCTTTGGCTTGCAAACAGGGTCATTCTTTTCGGGGTGGTTTGGATGAATTGCATGACCGTTATCTGCTGATATCACAAATGAGGAGCGGAGCCTTTTAAGGAATTCCCTTTGTGAAACGCCTGTGGCGTCGCATATTCTTGTAAGAGTGTCATAAAGAAATGTGGAGTTTGCCCCCTGTTTGGTGGATGAGCCCACCTCCTCGTTGTCAAAAACGCAGTAAACCTTTACTGATTCCGATTTTCCGCTTTTGAGGAAGCCTCTTAAAGTTCCAAAGACACATTGAAGGTCATCAATCCTGGGGGCGACTATATACTCGCCGTCTTTGCCCAGAACCTTCCCCTTATCCCTGTTATATACAAAGAATTCCCAGCCCAGAATATCCTCTTTGGCAATGCCTGCACTTTTTGCAATAAGCTCTGAAAACCCGCCTTTTTCTGTGCCCTCGCCCAGAATTGGCAACATATCTGTTTGAGGATTTGGCTCTTCAACCTTCCCGAAATGTATGGCAAGGTTTGGAATAACCAAAAGGTCTTTGTCAATGTTTACAAGCTTTGTTTCAATTCTGTTTTCATTCCTGTAGGTAACTCTTCCTGCAAGGGACAGGGGCCTGTCTATCCAGCTGTGCATAAGCATTCCGCCGTATTTCTCGGTATTGAGCTTTATATACCCGTCGGATAGTATTTCGGAGTCGGGTTTTACCTTAAAACACGGAGAGTCACTGTGGGATGCAGTTATGTTAAACCCCTTAAAATCCTCTTGAGGCATGGAAAATGCAACAACAGAAGACATATTTCTTGTGACAAAATATTTTCCGCCATTTACTATCTTCCATTCTTCACATTCTTTTAATTCAGTAAAGCCATGTTCCTTTAATGTGTCAGTAATATTCTTAACCGTAAAGAAACTGCAGGGCGATTTTTCTATAAATTCAAAAAGTTCGTTATTAGTGTTATACATTGCAAGCACTCCTTTATCCATTAACGGGACGTCGAGGACGGCGTCCCCTACATTTTTGTAGGGGCGATTCACGAATCGCCCGTTGTCAGATGAGTTCATCTTCGATATATCATTATATCATTTAGAGTCAAAATTATCAACATTTTGTTAATAATCGGTTAAAAAGTTGAAATTTCCTTTTGTTTGTGGTATACTTTTAAAAGTAAATTTATGCAGTTAGAATTTCGAGGTGAAACCCATGAAGAAAATATTAGTTTGTACTATATTGATTATAACTATGCTATGTACACAGTTTTTACAGTGCTTTGCATACGACCCAAGCTTTTGGGCGGTTGATGCAGTAGAGGGCGCGCGGAGCCTTACTATTATATCTGAGGAATATTCCAATAAATCCTATCAGGCACCTATTTCAAGAGGAGATTTTGTAAATCTGGCAGTAAACTTATATGCCACCATTACAGCGGAGAATGTTTCTACTTCTCCAAAGAGTCCCTTTAAGGATACTGATGCACCATTTCCAAATATGGCACATCATGTGAAGATAGTTGAGGGTGACGGCGAGGGTAATTTCAAACCTTTAGGCACTCTTACAAGACAGGAAATGTGTAAGATTATAACCAATCTTCTTCAGGCGGCAGGTTCGGTGGGAGATTATCACGTGCCCGAGAAAATTTTTGATGATGTTACAGATGCAGAGGAAATTGCATCCTGGGCAAAAACCAATGTGGCATTTATGCTGGAAAACAACCTTATGGCAGGCGACGAAGATGGAAGATTTCGTCCCAACGACCCCATAACCCGTGAGGAAGCGGCAGTTGTTGTTTATCGTTGCTATCTCCGTTACAGTCCCGAACGTGACGGTCAGATTAAAACTGTTCTCCGCCAGACAAAGGATTCTGCAGGAAACACAATCCATACTCTTATAAAGAGCATAACTCTGCCAAGCGGAGCTACGGTTGCCCTTGCAAATGCCAATAATCCCGATGCACCAACTGTTGCTGCAACGGGAAATGCAGGTTATGCGCCAAGCGGCACACCACTTCAAAGTCCCGATAAAAACGGACTTTATGCTCTTAAGACCTATTCCGAAACCCTGGTAAACGGCGAGGCTGCTTTAAAAGAAAAAATTGTATTTGGCGATGGACCCAAGTACACATCTGCTGCAGAGGCTGATGCTAATATGAGCGATGTAACAGTAAATGTATGGAAGCTTAATTCCAACAACGAGATGTATTCATCAACTCTGTCCTTTAAAATAAACACTGTTTTAAAGGAAGATGTTATTGCAATTTTTGAGGAGATTTATTATTCTCCTGTTAAGGCACCTATTAAAGATGTGACCGCGTACGGATGGCGTAATGCTATGTCAAGCGGTGCGTACTCTGACCATAACTACGGAACAGCAATCGACCTTAACTATAACGAAAACTATTGTACCTATGCAAACGGTACAACGGTAGGAAGCTTCTATGACCCCGAAAATTCAATTTATTCATTCCCCAAAGACGGGGTGGTTGTCCAGACCTTTGCCAAGTATGGCTGGCTCTGGGGCGGAAATGCATGGGTAAGCGGAACAAGAGACCACATGCACTTCACATATTTGGGCAAATAGAAAAACAGATGTAAAAGCATTGCTTTGCTTTTACATCTGTTTTTTATTATGTAGGAAATTACGCAGTAATTGACGTAATAACAAGAACGTGTTCATTAGTCCCCCAAGATTGGGGGCAGGGGGTTGATGTGTTTGTTAAAACACTTTTTTATTCTTCGAATTCAAATTTACCAAAGAAATCTGCTATATGAAAGTCGGGGTTTTCCACCTCTACCTCTGACCACGTTATAAAATGGGAGTGGTCTGTGTCTTCGCCGCATTTATAGAAATTTCCACGGCAAACAGGTGCGATTTTCTTATAATACTTTAAGAGGAAGTCAAAGGGCAGATAAAACTTCAGTGTCCAGTCACCCTCATTTGGAATTGATTCTATGCTGAAGGTTTTTCTGTCTTCCCATATAGGCTCTCTTCCGTGTCTGTCCTTGCCTATTCCAATATGCATTATACCTTTTGGGTTTATTTCAATATTCATGTAATTCAAATCCCATGGGTCAGGCTTAAAGAAAAACTCCATACAGCTATCCATACAGATTTCTCCGTTTTCCTCAAGACATTCTGCCTTGAGATTTTTTTCATTTGTATGCAATAAAACGCTTATGCCCTCCGGACCTTTAAGAATTTTAAAGGTTGTTTCGATTGGCTGATAGAATTCTTTCCATCTCTGAACTTCTATCCGACCTGTATTTGCCTTTTCCCATTCAGGAGAGGTGGCAGACGGGTCTGTTATGTTGGTTTTTAATATTTTGTATCTCATTGTAAAACTCCTTAATTATTTATTTATACGAAGACATCGGGTCAAAGAAAACTGTTGGACGTCGGAAACCGCTACTGCATCCATCACGGCTCTGCCGTGTAAGGACCGGATCGAACGTCACGTTCGTCACGCTTGCTGCGGAGTTTGCGGAACATTGCTTCTTCTCCGTCCTCTGCTAAAATAGTTAGATACTTTCTTATCATATCCGATGTTTCGGGATGGATAAACCGATTAACATCACCTTTCATAAAATATTCAAGGGGATGTGAGTCGGTATAGTTTTCGCCCTGATAAATCTTGCTTGCCGCCACCCTGTCACAGATAAGCTCTTTAAAATATCTATATGGCATCTTAACGGGCATAACCCTTTTCTCTTTTGGGTTATAGTCTGTCCAGTACTCAAAATGATGCTTATTTCTGCCCTTGTGATGTAACCAGGCAGGCGAATATCCGAACTTTTCCCGTTCTGCCTCGTTGGGGCTTCTTTTCCCGTCGGCATAATATGTTGCTCCTGCCTTAAACTCGCTTATAGTGTACTTGGACAAATCATGAAAAAGACCTTGCCACAGTATCCCCGCCTTTTTACAATGGCGAATTACCATGTGCCGATGCTTTGTAATTGTCTTAAAATGCCCTATGGCTTTTCTGAAGGACATTATATCATTCCTTTCCGCCTCTTATTATTTCCATTATATCTGTTTTATTGTTGTTTTTCAAGCCATTCTGTAATATTTTGTTGGCCGTTATATATTTATTCTATAAATTTCCCAAAAAATCATTTTTAGTCATTGACAGTTATTCGGAAATGTTGTAAAATACACCTTGTAACATTTTTGTAACATTGTTGTAACCCATTCGAAAAGGAGAACATAAAGGAGAATATATATGTTAGGACAAGACATAGGGATAGATTTAGGTACATCGTCTGTACTTATATATACTAAAGAGCGTGGCATAATTGCAAAAGAGCCTGCTGTTGTTGCTGTGGATAAGGACACAAACAGACTTCTGGCAGTGGGACGGGATGCCCAGAAGATGCTGGGCAGAACCCCCGGGAACATTATTGCCGCAAGACCCTTAAAGGAGGGGGTTATTTCTGACTATACCGTGACGGAGCGTATGCTTAAATATTTTATGCAGAGAGTGACTCAAAAAGGTATATTCAGCAGTATTTTCAAGCCAAGGGTTATAATAAGCGTTCCAAGCCGTATTACAGAGGTTGAGGAGCGTGCGGTTATAGACGCAGGGCTTTCAGCAGGGGCAAGAAAGGTTTGCCTTATAGAAGAGCCTCTTGCAGCGGCGTTGGGAGCGGGGATAGACCTTACCCAGCCCAGAGGAAGCATGGTTGTGGATATCGGCGGCGGAACAAGTGATATTGCGGTTGTTTCTCTTGGAGGAATTGTTATAAGCAAGTCTATTAAGATTGCAGGGGATAACTTTGATGAATCCATCATCAGATATATCAGAAAAAAATATAATATTCTGGTGGGAGAGCGGACTGCCGAAGAGCTTAAAATCAAAATCGGCTGTGTACGTAAAAGGGACAAGCTTCTTGCTATGGATATTAGAGGCAGAAGTCTTATATCGGGATTGCCAAAAACCTTACAGATAACATCTGACGAGATATATGACGCTATTTATGAATCTGCCATGAGTATTGTGGAAGAGATAAAGAATGTTCTGGAAGAAACCCCACCTGAGCTTATGGGCGATATAAGTGCCAACGGTATTGTCTTAACAGGCGGTTGTGCTTATATCTACGGGATTGATAAGATGATTCAGACCGAAACAGGAATAAAGACCACCATAGCTCAGAATCCCGAGGAATGTGTAGTTTACGGAACGGGCAAGGCGATGGAGAATATTGATATATTAAACAGTTATAATAATGCCGACAGTCGTGATTAAAAAGATGAGGGATGAAAAAAAGTTCAGACCACAAAAAGGTAGGAATAAAGCTAATCAGCATAAGAAGAAAGTTGATAAATTTATGATTTTTAATGCATAAGTTGAAAAAGGTCTTTTTGAAGACCTTTTTCTTTTATTTCTTACCTTTTTGCTATAAGCAAACTTCGCCTCTCGACGTACCTCTGTACGCCTTCGGGTACCCCAAATCAAGGTTTTATGCCTTGATTTGGCTCAGTTTGCTCATTCTGACTCTTTTTTTCTATCCCCCAAAAAAAGATACAAATTTTGATGTCAGGGTTTTTATATTATCAACGAAGAGGGAGAAAACTCCAAAAAATTTATTGGTTAAAATAATGAATTTGAAGAAAAATGTTGATAAATTGCTTTTTATATGATAAAATATTGCCAAATGGGTAAAAAAGGCAACTATGCCTATTTCATGAAAGGAGTAAAGTAAATGAAATATTCAAGCGAAGTAGAAAATATGTGTCCTTTAGCTAAAGGCGCATATCACGGACCTGCACCCATTCCTCAGGAGGGAAAATGGACACAGGTAAAAGAAATTAAAGAAATTTCCGGTTTAACCCACGGTATTGGCTGGTGTGCTCCTCAGCAGGGTACATGTAAGCTGACCCTTAATGTTAAAGAGGGCATCATTCAGGAGGCTCTTGTTGAGACAGTTGGTTGTAGCGGTATGACCCACTCTGCTGCTATGGCATCTGAGATTTTAGTTGGTAAGACTCTTCTTGAAGCAATGAACACAGACCTTGTTTGTGATGCTATTAACACCGCTATGCGTGAGTTATTCCTGCAGATTGTATACGGACGTACACAGACTGCTTTCTCTGAAGACGGTCTTCCAATCGGCGCTGGTCTTGAGGACTTAGGTAAAGGTCTCCGCAGCCAGGTTGGTACTACTTATGCAACACTTGACAAGGGTCCACGTTACCTTGAACTTGCAGAGGGTTACATCACAAAGATCGCCGTTGACGACGAGAACCAGATTATCGGTTACAAGTTCGTTCACCTTGGCAAGATGATGGAGATGATTGGCAAGGGCATGGATGCAAACGAGGCTCTTGAAAAGGCAAGCGGTCAGTATGGTAGAGTTGATGATGCAGCTAAGCTCATCGACCCACGTCACGAATAATAGAGGAGGTAATTGATAATGGCTTTATTTGAAAGTTATGAAAGAAGAATAGACCAGATCAACGCAGAACTTAAAAAGCATGGCATCTCTTCTATTGAAGAAGCTAAGCAGATTTGCGATGACAAGGGTATTGATGTTTATAATATGGTAAAAGGCATTCAGCCTATCTGTTTTGAGAACGCTTGCTGGGCTTATATCGTAGGTGCGGCTATTGCAATCAAAGACGGTGTTACCAACGCGGCTGACGCTGCTGAAAAAATCGGTCTGGGACTTCAGGCATTTTGTATCCCCGGTTCTGTTGCAGACGACAGAAAGGTTGGCCTTGGTCATGGTAACCTTGGTGCAAGACTTCTCCGCGAAGAAACAAAATGTTTCGCATTTTTAGCTGGTCACGAATCATTCGCGGCTGCAGAGGGTGCTATCGGCCTTGCAAAGAGCGCTAACAAGGCAAGAAAGGAAGACCTCCGTGTTATCCTTAACGGTCTTGGTAAAGATGCTGCTCAGATTATTTCAAGAATTAACGGTTTTACCTATGTACAGACTCAGTTTGACTACTACACAGGCGAAGTTAAGGTAGTTAAAGAAACTGCTTACTCAAATGGCGAACGTGCAAAGGTTCGTTGCTACGGTGCAGATGACGTTCGTGAAGGCGTTGCTATCATGCACTTAGAGGGCGTTGACGTTTCTATTACTGGTAACTCAACCAACCCAACACGTTTCCAGCATCCTGTTGCAGGTACATACAAGAAAGAATGTATTGAACAGGGCAAGAAATACTTCTCTGTTGCATCAGGCGGCGGTACAGGACGTACTCTCCATCCTGATAACATGGCTGCAGGTCCTGCATCTTATGGTATGACAGATACTATGGGTCGTATGCACTCAGATGCACAGTTTGCAGGTTCTTCTTCAGTTCCTGCTCACGTTGAAATGATGGGTCTTATCGGTGCAGGTAACAACCCAATGGTTGGTATGACTGTTGCAGTTGCAGTTGCTATCGAAGAAGCAATGAAATAAGACTGATAAAATCACCGCATCTTGCACTTTTGTTTATATATAGCTCGGTTTTACAAAAGCACAATCTACGGCAATTTAATGCAGTCTAAAGAAACTGCAAGAGCTTCGCATAGGCAAAGCTGTGATTAAGGCAGTATAGGTCGTTTCACGATAATAGAACTATAAGTCATCAATCATTTTTTGATTGATGACTTGATTTTTGATTGATGAAATGATATAATAAAACGCGAGGTGATTTATTTGAAAAATGAAAAACCACCATTTGAGATAAACGAAAAAATTACAACAGAAGTCATAGAGATTGCCGAACTTACGGGCAAAGTAAGTGTTGTAAGTTCGAGTTTCGTTAATCCTACCTTGCGTAGAACCAACAGGATACGGACTATTTACTCATCTCTTGCAATTGAGCAAAACACTTTGAATATTGAACAGGTTACTGCAGTTTTGGCAGGCAAGCGAATTATAGCACCTCCGAAGGATATTGCAGAAGTAAAGAACGCTTATGAAATTTATGACTGCATGGAAAGTCTGAATCCCTATTCTGTTGATGACCTTTTAACTGCCCATAGTATTATGGTAAGAGGTCTTGTTCAGGAAGCGGGTGTATTTCGTTCACGTCCGGTTGGCGTTGTAGATAACGAGGGTAATGTTCTTCATGTCGGCACGTTACCGCAATATGTTCCTGATCTTGTACAGGAGCTTTTGGATTGGGTAAAGACAAGCGATATTCATATACTGATAAAAAGTTGCGTTTTTCATTATGAATTTGAACTGATTCATCCGTTTCTGGACGGCAATGGCAGAATTGGAAGACTATGGCACACACGGTTGCTCTCTGTCTGGAATCCGATTTTTGCGTGGCTTCCTATAGAGTCAATAATACACCATAACCAAAAAGAATATTACGATGCTATAAATATATCCAACAATGCAGGTGATTCAACAAAATTTATTGAGTTTATGTTATCCGTTATTAAAGAAGCTTTACAGGAAGCCGTTGATGCCCAATATTCTGTTACCCCTGTCCATAGCAAATCAGATATACGCTTTCAGCAAATCGACCGGTTTCTTGGGTCGCATGATTATATTATGAATAAAGATATTCAGACTCTTTTTGGAGTTTCTCCTGCTACCGCAACAAGAATATTGAGGGAATTTACAAATTCGGGCAGACTTATACGAACACGCATAAAAAGTCACTGGGGGTATATAAAACCATGAATTTCGGAGGGGATAATATGTCTGTTTTTGTGCCTGATTATTATATGCACTTTAAGTGTATTGCAGATAAGTGCAAGCACAACTGTTGTATTGGCTGGGAAATTGACATAGACGAAGATACTCTCGGTTTTTACGAAAATGTTGAGGGTGATTTCGGCAACCGCCTTAGAGAAAATATTGACAAAACCGACACCCCGCATTTTTGCCTTAAAGAGAATGACCGCTGTCCCTTTTTAAATAAGGACAATCTTTGCGATATAATAATAAATTTAGGTGAAACACATCTCTGCAACATCTGTGCCGACCACCCCAGATTTCGCAACTTCTTTGAAAGCCGCACAGAGATTGGTTTGGGGCTGTGTTGCGAAGAGGTATCACGTCTTATACTCAGCAGAAAAGAAAAGATGCGGATTATTGAAATCGAAAAAGATACAGAGGAAATTCCTCAGGACGAAGAGGTTTTCTTTAATATTCGAAGCAAAATTTTTGATGTTTTGCAGGATAGGGATTGGACAATAGACCAGCGGATTGAAAATCTTTGCATACTCCTTGACATAGAGAAAAAAATTCTGTCCCACGGCGAAATGGCAGATTTATATTTAGGTCTTGAACGTCTTGAGGAAAGTTGGACAGAAAAACTAAATGAACTGAAAGAGCAAGCTTTTGGGGAATTTGATGAGGAAGAATTTTCTACAGCCTTTGAACAGTTGATTATCTATTTTATCTATCGGCATCTTCCCGACAGTCTTTATGACGGCAGATTTGAAGAAAGGGTTAAATTTGCATTATTGAGTTATGACCTGATAAAAGCACTTTTGAACGTACATAGAAAAGCTGAATTAAAAGATTTATTTGAAATTGCACGAATGTATTCGGCAGAAATTGAATATTCGGACGAGAATATAGATACCATATTGGTGTATTTGGAATAAAAAAAGATTGCCGCGGTTTTACCGTGGCAATCTCTTTCTTTATAATTTCTTTAATTCCTCAAAGGCATCGCCCAGCCATTGCTGACCGTTGATAGCCTCTACCTTACCCTTATCGCAGTTTTCCGCAATTTTGGGGTCGATTGGGAGTCTGCCAAGGACCTTGAGCCCGTACTCTGCGGCAACCTCGTCTATATGGCTTTCGCCAAAGACAGAAACCTTTTCTCCGCATTTTCCGCACTCAACATAGCTCATGTTTTCCACAAGACCTAAAATGGGGATATTCATCATTTTTGCCATTTTAACAGCCTTGCCTACTATCATAGAAACAAGCTCCTGTGGTGATGTAACAACCACAATCCCGTCAACCGGCAGGGACTGGAACACTGTAAGGGGAACATCACCTGTACCAGGGGGCATATCAACGAACATATAGTCAACATCTTCCCATACAACGTCTGACCAGAACTGTTTAACAGTTCCTGCAATAACGGGACCGCGCCATACAACAGGGTCGGTTTCGTTTTCAAGAAGAAGATTAACAGACATAACAGATGTGCCGTTGGTTGTCTGCACGGGAAGAATTCCGAATTCGTTACCCTTTGCCTTTACATTGTTTATGCCAAACATCATAGGGATAGACGGTCCTGTGATGTCGGCATCGAGGATTGCAGTTCTGTAATCCTCTCTCTGCATTCCTGCCGCAAGGAGTGAGGTAACAAGAGATTTACCTACGCCGCCTTTACCGCTGACAATGCCGATTACCTTTTTAACATCGCTCATTTTATTTGCAGGTGCTAAAAAATTGTTTGGTTCTTTGCGCTCGCCGCAGTTTGAACTGCATGACGAACAATCATGTGTACATTCACTCATTTTTATCTTTCCTTTCCATAATTAGTCCATTCTTTTTATTATGTCGTTATATATCTCTGAGGAGTTTTTGCGAAGTGCCTTTACTGCTTTTTCGGCGTCTGCCTTTGACCCTGCAAAAACCTGGAGCTCCATAAGAGGAGTTCCTGCATCCAGCATTTTAAGTGATGCCATATACTGATAGGGGGCAATAGGAAGAATCTCCGTCATTATTGCGTTGGGGTCTGCCTGGTCAGCAAACTTTATTGCACCCACGGCGTTTTCTATATGTGTGCGGATGCTCTTTGGTACACGCTCAAAGAAAAAGTCGTTGGTGTCGGTTCCTTTATCGCTTAAATAGAAGCATTGGTCGTTACGATAATACTTCATGGCAACGTACTTATCTTCTATAAGTTCGCTAAGGAGATTGGCAAGGTCAAAATAACCCATAACCTCTTTGCCAACTGTAAGAATTTCACTCAAAGTCGGCATGTTTATTGGCTCAACATACCTTTTTAGTGTGTATAATATGGCAAACTTCATTTCGTCCCGTTCTAAAAACATTTAAAGGTCACTTCCTTATTTTTCGTATGACTGTTTGTGTTTAAAGTATATTCCCACAAGTCCAAGCCCGGCATGAGCTGTGATAATAGGTCCGATGTTCATAACCTTTATAGCTTTTGGATTGACCTTTTCTTCTACCTGCTTTTTCAGGATTTCCACCTTGTCGGGGGCATCGGAATGGAGAATATAAACCTCATTTTCCTCCGGAGCGTCCATACGTTCTTCCACATAGCCTGTAAGGACTGACATGGCCTTTTTAAGACCGCGGACCTTTTGGTATGCCTCCACCAAGCCGTCGTTAATGCTGAGAATTGGCTTAATGTCTAAAGCTTTGCTTATTGCCATTGTGGTAGCCTTAATACGTCCGCCCTTTTGAAGATAGGTAAGGTCGTCAACCACAAAATACGCGTTGTCCCTTTTATAACAGGCAGTCATATAATCAATAATCTCCTGTTTTTCTCTGCCCTCTTTTGCCATCTGTGCCGCCTCTATAACAACCTTGCTTATAGGGTATGAAAAGGTGGTGGAATCTATAATGGTAATATCAAAGCCCTCATCCTTGAGCTGTTCTGCCACCATGTGAGAGGTGTTGTTAATACCGCTTGCCTTTGCAGAAATAGTAACATGAATAATAGGGTCACCCTCTGCGCCAAGCTTGCGATAAAGCTCTTCAATATCAGCAGGACTCATCTGGCTTGTAGAGGGGATTACATCACTTTCCCTTACTGTCTGATAAAAACTGTCATAGTCAAGATTTTCGTCTGCTTTAATACTCTTTTCACCAAAATGAATCATAAAAGGCAGAACTGTTATATCCATTTCCTTTGCAATATCAGCAGTGATATCTGCTGCAGCGTCTGTCATAAATCTTATCATGGCATTATACCTTCTTTCTCTAAATTTTCAAAGTCGTACTGTCTTAAAACCTCATAGGCAATAATTGCCACGGAGTTAGACAGATTAAGTGATCTCATGTTCTCTCCCATAGGAATTCTTATACATTTATGGGGATTTTCTTTAAGCAAAGGCTCGGGAAGTCCTTTTGTTTCCTTGCCGAAAACCAGAAAAATCTCTCCCGAGGGCGATGCTTTATAGTCAACATCGCTGTAAGTGTTTACGCCCTTTGTGGTGCAATAATAAAAATCTCCGTCGGGGTAGGCTTTCCTCACCTCATCGAAGCTCTGATACTCAAAAAGCTTAAGCTCGTCCCAATAATCAAGACCTGCACGCTTTACTTGTTTTTCGCTGATGTCAAAGCCAAGGGGATGAACAAGATGAAGGGAGGCACCCGTAATGGAACAGGTCCTTGATATGTTTCCTGTGTTTGATGGAATTTCAGGCTCCACCAATACGATATGTAAATTCATGTTTTTTTATCCTTTATTTGTTATTATTTTTGTAATGATACAAACGGGACGTCGAGGACGCCGTCCCCTACAATACACCCTGTGGCTCGGCGTAGATGTATGCCTTTTCCTCTATAAAGGGACGGCATTGGGTCAAGCGTCACGCTTGTCAGCGAAGCTGACCTGTACTGCATCCATCACGGCTCTGCCGTGTAAGGAGCGGATCGAACGTCACGTTCGTTAGGACCAGAATTTTCGGTCAAGAGACCGATACTGAATAGCCTCTGCAAGATGCTCCGCCTGAATCTTTTCACTTCCCTCAAGGTCAGCTATTGTCCGTGCCACCTTTAAGATACGGTTGTGGGCTCTTGCACTCATTCCCAAATCGTCAAAGGCTTCCCGTAAAAGAACTGACCCCTCTTCTGTAAGATTGCAAAACTTCTCCATAAGGGCAGGAGTAAGCTGTGAATTTGAGTAAATTCCTGTACCCTTGTACCGCTTAAGCTGAATTTTTCGGGCATCGTTAACCCGTCTTTTAATTTCAGCAGAGCTCTCTCCTGATTTGCTCTTTTGTTCAAGGTCATCATATTCCACAGCGGGAACTTCTATATGTAAATCTATTCTGTCAAGCAGAGGACCGCTGACCTTTCCCAAATACTTTTTGATTTTGGAAAGGGAACAACCGCAGTCGTGCTTTTTATCTCCGTAATATCCGCATGGGCAAGGGTTCATAGACGCAACAAGCATAATGTTACATGGATATGAATATGTTCCCCCTGCTCTTGTTATGGTAACTGCCCCGTCCTCTAAAGGTTGACGGAGAATTTCCAATGCATCCTTTCGAAACTCAGGCAGCTCGTCAAGGAACAAAACTCCGTGATGAGCAAGGCTGACCTCACCCGGTCTTGGAGTTGAACCGCCCCCTGCAAGACCAACTGCAGAAACTGTGTGATGGGAACTCCTGAAGGGTCTGCTCAGCACCATAGGCTGATTTTCACTAAGAGTTCCTGCTATTGAGTGAACCTTGGTAACCTCAAGGGCCTCTTCAAAGCTCAGCTCGGGTAAAATCGAGGGTATCCTCTGGGCAAGCATGGTCTTGCCGGAGCCCGGGGGCCCGATAAGCAACAGATTATGTCCTCCTGCTGCCGCTACTTCAAGAGCTCGTTTTGCCCCCTGTTGACCTCTTACCTCTGAAAAATCAAGCTCGGTTTCCGCCGCCTGACGGAAAAGTTTGTCTATATCTACTATTGTACGCTTAATTTCTTCTTCACCTGTTATATGTTTTATAAGCTCTTCCAGAGTTTTAACTCCGTAAACCTGTGCCTCTGCAACAACTGCCGCCTCTTTTGCATTTTCTTCGGGGAGGAATATTTTCTTTATCCCGTTTTGAAAGGCTGTTATTGCCATAGGCAGGGCACCGCGGATACCACGGAGCTTTCCGTCAAGGGATAGCTCTCCAAAGAATGCACAGTCGGAAAGGTCGGTAGTTTTAATCTGCTCGGAGCTGATAAGCATACCCATTGCAATAGGCAGGTCGAAGTATGCCCCCTCTTTCTTAACTCCCGCAGGGGCAAGATTTACTACAATTCTTTTTCCTGGAATCTGAAACCCTGCGTGCTTTACTGCCGTGCGGATACGCTCTTTAGACTCTCGCACCGCAATATCGGGGATTCCAACAACCTCCCAGGCGGGAACTCCTGCACTTACATCGGTTTCTACCTGAATGGAGTAGCCCTCCATTCCTGTAAGACCTATGCTGTTTATCTTGGATATCATAATAATCCCTCTTCTCTAATCTTCTAAAAGTGCCAACTCATCTTCAGTAAGCTCCCGTATATCTCCGATTTCAAGGCTTTCGTCAAGACAAAGTCTGTTCATGGAAAGCCGTTTGAGATATGTGACTCTTTTGCCTACTGCCTCGAACATTCTCTTTACCTGATGGAATTTGCCCTCGGTTATGGTTACCTGTATCTGTGATACGGTCCCTGACTCCAGAATTTCCAATTCTGCTGACTTGGTTACATACCCGTCGTCTAAGGTAACGCCTTTTTTAAATGCCTTAATGTCTTCATCTGTAACCTCTCCGTCTATAACGGCGAAATAGGTTTTGGGAATGTGTGATTTTGGGCTTAAAAGTCTGTGGGCGAGCTGCCCGTCATTGGTCAGCAGGCATAAGCCCTCTGTATCAATATCCAGTCTTCCCACAGGGAATGGCTCAAAGTGCAGATATTCTTCGGGCACAAGGTCTAAAACCACAGGTTGTCTTGCATCCCATGTGGCAGAAATATAGCCTCTTGGCTTGTTCAGCATAAGATAAATAAATTCCTGATGCTTAAGCTTTACACCATGTACGAAAACCTGGGCGGTTTCGGGGTTCACAGCGGTTTCAGGCTTTGGCTTTTCTATGCCTGTAACCTGAACACATCCGCTTTTTATCAGCTTTTTTATTTCAGACCGTGTACCTGTTCCGCAATCTGCCAAATATTTATCAAGCCTCATGTCCCACCTCATATTTTAATAAACCACTGCATAATATTTTAAGGAATGGAGTGATTTCGTATGTTCAAAAACGTCGCTGACCGACGCATAATTTTATTGATTTTACTTGCCGCCTTTGGCACGGTTTTGGTTATCTTATTCCTGTTTCGGATGGATTCCGACCTGAACAGAAAAAACATAGAATTTATCTCATCGTTCGGCTGGCAGGTGGATTCCGAGCCTGTTGACACAGCAAATATAAATATCCCCCACGAGTTTAACGGGGTTTTTGAAACCTATAATACTATCTGCCAAAGCTCAGGGTTTGATCTGTCGGATTTTAAAGGTGCCCGTGCCGTCAGATATTCTTATCGGGTCTTAAACCATCAGGACTCCCAATCGGGACTTGTCCGTGCCAATATTTTTGTGGTAAAAAACAATATTATAGCAGGGGACATATCCTCCCTTAAAGCAGGGGGATTTATCCAGCCCATATCGGACACTACAGGAATTACCCAATAAAAACCCATTTTGTTTATACATAATTTATTCTATCATAATTTCCTTTCGATTTCAATACATAAAACAAAAATTATGGGACGCTGCAAAAATGCACGCCCCATAAATTATTTTTAGTTGTTGGTTGTAAGAATTACGTCTTCGGGCTCGTTTACCACAGGGCTCATAGCCTCTGTTTCCCAGACAAATACCTTTACGTCATCATATTCTTTATCCACAGTAACGGAAATGTTTCCGCTGCCGCTGTACACAGATTGCTTTACAAAGGTAACGGCGTTTTCTTTATAGCACACAAGCATAATATTACTTCCCGCAGGAATACCTGTGGGCACTATGGTAAATACATTTCCCGAAAGGGTTGTAGCGGTGCCAGCCTTAATGTAATGTATGGTTGCATTTGTAAGATACTCCGTGTTATATGAACCAAAATCAATACTGTTCCAGTTATCTTCGGTTCCATAGTAGTAGATATCTGTTATGGTTGTACAATTTCTGAAAGCAGCTGTGCCAAATTTTTTTACGCTGTTTGGAATTGTAACAGATTTAAGGTTTGGCATATTTGAAGAAGATGATGTATAGAAAATTGTGTCGGGTATGATTTCAACTCCATCGCCAAATACAAAATTTATTCCTGTGCCGCCCTGTCCTGCATTATAAAATGTTGAACTGTTATTTAGGCTGCTAACCTTTCCCGTGTTCCAATATACCTCTTCAAGAGCCTCACAGTTTTTAAACACATTTGTTCCTATGGTTTCTACATTTTTTCCTATTGTTACGGACTTTAATCCTTTGCAGTCTATAAAAGCAGAATCGCCAACAGATGTCACACTGTCGGGAATTACAATACTATCAAGCTCCAAACAGCTTTTAAAAGTACACATAGGCACATTTGTAAGACCATCGGGAAGAACTATTTCGGTAATAGGACACTGATAAAGAACATAGCTGTCCATTGTTTTAAGATTTTTGGGGAGGGTAACGCTTGCAAGAGCGGTGCAACCTGCAAAAGTATTCTCTTCAAGATGCTCTATACTGTCAGGAAGATATACTGTTTCCAGCTTTGCGCAGTTTTCGAATATAAATGGTCCTGTTGTCTTTGTCCCTTCCTTGAATGATGCTTTGGTTATTCCGCTTCTGCTGAATGTGTAACGTCCGAAATCGGTTATGATTGCAGGAATTACAATATTGTCAAGGGCAGAACAGCCATAGAATGCGTAGTTGCCTATTTTTTCCAGACTGTCGGGAAGATTTACACTCTTTAATGCAGAACATTCGTTAAATGCATTGGCGCCTATTGTCTTGATTTTATCTCCGAAAGTAATTGTTTCAAGACTTAAACATTTGTTAAAAGCGTATGCTCCCACAGTTTCTACGGCAGGGAGTGCCAAAGTCTTTACAGGAGTAAATTGGAAGGCGTAATCACCGATGCTTTTTAGATTACTTCCAAAGGTTATTTCAGTAATATTCGCAGGTTGTGCAGAAGTGAATGCGTAAGCAGGAATTTTTTCTGCAGTATTGCCAAATACCAGCTTTATACCGCCACCATTTGAGCCGGCAGAACGGAACACCTCATCGCGACTTGAAAAATCTTCTACATTTTTTGCATTCCAATATATTTCTTCAAGGGCGGTACAATAATAAAATGCATTCAGCCCGATTTCGGTTACCCCTGTGCCAATGGTTAATTTCTTTAAACCTGTACATTGGTAAAAAGCGCTACCGCTTATGACTTCCAGAGTGTCAGGGATTACCAATTCCGTAAGACCGCTGCAACCGTAAAAAGCATTACCTTTAATGGTTTTTATGTTGGAAGGAATGTTAATGCTTGTAATACCTGTACAGTTTTTCAGCATATAGTTGGGGATTGTATCTATTCCCGATGGAATTTCTATGTTCTTTAAGGAAGTACACTCTTCAAAAGCATTTACTCCTATACTTGTCAGACTGTCAGGCAGGGTAACACTTTCCAGCTTGGTAAACTGATAAAACGAATCACGTGTTATTGATGTTACGCCTTCTTCTATCACAATTGATTTAACCTGTGTTCTGTAATTATAATACCATGGGGTTGCTGAATAGTTTGACCATTTTTTCATTTCACCTGTTCCCGTTATGGTAAGAACACCATTGTCGTCAAGGACCCAGGTCAGATTATCCCCGTCTGCACCACAGGTTCCGCTTGCTTCGGCGTTTACTGTAACGGACATTGCCACACAAAGACTTAAAACCACACAAAACAAAACTGTTAAGATCAAAAATTTTCTCATAATATTAGCTCCCCCTTGCTGAAAATATTTCAAACTCCATAATTATAAGCCCAATCTATAAAAAAGTCAATTTAATATTGATATTTTAAATAAAATGTTTTATAATGAGTTTATGATTTGTTTTACAAGCACTAGGGAAAGGATATGAGAATTATGCATATAGAAACAAAATGTATTCAATCAGGCTATACTCCCAAAAACGGAGAGCCGAGAATTCTGCCGATATATCAGAACACAACCTGGAAATACGGCTCTACTGAGGAGATGGGCAAGCTCTTTGACCTTGAGGAATCAGGTTATTTCTACACACGTCTTGCCAACCCTACAAACGATGCGGTTGCGGCAAAGATTACTGATTTAGAGGGCGGTGTTGCGGGAATGCTTACCTCATCAGGACAGGCTGCCTGCTTCTATTCAATCTTCAATATCTGTCAGGCGGGGGACCACTTTGTGTGCTCTGCAAGTATCTATGGCGGAACATTCAATCTCTTTGGAGTTACCTTAAAGAAGATGGGTATTGAGTGTACCTTTGTAAACCCCGATGCAACCGAGGAAGAGTTAAATGCCGCATTTAGAGAAAACACCAAAGCGGTATTCGGCGAAACAATCGCAAATCCTGCTCTGGTAGTTCTGGATATCGAAAAATGGGCAAAGGTTGCTCATGAACACAAGGTTCCTCTTATTATAGACAACACCTTTGCGACACCTGTAAACTGCCGTCCTATTGAATGGGGAGCAGATATAGTTGTTCACTCCACCACAAAATATATGGACGGTCATGCAACCAGCGTTGGCGGTGCCATTGTTGACAGCGGCAACTTTGACTGGGAGGCATCAGGCAAGTTCCCGTGCCTTACCACCCCCGATGCTTCATATCATGGCATCACCTATACTGAAAAATTCGGTAAGGCGGCTTATATAACAAAAGCTACCGCACAAGTGATGAGAGATTTAGGCTCCATTCCGTCACCCCATAACGCTTTTCTTTTAAACCTTGGTCTTGAAACTCTGCCTCTTCGTATGAAACAGCATTGCAGTAACGCACAGGCTGTTGCAGAGTATCTCTCTGAAAATGAAAAGATTTCATGGGTAAGCTATTGCGGTCTGCCGGGTGACAAATATTATGATTTGGCACAGAAATACCTGCCAAACGGCTCTTGCGGAGTAATCTCCTTTGGAGTAAAAGGCGGCAGAGAGGCGGCTGTTAAGTTTATGGATAGCCTTGAGCTTGCGGCAATCGTTACTCATGTTGCAGATGCAAGAACATCTGTTCTTCACCCTGCAAGCCACACCCACCGTCAGTTAAACGATCAGGAATTAGAGGCGGCAGGGGTTACACCTGACCTTATTCGTTTCTCTGTTGGTATAGAAAATGCAGAGGACATTATTGCTGATATTCAGCAGGCTCTGGATAAGGTTAAGTAATATGCAGGATTATATAAGAAAAGTAAACTATTGCGAAACCGATAAAATGGGGATTGTTCACCATTCCAACTACGTAAGATGGCTGGAAGAGGCGAGAATAGATTTCCTTGAACAGATAGACTGCAGTCTTGTGGAAATAGAAAAACATGGGATAGTATCTCCTGTTACAGAGGTTCAATGCAGTTATAAAGCCCCCACGGTTTTTGGGGATACTGTAAGGATATCTGTTAAAATTCAGGAATTCAAAGGGGTAAGGCTTGTTTTAGACTATGAAATATATAACAACGAAACCAATGCCCTGGTTTTAACGGCGGTGACCAAGCATTGTTTTACAGGTGCCGAGGGTAAGCCGGTTGTTTTAAAAAAGGTACTCCCCGAAGTTGACAAACGAATTAAAGAATGTGTTAAATAAAGAATGGCGGTGCATATCATTTTGCACCGCCTGATTTTTGTTACTTACAAAAGTTTTCTACGTAATTATCAATTGCACTGTTGATAATTTTAACTGAAACCTCTCTGCCGCTTACCTCGTGTACAGCGGTTTCTTTATGTTCAAGGCTTTTATATACCGTGAAAAAATGGCTCATCTCGTCAAAAACGTGCTTTGGAAGCTCGCTTATATCATTGTACATGTTATAGTTTGGGTCATTAAATGGAATGGCAATGACCTTTTCGTCGTTTCTGCCATTGTCTATCATGGAGATTACCCCTATTGGATATGCCCGCACCAATGTCATGGGCTCAATTTGCTCGGAACAAAGCAAAAGAACATCCAGCGGGTCGTTATCATCCCCGTAGGTTCTTGGGATAAATCCATAGTTTGCAGGATAATGGGTTGATGTGTAAAGTATGCGGTCAAGCATAAGATATCCTGTTTCCTTATCAAGTTCGTATTTCTTCTTACTGCCTTTGGAAATTTCAATTACGCACATGAAATCCTCTGCATTTATTCTTTTAGGCGAAATGTCGTGCCAGATATTAGACATATTAAAACTCCCCTCTTTTTTGCTAATTGTATCATATCCAGAGAAAAAAGTAAATAAATCTTTGGCTAAGAAACGGCTAAAAAATAGTACAAAAAAGCACCTGCTTTTCGCAAGTGCTTTTCCTGGAGCTGGTGATGGGACTCGAACCCGCAACCTGCTGATTACAAATCAGCTGCTCTGCCAATTGAGCTACACCAGCACACAACCGATATAATAGCATAGTTTTTCGGGTTTGTCAACAACTTTTTTTAATTTTTTTATAAATCTCCCTCTTCTTTAAAGCTGAGAGGTTTCATGTTTTCATCCCATGAATAAAGCTTGTAATTTTTTGCATCTGATGGGATTCGTATTTCCGTACCCTCTGTAACCTTTGCAATATTTCCGTCTGCACCATAGAACACTGCGAAAGTTCGGGAGTTTGCAGGGGCATTCAGTATGTTTATATATAAACCATCTATTTCGTAGTCCAGTAATACCTTATCTGAATTTTCCATACTGAACAACTCAAATTTATCACAGCTTTTTGGCTCAAAGGTTTCGGGAATTTCCCCATCAAATATAACCTCTTTGAGGTTGGTAATGTGATAGAATGCACGATTGCCAAAGGTTTTTACGCTTTTTGGAATAACAATTCTCTTAAGGGCATTACAATAGCTGAATGCATATTCACCAATCTCTTTTACGGTTTCGGGGATATCAATTTCCTCCATTCCGATTGGAACGCTGATAAGCTGTGTCACATCTTTATTATACAAAACTCCGTCAATCGAGGTATAGTTGGGGTTTTCAGGGTCTGCCTTATACTTTCTGTTCAGTCTGTTAAGTCTTGGGTCTACATACACAGCATCTTCATCGATAAAGAGGGTTTTATCGGGAGCTCTGTCCACAATATTATGGGTATAGCCTCCGTAATACAAATGGGTACAACTGTAGTTTGACATAAGAGGTTCTTCCGAATAATGAAAAATTATTCCGTCAAGTCCATACTTGTCAACATATTCAATCTCCGCATCACCCACTGAATCGGAAAAATACCTATAATCGCCCTTGTATAAAAAGTTTTCCCCTATGGATTCTATTTTATCGGCACGAGGCATGGCAGAAAATCCCGCGGTAACATTATCGCCGATAATAAGCTTACCACAGCTGTACT
The DNA here is from genome assembly GCA_045542095.1 of Ructibacterium sp. Classification (GTDB taxonomy): domain Bacteria; phylum Bacillota; class Clostridia; order Monoglobales; family Monoglobaceae; genus Ructibacterium. The sequence continues at coordinate 44,012 of JAZQKJ010000024.1, forward strand.
CCGCAAGGGAGTTGTCCTCCAGATAAATGCCGTCGGGGATAATAAGGGTGTCGCTTCCGTGCATAGTTCTGCCCACCGGGCTACCATTATCGCTTATAAATCTGCAGAAGTTTTTATCAATACTTTTTACCTTGACCCCGTCAATTTCTGATGGGATTTCATAGATAAATTCTTTGTGTACCCATATATCATTTTCATTTTTTTCAATATACTCAGAGCCAAGGGTACTGTCTACGGCATAAAGCTTTCCTGTTGTGGGGTCAAAATATATGTAGCAGAATATTATGTGGGTCTTTCCCGCAACAGGGTCATGAAATTCGTAAGGCTCAAACATCTCATACTTCTTTACGGTTTTAGGCAGGTTGGTAAGGTAGAACAGCTGTTCTTTTTCGGTCTTTGAAACCTTTTCGCCTGTACACTCTGGATATTCTTCTTCGTCCCAGGAATAGCCTCTTGCTTTAAAGGTTTCCACATCTGTAAGATAGGCGCCCAAATTATCAATGGTCAGGTCATATCTGTCGGTTTTTCCTGCATTCTGCGGCTCGTACATATACCACTTTCCGTTGTATTTAACACAGTTCCAGGCATGGCCCTCGCCGTCTTTGTACCAATCTACCATGCCATTTGCAACCATACATTCAATGCCATAGGCATCACAAAGTGTTTTAAAGACATCTGCATGATGCATACATTGTCCTACGCCTAGCGAAAATGTTACTTCATCATTCAATATATTGGTCACTCTGTATTTTTTTAATGAGAGCAGAACGCTGTCTTGAATAACTGCAAGCTTTTCAAGCTCGGTCATGTCATCGGTTATGGGGATTAGCACATTATTTTTCAGAATTCGGTTGTATCGCTCATAAGCCTCTTTATTACCATCTATCCGCTCCTGCTTGAGGTGGGATTTAACACCTATGGAAACATAGATGTACTCTGTATAATAATCGTTATAATCGTGGAAATACGTACTGTGAAGAAGATATTTTGTAATATCCTCCCCGTACTTTTCCTGAACATCGGCAATAACCGTGTCAAGTCTGCTCTCACGCCATGTATCATAGCTTAAATAATTATCGGCTATCCGATAGATTTTATCGTATCGGGGATGAGTTTTGCACTCTTTTACTGCCTCGTATACATCCTCGGCACTGCTTAAAACCTCTAATGTGTCATAGTCATACACAGTCCATGGAATAAATACATGAATATATGTATCATACTCTGTGACGGTAGCCGATTTGGTACATTCGGCTATGTGATTATTTGTAAAATCTGTAATCATAGACAGGGTATCATCCCATATCTCTTTATCCGGGAATATGTCAAGAGAGCGTTTCTTTGACTGATAGCTCAAATCAAGCAAACGCTCCAAATCGTGAAGACTGTCTGTCTTATATAAGCTGTTTGTAAAAAAGAAATACGTAATATTATATGGAACATCAATAGGCTCATCAGGCGGTAAGATGTCAGTTTCCGCTCCATAGTACGCTAAAGCATTTGTTTGCAGAATTGTAAAACATAAAAATAAGATTAAAAGCTTTTTCATAATATCTTCCTTCTAAAAAATTATAGATTAGATTTTATCATAAAATGATAGTTGGGTCAACTGTCACTTGCTTTTTTTACAATGCCATGTTATTATAGCTTTGCGAAACAAAAAAGACCCAACGGGTCTTTAAAGCATTATTCGGTTTAGTCTTTTTCGCAAGGGTCATAGATAACAAGCTCAACAGTTTTTGTAAGAACGTCGGTATAGCTGTATGAAACACGGCGCTCGCTAGTGATATATGGGTCGGGCGCATCAAGCTTAACAATGAAGATACTGGGATATGTGCTTTCTATCACACCCTCGCGTGTGACGGTTCTCTTTCTGCCTTTCTTGGCAGTAAGACGAACCTTATGTCCAACATTATCGGACAAACTGGACTTTATCTTAACCAAATCATTCTGAATATACAATCCCAACACTCCTTCTGTGGACACTATTCCACCACAATACATGACAAGTATAGCACAGTATTACAATTTTGTAAATAGAAAAAAACAGAAAATTACGACAGTTTTACAAATTTGTTACACATTGCCATAAATTCTTATGGAGAAAAGGGCAAATTCACCAAATAGAGAAATTTTTAAGGCACAAGAAAAGAGGATAAATAGGATGACAAATAAATGTACACACAGTTTCAGCCAGGGACTTCGCGACGGACTTCCCATCGGGCTTGGATATCTGTCTGTTTCCTTTGCTTTTGGAATATTTGCAGTAAAATCGGGACTTCCTATATGGGCGGCAATAGCCATATCCATGACAAATCTGACCTCGGCGGGACAGATGGCAGGGGTACCATTGATTGTGGCGGCGGCGTCCTATATGGAGCTTATGCTGTCCCAGCTTATAATTAACATACGATATTCACTTATGTCCCTGTCCCTTTCTCAAAAGCTTGAAAAAAACGTTGGAATTTTAGGAAGGCTTGGTATTTCCTTTGGCATAACCGACGAGGTTTTTGCCGTGGCATCCACTAAAGAGGGTAAGGTGGGGACAACCTATATGAGAGGGTTGATTTTTATCCCCTACATAGGCTGGACATTGGGAACAGTTTTTGGTGCGGTTGCCGGGAGTCTTCTTCCTGCATCTGTTCAGTCGGCGCTTGGTATAGCTATTTACGGAATGTTTATTGCCATTATTGTCCCTGCGGCAAAAAAGAGCTTTTCGGTGTTTGCAGTTTTACTTATAGCAGTAATACTCAGCTGCTTATTTAAGTGGGCACCGGGGCTTAACATGGTATCTGACGGGTTTGTTATTATAATCTGTTCGGTTATATCTGCAGGAATTGGTGCAATTATGTTTCCCATTAAGGAGGGTTCAGAGCAGTGAGTTTAGTGATATATATTTTCCTGATGGCTCTTGTTACATATCTGGTAAGATGCCTGCCCCTTACTCTTTTCAGGAAAGAGATTACCAATGTATATATAAAATCCTTTTTGCAGTATATTCCTTATGCTGTATTGGGAACAATGACCTTACCTGCGATATTGTATTCCACAGATAGTATGTTATCTGCCATAGTGGGACTTGCGATAGCAGTGGTGCTTTCTTATATGGAAAAAAGTCTGCTTACTGTTGCCGCATCGGCGTGTGCGGTGGTTTATATTGTTGAATTATTTATATGAGGTTGGAAAAATGGTGAGATTTGCGAATAAAGATGATTTTGAATGGCTGAAAAATGTCTGGAAAATCGCCTTTGATGACCCTGACGAGTTTATAAACTGGAATTTTGAGAAAAACTTCTCTTTTGAAAATACTTTTATAGCAGAAAAGGATGGTGTTCCTGCTTCCAATATGCAGTTGATGTCCCACAGTATATTTTTGCGTGGGGAAGAATACCCAATAAATTATGTGTCGGGAGTGGCAACTCTGCCGGAGTTTCGTAAAATGGGGCTTGTTCGGGAAATGTTTGAGTTTTCTTTTGGGGAAATGAGAAAGAGAAACCAGCACATAAGCCTGCTTATTCCTTTTAACTATGAGTTTTATGAGCAGTTTGGCTATAAGCAATGCTATAATAAGACCCACAGATATATGAAAGAGCTTCCTAAAGAGGGAGTTATTGGAGAAGAGGGCGACATTTCGGCTCTTATTCCTGTCCTTGACGGGCTTTATAAAAAAGAGATGAAGAATAAAAACGGATACGCCATTCGAAAGAAGGGGGACTGGCACAAAATATTAGAGGATACCCTTAAGATTTCAAAGGGAAAAGTTATTCTCAATGAAGATAAAAGCGGTTATGCCATTTTGTCACTTCGTGACGGCGGAGGCTGGGAGATTGAAGAAATCTGTGGAGGTTTATCAATGGATTTTGAAACCGAAACAAAGCCTCAGGCAATGGCGAGAATAATCAGCCCCCTGCCCATACTTAAAAATATGGCGGAGAATTTTAAGGGTGAATTTACAATAAAAATTCATGATGAGAATATAAAAGAGAATAATATCAGCCTGCTGATAAAAGAGAAAACTGTGACGGAGATACAGGGCGTTTGCGACACAGAGGTTGACATTAAAGAGCTTGCTAGACTTATTTTTGGATTTTGTGAAGATAAAACAGGATTTTTTACAAAAGAAGACAACTATTTAAGATTGATATTTTAGAAAAAAAGACCGGGGAATATAAATTTCCCTGGTCTTATTTTATGGCACTTTATGACACCCCTTTTTGTTATATAATACACTTGTCTATTGCAATTGACATAAATCTTTCAAAAATATATAATAAATGGAGGAAAAGTATATGACAGATGAAGAGTTCAATAAAAACTATGATGTTTTTAATTCATTTCTGACAAGTGATGCAGATTTTGAGGGATATATTGAGCTGCCTAAAATTAAAACCAGCAATCTAATACCTGAAAAATTGGTGACGTTTTCAAAAGCTATGTCAAAATCATGGAAAGATTTTGATTGCTTTGTTATGTTTTACGAGCATGATGTGAAATTTGAAAGGTTATGGAATAATCCCCAAAAGTACCTTGAAAAGCTTAAAAGGTTTAAGGGAGTTATATCCCCTGACTTTAGTCTTTACAGAAATATGCCTTTGGTTATGCAACAATGGAACACATATAGAGGTCGGGCATTGGCGGTGTGGCTACAAAATAATGAAATTGAAGTTATTCCCAATGTAAGATTTAATGATGAGCGTACATATGCCTTTTGCTTTGATGGAATTGAGAGATTCAAGACCGTTGCAGTTGGTACCCATGGTTGTATAAAGAGAAAACCTGACAGGGAGTATTTTAAAAAAGGTATTGCCGAATTAGTTAAGAGGTTATTGCCAAAAACAATTATTGTATATGGCAAAGCTCCCGACAGCATCTTTAAACCATATAAAGATGCAGGGATAGATATTATCCCATTTGAAAGTGAGTTTTCAAAGTCCAGAAAGCAGGTGGTTGCTTAACTGGTGGTAATTTCGGCAGAACAAAAGGTAGTACTCTTGATTCCCTAAGCAATCTTTTAAACGCGGCAAATCCTGTTATGGATTGCCGCGTTTTTAACTATGCTGACATTTTAAGTTTTTTAAGATTTATCTTATAGAAGATATAAAGGGTGATAAATGTTATAGCCCATGAGGATGCGTATACCGAGTATAGTACAGGCAGAGTTCTGAAAATCTGGAACACGGTGAAAACCCACAGAATTCTGAAACCGCAGGAGCCGGCTAAAGTTATAAACATGGAGGTGAATGGCTTACCCATGCTCCTGAGGGCGCTTGCTGTACAGTTCATAAATCCTGCAATAAAGTAGAGCGTAGAGATATAACGGATTTTTTCTGCTCCGAATATCACAACTTCCGGGTCGTTGGTGAATAATCCTGCAAGAGATTCGGCAAAAATTGAGGCCACAAGACCCAAAGTAAAGCCTACCCCTGTTATCAGGACTATACAACGGCGGTAAACGGAACTGATATTATCGTATTTCTTTGCACCCACGTTCTGGGCTATAAAGGTCATTGCCGCCTGAGGAAAAGCGTCTATGCAAACGTAAACCAGATTATCTATATTACTTGCGGCACCATTACCCGCTACTGCGATTGAGCCAAAGGAGTTAATTGATGACTGGACTATTACGTTGGACAAAGCAAAACAGGTGCTTTGCAATCCTGTAGGCAGACCGACTTTGACTATTTCTTTGAATTCTGCAGCATGTATTTTCAGTTTTTTAAATATAAGACGGCTGGCGTCATGACGATGGGTAAGAATAATCACAACCCATATAGCGGACAGATACTGTGAAATAATTGTCGCGATAGCAACTCCTGCAACGCTTAAATGGAATATTATTACAAAAACTAGGTTGAGGATTATATTTAATATTCCCGCAATAGCGGAGATAATCATTGGACGCTGAGTATCACCATTTGCACGGAGGATGCCGGAACCGAAGTTAAAGACCAATGATGCAGGCGTGCCTAAAAAGAATATCCTCAAATAAAGAGCTGCCAAACCTATAATATCTTCAGGAGTGTCCATAAGTGACAGCAGAGTTTTAGAAAAAACCTCACCTATAACAAGGGCTACTATGCCCAGAATGACCGCAAAAGTCATAGCGGTATGTACGGAGCGTAATGTAGCATGTCTATCTTCTGCGCCAATAAAACGTGCGACCACAACGCCCGAACCCAGGGAGAAGCCGATAAATAAATTGAGTATAAGGTTTACAAGAGAACCGTTGGAACTTACCGCGGCCAAAGCCTGACTTCCTGCAAATTTACCTACAACCATTATGTCTGCTGCGTTATACAAAATCTGTAAAAGACTTGTGAGCATAACGGGAATAGTAAAGGTGATGATTTTCTTGTAAAATGGTCCGGTTGTCATGTCAAGGCTTGATGCAACTGCCATAATATCTTCCTCTTTCCTAATTATTATTAAATTAATTGTAGCACCATAACAAAAAAAGTCAAGTTTCAATAAGGTTACAGAAGATTAAAAAATGGCGTTTTTTCGGTAAATTTTCAAGATGTTGTTGTATGATTTGACAGAAAAAGACAAGATGTTGTGCCTGATTAAAAAACGCAAGTTTTTTCACTTTTTTTCTTAAAAAATTGTTGACAAACCTATTGATATATGATATTATAATGTGTACCTCTGTGAAGAGGCTTTATTTGTGTTAACAAAAAGAATTATCTTTTTATTAGTTTAAATGAACGAGGTGAAAGAAATGCAAACCAAGATTACATTGGCATGTACTGAATGCAAGCAGAGAAATTACGATACAACAAAGAACAAGCAGAACTGCCCTGACAGACTTGAACTTAAAAAGTATTGCAGATTCTGCAGAAAGCACACTGTGCATAAGGAAACAAAATAGTTTGTTCCTTGTTGGAAAAGGAGTATAGTATTATGGAAAACACAAAGCCAAATGTATTTACCAAAATGGTAAATTACTTCAAAGAAGTAAAAGTTGAGCTGAAGAAGGTTGTATGGCCTACATTTTCAAAAGTTAAGAAGAACACCCTTATCGTAATCCTTTATGTTTTGATTATTGGTGTTGTTATCTGGGCTTTGGATGCAATCTTTGGTTTAGGCCTGTCATTCTTCATTAACAGATAATAAATAGGAGGGAAGGGATTCGTTTCCCACTAATTTATGGCAAGTGCAAAATGGTATGTTGCTCATACCTATTCAGGTTATGAGAACAAAGTAATGACTGATATAATGAAAACCGTAGAGAATCGCAATATGGCTGATGTTATTCAGGAAGTCCGCGTTCCTATGGAAGAAGTTATTGAGATGAAAGACAACCAGAAAAAGGTTGTCGAGCGCAAAATCTATCCAAGCTATGTTATGGTCAAGATGATTATGACCGACGAAAGCTGGTATGTTGTCAGAAATACCCGTGGTGTTACGGGATTTGTTGGCCCAGGTTCTACACCTGTTCCTCTTTCAGATGATGAGGTTGCATCTATGGGACTTGAACATACCACCATTAAGCTTGACTTTGAGGTTGGCGACAGCATCAGGGTTAAGTATGGTCCTTTGGAGGGCTTTGTTGGAAACATCACCGAAATCCAGATGGACAAGCAGAAGATTCGCGCAAAGGTTTCTATGTTTGGCCGTGATACCGATGTTGAACTTGAGTTCAATCAGGTAGAGGCTCTCGTTTAAAATTGTTACCCACACGGATGATTCCGTTTTTATATTCCGATGTTCTTCATCGGTCTGTGGGAGGGAAAGCTGCCATGGGGCAGGCATCCCGATAATACCACGTTTGTGAAACAAGGAGGTGTATTCAAAATGGCACAGAAAATCACAGGTTACATTAAATTGCAGATTCCTGCAGGTAAGGCTACTCCTGCTCCCCCTGTTGGTCCGGCTCTCGGTCAGCACGGTGTGAACATCATGGATTTTACAAAGCAGTTTAATGAAAAGACACAGAAGGATGCAGGTTTGATTATTCCGGTTGTTATCACCGTATATCAGGACAGATCCTTCACATTTGTAACCAAGACTCCTCCCGCTCCTGTTTTGATTAAGAAAGCATGTAAAATCCAGAGCGGTTCAGGTGTACCTAACAAGACAAAGGTTGCTCAGCTCAGCAAAGCAGACCTTCAGGCTATCGCAGAACAGAAGATGCCTGACCTTAATGCAGCATCAATTGAAGCTGCAATGTCTATGATTGCAGGTACTGCACGTTCTATGGGTATTACCGTAGAAGAGTAATTTCGGTTACAAGTTTTGAAAATAGTGGGAGGAACGCAGATAAGCGTTCTGTGAAACCACCATAGGAGGATTTAACATTGAAGAAAGGTAAAAAGTATCAAGACGGCGTAAAGCTGATTGAAAAAGGTAAGCTCTATGACCCATCAGAAGCTTTGGATCTTGTTTGCAAGACTGCTAAAGCTAAGTTTGATGAAACAGTTGAGCTTCACGTTAGACTGGGTGTAGACTCACGTCACGCTGACCAGCAGGTTCGTGGTGCAGTTGTTCTTCCTAACGGTACAGGTAAAACTGTTCGTGTTCTTGTATTTGCAAGAGAGGGCAAGGCTGACGAAGCTAAGGCTGCAGGTGCAGATTATGTAGGTGCTGAGGAATTAGCACAGAAAATTCAGACCGAGAACTGGTTTGATTTCGACGTTGTTGTTGCAACTCCTGATATGATGGGTGTTGTTGGTAGAATTGGTAGAGTCTTAGGTCCTAAGGGTCTCATGCCTAACCCAAAAGCAGGTACAGTTACTCCTGATATAGCTAAGGCTATTGAGGAGATTAAGTCAGGTAAGATTGAATATCGTCTGGACAAGACAAACATTATTCACTGTCCTATCGGTAAGGCTTCATTTGGTGCTGAAAAGCTCAGTGCTAACTTTAACGCTCTTATGGGCGCTATTATAAAGGCTAAGCCTGCCGCTGCAAAAGGTCAGTACCTGAAGTCTGTTGCAATTGCATCTACAATGGGCCCCGGAATTAAAATCAATCCAAGCAAGGTTGAGGGTTAATTCCTGATTATTAAAAAATAAAATTAAATTAAATATATTCCGCAGACAGCAGGTGGTAATTGCCGTAAATCCTGCCGAGGATAACAAATACAAATTGTATCTGTGCCCTCGCAATCCCTGCGAGGGTTTTTATTAAGCGGAATCACATTTCAGAAAGGAGGACGCTACAAAATGCCAAGCGAAAAAGTTTTAGAAAACAAAAAGGCGATTGTTGCACAGCTTACAGAGAGATTTCAGAGCGCTCAGGCGGGTGTTCTGGCAGACTACAGAGGACTTACAGTTGCTCAGGATACAGAGCTTCGTTCGAAACTGAGAGAAGCAGGTGTTGAATACACAGTATTAAAGAACAACCTGGTTCGTTTTGCTGCGAAGAATGTTGGTCTTGATGATCTTGATCCTGTTCTTCACGGTCCTACAGCTATCGCAACAAGTGCTGATGACGTTGTTGCTCCTGCTAAGGTTCTGGTTGAGTTCGCAAAGGAGAACGAAGCATTAGAACTTAAGGGCGGTTTTGTTGACGGTAAGGTTATTTCTGTTGATGAGGTTAAGGTTTATGCTGCTATTCCATCAAAAGAGGTTCTTATCTCCAAGATGCTCGGTTCATTGCAGTCACCTATCAGTGCTCTTGCAAGAACATTGCAGGCTATTGTTGATGAAGAGGCTGTTCCCGGTCAGAAAGCTGAGGAGGCTCCTGCTGAAGAGGCTGCTCCTGTTGAGGACGCTCCTGCAGTTGAAGAGGCTCCTGCTGAGGAAGCAGCTCCTGCAGCTGAAGAGGCTCCTGTTGAGGAAGCTCCAGCTACTGAAGAGGCTCCCGCTGAGGAAGCTCCAGCTACTGAGGAATAATCAGTTAGCAAATGTTTATACCATGGCATAGCCATGGAAAGGTTACGAATTTAAAAAAATATTTATAAAATGGAGGATTTTAAAATGGCTGACGTAACAAAGATTCTTGACGAAATAAAAGAACTTACATTACTTGAAGTAAATGATTTAGTAAAGGCTCTTGAAGAAGAGTTTGGCGTATCTGCTGCTGCTCCTGTTATGGTTGCAGGCGGTGCTGTTGCAGGCGGCGATGCTGCTGCAGAGAAGAGCGAATTTGACGTAGTACTTGCTGATGCAGGTGCTCAGAAGATTAAGGTAATCAAGGTTGTTAGAGAAATCACAGGCCTTGGCCTTGCTGAAGCAAAAGCTTTAGTTGATGGCGCTCCTAAGACAGTTAAGGAAGCTGCTGCTAAAGAAGAAGCTGAAGAAATCAAAACAAAGCTCGAAGAAGTTGGCGCAAAGGTTGAACTCAAATAATTAATGCAAAACTTTAAAAAGACCACCTTTAATGGTGGTCTTTTTTTGCTATATAAACATAAGATACAAAACTGTTATAAGTCCCGTAATTGCCATGGCGCAACCGCTCATAGCACCCTCTATATCACCAAGCTCTATTGCTTTGGTTGTGCCAAGTGCATGACTGCTTGTACCGATTGCAATTCCTGCCTCCACAGGATTTTTTATTCTGAATAGCTTTATAAGGGTTGGAGAAAACATCGCTCCGAAAATTCCCGTAACCACAAGGCAGAACACGGTAACAGAGGCTATACCTCCGTTTTGCTCGCTCAGGGGTATTGCAATAGCTGTTGTAACGGATTTGGGCAGTAACGACGCCGTAAGGGCTTCGTCAAATCCTGCCCACTTGCACATAAAGTATACAACAATAATAGATGTTGCAGCGCCCACTGCTGTTCCTGCAAGAACAGGGAGCCAATATTTCTTTAAAAGATGCATTTGCTGATAAATTTTAAGGGCAAGTGCCGCTGTGGCAGGTGCCAGAAAAATCTCTATCATCTTACCACCCTGATTATAGTTATCATAAGGTATACCAAAAACTAAAAGAACAGCTATGACTATAAAAGTGGCTATAAGATTGGGGTTTGCAATAGGAGTTTTCAGCGCCCTGTTAATTTTTACTCCTGCAATATAGGAAAGAATGGTCAAAGTCACGCCAAACAGGGGCTGACCGGTAAAGTTTCTAAGGATTTCCACCAAATTACTCATTTTCAGCACCTCTTTTTCTAAATCTGTTTTCCAACCATACCACAAGCCTAATTGTGTATGAGGTAACTGCAAATATAATAACCGTTGATATAAGGCAAATCAAGATAATCTGCCCAATAACAGATTTTATAGACCCGTAATACTTGATAATTCCAACGGTTGCAGGAACAAAAAACAATGCCATATTGTTCAATAAAAAATCTATTGTTTCCCGCATGAAGTCGGGCTTAAGCCATTTAAAGAAAAACAGGAAAAAGAGTAAAATCATGGACATTACACTTCCCGGAAAACCAAAGGGCAATAGGGCGCAAATCAGTTCTGCTAATGAGCATATTAAAAATATTATTACTGTTTGAATTAGGATTTTCATAATTTTGTCCTTTACATTTTGTCAAGAATGTTAATAATTTCAAGGTTTTGTTCCATGGCATAGCTTACTGTTTTGTATGTTCCGCTTCTTGTGTTAAGCAGATAAAAGATGCAGTAATTACTGTTATCAACCATGTACATATTTCGTTTCATCATACAATCTGGGGTGTATTCTTTTGAAATATAATGAATATTATTGGCTTTTTTCAGAATTTCGTCGTATCTTTCTTTCTGGTGTAAAGTCCAGCCCTTTGTTTGTTCAATACAAGGCAGAGCAAGAGAAAGGGTTATGTTGGGGAACCGTGTATCACGTAGCTTAAGCACAGTTTCTGCCGCAAGGGTATCAAAGCCAAGGGCTCCTCCTGTAATAAAATTAGTAACACCTTTTTCAATAAGTGAGCATATTTTTTTATCCAGAGCCAAAACCAGAGCTTCCCTTGTTGTATTATCTATTATTCTGTGTCCTGTAAAGCAACAGGATGTATTTTTACTCATTTTTTATTTACCTAAATAATCTGCTCGGGTAACCTTTATAGCGGATACACAGTTGGTTTCTTTATCAAACATAAAATATTGCATATAGAGTTTATCTTTATCGGTTGCCTTGACTGCATCGTTCCTATTGTTACCCAGATATTCAACTTTACTACCGTCTGCTTTAAAATATCTGACAGCGTTTGCAGGTGTTTCACCACTTATAACTGTGCCGTCCTCTGCGGTCTGCTCTTCCTTTCTTTCGTTGGAAAGGTCGCCGTAAGCCTTTGAAAAATCTTCAAAGGAGGCATTAAGCCCCACACCGCGGCTGGTTTTGTAACGGGTTTTGATGGTTTCATCATCAAATTCACCGCTTGAAAGAGTCATACCGACGGAGATATTCTCTTGGTTATACTGTACTGAAATGCCATTATATATAACGTTTGAACCGCTTTTGCGAACAGCCTCTCCTGTGACAGCCTCTATATCAGGGAGAGCCATGCCTATTGAAATTCCCTGACCTGTGGTGGAGTCAATAAATGAAAGGTCATCTGTATCGTATTGATATTTTGTTTCTTCTGTCCGTTCGTCAAGAGTAACATCTACCTCTCCTGTTTCCTGATTTTGCACAATGTTTGTTCCCTGCGGACTTGCAGTTTCTTTTTTGCCGCAGGATACAAGGGTTAAAACTGCAAGAGATAGTATCATAAATATTGTCAAGAATTTTTTTGTATTCATAGATATCCTCCTTTAGGATTTAATATAAATCATTAAAACGGCTATATCAGCTGGTGAAACCCCTGAAATTCTGGATGCCTGACCTAATGATGCAGGTCTGATTTTATCAAGCTTCTGACGTGCCTCAAGACGAAGTCCGTCAATGCTTAAATAGTCTATATCTGTTGGGAGTTTCTTTTCCTCAAGCTTCTTAAACTGTTCAGCCTGATTGAGCTGTCGGTTGATATAGCCCTCGTATTTAATGGTTATTTCCGCCTGTTCCCATACCTCTTTTGGAAGTTCGGGTCGGTTTTTGTCAAAGGGAGCAAGTCCCTGATAGCTTACCTGGGGACGTTTTAAAAGCTCGTCGGCATGTATTCCCGATTTAAGAGGGGTACTGCCGATTTGAGTAAGGTATTCCTGCATTTGAGCTGTGGGAGCAAATACAAGACTTCTTAAACGCTCTGTTTCTTCTTCTATCTGTGTTCTTTTTTCTAAAAATTTGTTATAGCGTTCCTCTGAGATAAGCCCCACCTCATAACCCGTAGGGGTAAGACGTAGGTCCGCATTATCCTGACGGAGTAAAAGACGGTATTCGGAGCGGGACGTCATCATACGATAAGGCTCGTTTGTACCTTTGGTAACAAGGTCGTCTATAAGTGCTCCTATGTAAGCCTTTGAGCGGTCGATTATAATAGGTTCCTTGCCTGTAAGCTTTCTTGCGGCGTTTATGCCTGCTATAAGTCCCTGTGCCGCCGCCTCTTCATAGCCTGAGGTACCATTGAATTGCCCTGCCCCATAAAGACCGCTTATTTTCTTGAATTCAAGAGTTGGGTTAAGCTGGAGTGGGTCAATACAATCGTATTCGATTGCGTATGCGTTTCGCATAACCTGTGCGTTTTCAAAGCCCGGCAGCGAATGTATCATATCAAGCTGAACATCTTCGGGCATACTGCTTGAAAAGCCCTGAAGATACATTTCCTCTGTATCAAGACCCATGGGCTCGATAAACAGCTGATGGCGTTCTTTATCTTTAAAACGCACAATTTTATCCTCGATAGAGGGGCAGTATCTTGGACCGATTCCCTTTATATCCCCGCCGTACAGAGGAGAGCGATGGAGGTTGTCCAGAATAATTTTGTGGGTTTTCTCATTAGTATAGGTAATATAGCAGGAAGATTGATTGGTAAGGGTTTCCTTTGTTTCAAAGGAGAATGGTGTGATTTCATCGTCGCCCTTTTGTTCTTCAAGCTGTGAAAAATCTATGCTTCTTCTGCTTATGCGGGGTGGTGTTCCTGTTTTAAAGCGGACAAGCTCAACCCCGAATTTTTGGAGGTTAGCCGACAGTCCGTTGGCAGGGAAAACCCCGTCGGGACCGCTTTCCTTACTATATTCACCAATAATAATTCGTGATTTTAAATATGTTCCTGTGCAGATTATTGCCACCCTGCATAAATATTCTGCTCCGCTCTCTGCAATAACAGAGCGGACAGAATTATCTTCGTTCAGAGTAATGTCAACAATTTCGCCCTGACGTATATCAAGATTATCCTGAAGCTCCAGACGGTGCTTCATTTCGGTCTGGTAGTGTCTGCGGTCGATTTGAGCACGCAGAGAATGAACTGCAGGACCTTTACCGCGGTTTAAAATACGGGACTGAATAAAGGTGGCATCTGCCGCTTTGCCCATTTCACCGCCCAGAGCGTCAATCTCCCTGACAAGATGTCCCTTTGCCGTGCCACCTATACTTGGGTTGCAGGGCAGGTTTGCAACGCTGTCTAAAGAAATGGAAAAGAGGCAGGTCCTAAGTCCCAGCCTTGCTGCGGCGAAAGCCGCCTCTATTCCTGCATGTCCGCCGCCTACCACGGCAATATCATAAGTATCTGCAATAAACAAATTTTATACACTCCTAAATTTTGCTTTTGGCTAAAACAGGCCTGTTATTTTGCCTGCGCTGTCTATATCCATATTATTTGCTGCAGGCTCCTTGGGAAGACCCGGCATGGTCATTACGTCCCCTGTGAGAGCAACCACAAAGCCAGCACCTGCCGAAATGTTAAGCTCACGGACAGTAATGGTAAAGTTCTCGGGACGACCTAAAAGTTTGGGGTCGTCAGAGAGAGAATACTGGGTTTTTGCCATACAGATTGGCAGTTTGTCAAAGCCCAGCGCGGTGAGCTCCTTTATCTCACGCTCTGCCTTTGGTGTGTAGTTTACACCTGATGCGCCGTAAATCTTGCCTGCAATTGTTGCGATTTTATCTTTAATAGGCAGTTTTTCGTCATAGATTGGTGCAAAGGTACTGCTTCCATCGGCTTTTTCGATGGTTTCCACCACCATGTTTGCAAGGTCGCAACCACCGTCGCCGCCCTTTGCAAATACTTCGCAGAGAGCAACCTTAACACCCTTTTCTTCACAGAAGTTGCGGATAATTTCCAGCTCCGCATCTGTATCTGTGTGGAAACGGTTCATGGCAACCACAACGGAAATACCATACTTTTGCATATTTTCAATATGTGCACCAAGGTTAACGATACCTTTTTTCAGTGCATCTGTGTTTTCCTCTACCAAATCAGCTTTAGCAACGCCGCCGTTATATTTAAGGGCGCGGACAGTTGCAACAAGAACAACCATGCTTGGCTTTAGACCGCCGTAACGGCACTTAATATCAAAGAATTTTTCTGCACCAAGGTCAGAGCCAAAGCCTGCTTCTGTAATACAGTAGTCTGCAAGCTTTAAGCCAAGTTTTGTTGCCTGAATTGAGTTACAGCCGTGGGCAATATTGGCAAAAGGTCCGCCGTGCATAAGGCAGGGTGTGTTTTCTACTGTCTGTACAAGGTTTGGCTTTATTGCATCGTGAAGGAGCAGAGCCATTGCCTTTGAAACACCGATTTCCTCTGCGGTAACAGGCTCGCCCTTCAGGTTATATGCCACAACAATTCTGCCCAGGCGTACCTTTAAATCCTCCATATCTGTTGCAAGACAGAGGATAGCCATAATCTCACTGGCAACGGTTATCTGGAAACCGTCTTCCCTTGGGAAACCGTTTGGCTTGCCTCCAAGACCAACAATAACCTGACGGAGAGCTCTGTCGTTCATGTCAAGACAGCGTTTCCATTTTATACGACGTAAGTCGATATTTAAAGCATTACCCTGATGAATATGGTTATCTATTGCCGCAGAAAGCAGGTTATTTGCTGAAGTGATTGCATGCATGTCACCTGTAAAATGAAGATTTATATCCTCCATTGGTACAACCTGAGCATAACCGCCACCTGCTGCACCGCCTTTAACGCCCATAACAGGACCCATTGACGGCTCTCGCAGAGCAATAATTGCATTTTTACCTATTTTTGCCATAGCCTGTCCAAGACCAACGGTTACTGTGGTCTTTCCCTCTCCTGCAGGGGTGGGATTTATGGCAGTTACAAGGATAAGCTTACCGTTTTCGTTTTTCTCGGCAACCTTCCATACATCCTCTCCTAATTTTGCCTTGTATTTTCCATAGAATTCAAGACAATCCTCGGGAATATTAATTTTTTCCGCAACCTCTTTAATAGGTAACATTTTAGCTTCCTGTGCAATTTCAATGTCCTTTTTCATCAGTATCGCTCCTTACATAAATTATATTTTATCCTAAAGCCTGCTTATACAATTTTTTTTGATGCAGCTCTTCGTATAATTTCGATTACATTAACATTTCCCATTGTGCCGGAAATGGTCATTCGGGTCAGATTTTCGATACCTTCTGACGGGATATTAACCTGAAAATCCTCTTCTGTGGACTTGTCATCAACCAAAGTTTGCAGTTTATAGCCTGCACTCTTTGCGGCTGCCTTTACCTCATCAGTGTAAGACCCATAAGGGAATGCTATCATATCGCATTCCTTGCCGAGATTTTTCTCGATGGTGTATTTGGATTTGCGAAGCTCGGTTACAAGGCTCGAATAATCAACCGTTGCAAGAGCTTTGTGGCTTGCTGTGTGGGATTGAATGTCGATAAATCCGCTGTCCTCCATCTCTTTTGCCTGTTCCCAGGTGAAGTGAGAATAATTCACCTTTCCGCCACCTGCCATTTCTCCCACTGTGTCGGTAACCACAAATATAGTAGCAGGAATTTCAAGCTCTTTTAAAATAGGATAAGCAATTTCATAATTGCTTAAATACCCGTCGTCAAAGGTGATGATAACAGGCTTATCGGGAATTGTAACACTGCCGTCGGTACAGGTAACATATTCATAATACTGCCTTAAGCTTATTGGGGTATAGTGAACCTTAAGAGCGGTCATGTGAAGTCTGAAATCATAGGGAGAAATAAGTGAAATTTCGTTTCCTCCGCTGAATGCCTCGTCTGTTATATGATGATATAACAAAATGGGAACCTTAATGACCTTTTCTTCCTGAGGCTCCTGAGGTGTTTCCTCTTCCTCTATGTCAGATTCATCATCTGTAACCTCTTCGGTTTCAGCATTTTCTTCATTTTTTTCAATTTCGTCTGTTTCTGTGGCGTTGTTGCCTGAATTTAATATCCAGGCAGGAGGGGTAGAAACAGCCCCTGCCTCAAGCCCCGAGAAAACAAAAATGAAAATAAGCAAAACTGAAAAATATTTAATTAAAGTTTTTCTCATGTTTTCCAAAAACCTTTCTGAATTCATTGTAAAACTCCTGATTACTCTTTGTCTTAAGGAGCAGGCGCAGTATGGTTTCTGTTGCCTCTGTGTTTTGGGAGTCTGCAAAGGACCTGCGGATTTGACGCATAAATTCAAGCTCTGTTTTGCCAAGGAGAAGTTCTTCTTTTCTTGTGCCTGATTTTATAAGGTCAATAGCAGGGAATATCCTGCGTTCCTGAAGACGTCTGTCCAGGTGGATTTCCATGTTGCCTGTGCCCTTGAATTCCTCGTAAATCATATCGTCCATACGGCTGCCTGTTTCTATAAGAGCAGTTGCCAGAATGGTCAGACTTCCTCCACCCTCTATGTTTCTTGCGGCACCGAAGAATCGTTTGGGTTTGTAAAGGGCTCCCGGGTCAAGACCACCTGAGAGAGTTCTGCCTGTAGGAGAAATGGTAAGGTTATATGCACGGGTAAGTCTTGTTATACTATCTAAAAGAATTACAACGTCCTGCTTATGTTCAACAAGGCGTTTTGCACGCTCCAGTACAATTTCTGCCACCTTTACATGATTTTGAGGTTCTTCGTCAAAGGTAGAGAAAATAACGTCGCCCTTTATACTTCTTTGCATGTCCGTAACTTCTTCGGGGCGTTCGTCTATTAAAAGTACAATAAGCTGTACATCGGGATTATTCTCGGTAATGCTGTTGGCAATGTTTTTAAGCAGGGTGGTTTTTCCTGCTTTCGGGGGTGCAACGATTATTCCTCGCTGACCTTTGCCTACGGGAGCAATAAGGTCAATTAAGCGCATGGAATAGTCGCTTTCGCTTGTTGTAAGATTTAATCTTTTATCGGGATAAACAGGGGTTAAATCGTCAAAAGATTTTCTGCGGATAGAAACATCCACCCTGTCGTTGTTTACGGTCTGAACATATAAAAGAGCCTGATAACGCTCTCCCTCATGCTGCATACGTGCGTTTCCTACTATAAAATCGCCTGTTTTTAAATTAAAACGTCTGATTTGATTTTGGGAAACATACACATCGTTTTCTCCCGATTGATAGTTGTCGCTTCGCAAAAAGCCATAACCGTCTGCCATAACCTCTAAAACACCGCTCATAAGATTGGTTCTTCTTACAGGGTCGGAATATTCAAAGTCGGAAGTTTTTTTATCATTAGTATTGTCTAAAACAGGCGGAATATCCGCATTTGTTTCGGATTCAGGTTCAGGGAAAATACCATTTTTTGCATCATTTAAAAGTTTTTCCTGATGCTCGGCGTTATCAAGCTTGGCTTTTACAGAGATAATTTTTTCCATAAGCTCTGCTTTTCTAAGCTTGCTCAGGTTGGATATTCCAAGCTCTTTGCCAATTTCCTGAAGCTGACTTAACTTTAACTTTTCGAGATTTTCTTTATTCATATTTTCACTCCATATTCAATTCGGTGTTTTTAATAACAGAATCAGGTAGGACTATCTGTATTATGGGGTTGTTATAATAAAGTGTTTTTGTTACAACTGAATTTTCGATATATTGGTTTACGGTGGGGTTTTTCCCTGTGGGAATAAATACATAGATTGCCGCAAGGATTACAAAGGCTATAAGTGCTCCCTCTAAAAAGCCCAGAAAAAGTCCCGCTGTGTGATTGAAAAATCCGATAACAGGCAGAGAGGCAAATAGATTGAGAACCTTTGACAAAATAAGTATTAAAAGCTTGATAATAATAAGCAAAAGAATAAATGCAATTATGTTAAGCACAAGATCTGCAAGGTATTGTGAAATAAGCTGGGAAACCTCGGTTGTGCTTTTGTCAAGAATATCTTTAAGAGCATTTGGCGCAGCCGTTTGGGTTTCGCCTGCTGCATTTGTAAGGCTGACATTATTTAAAATCGAGCCATAAACCGCGGTGCCTTTGAGAAAATCAGCAAAAATCGGATAAAAGAGCCATGCCAGAATTATAGATGCAATAAATGACAAAAGACGAAAACCCATTTTAATCAGTCCGCCCCGCCAGCCCTGATACGCAAATATGCCAATCAGGACAAAAAGAATGATGTCTGTAATGCTGAAAGGAAAAGAACCCATACTATCGCTCCTATCTCATTCTGACAACATCGGCAGACTCGCTGCCAAGTGCCATAACGGTTTTGCCGTCCCCGAAAAGTCCTAAACTTTTTATATCGTGGTTGCTGGTAACAGATCTTTTAAGCTTGCCGCGTTTATTAACATATAGAATATCACGGCGTGTGGCAAGCATTACACCTTCATCGCAGGTTGCAATACTGTTGATTGTATTGTCGGAACTGTAACGGCCTTTAAGCTTTCCTCTGGTATTGTATAATTCCAGGACCTCTCCTCCTCTGTTGTCAATGGTGACAAAGGAAAAGAGCTTTCCGTTTGATATATCGTATTTACCGGGATTTTTTCCGGCAAAGGAAACTTCGAATTTAAGATGCCCGCTCTTTGAATATCCGCAGAATTCAACATCGGATACCGAGAGAAGACGGTCATTTGAGAAAAGTATCTCGCTGATTATTGTGTTGGAACGTTTGGCAGTATTTATTACTTTCTTGCGGTTTAAGTCAATAAACTGTATGTTAGAGCCTGCCTGTGCCTCCGTTGAGGTAAGCTGTGAAACCGCTATATGCCGTCCGTTTTCATGGATAGCAACGTCGGTAATATGGCCATCTCCGCTGTTCCAGCTGAAACGTTCTCTGCCTTTTTTGTCATAGACAGTTATCTTTCCTTTATAGCCTACTGTCGAGGTTGCAATAATAACGTCACCGTTTTTATTTACCTCGGCAGAGATTATATCACTGCCAAGATTAAACTCGTTTAAAACCTTTCCGTCTTTATAAAGTATAGCGGTATGGTTTCCGTCCAGATCAGCCGAGAGGAGATAATTTCCCGAAACCTCTGTCAAGGGTTTTGTAGCGGCGCGCTTTACATCCCAGCGTACATCGCCCTTTTTGTTTATGGATTTGATGCCCTGATTATTATGCATAATAATATCTTTATTTCCCGTCAGCATTGAATATCTTCCGCCTGCACCAAACTCCAAATCAATGGTTGAAAGCTTTTTTGAGGGAATGGAGAATAAGTTTACAAGAATAATAAGAATTAACAAGAAAGCAACAGAAAACAATCCCAGACGTCCCGGACGCAGGGTGTAGGTCTTATCTTTAACCACAAGAGATTTTTCTGTTGACATTAAATGGTTAAAGGATGTTTTAAGACTGATTGACTTTTGCTTTTCCCGTTTCTTTTTCATTATATTCATCCAATCACTTTAATAATATACTTTTTTCAAGAATAAGCCCTGGGGCGGAGCGGTCAGTCCGCCTTTTGTTCTGTCACAGGAATCAATTATTCCGGGGATATGGTCAGGCGATATCCGACTAAATCCCACCTCGCAAAGGGTTCCTGTTATAATTCGTACCATGTTATAAAGAAAGGCATCTGCCTCAACCGTAACGGAGATAAGCCCGGGGTTTTTGCTGTCCTGCTCCACTTTGCACAGCCGAACTGTTCTTACGGTGGTCTTTTGACTTCCCCCTGTTGCCATAAACCCTGCAAAATCGTGGGTGCCCTCAAAAAGAGGAGCGGCTTTTATCATGGCGTCAATGTCCATTTTATAAGGGATATGCCAGCTGTATCTGGTTTCAAAGGGGTTGTTCATAACCGAATTCCAGATTTTATAAACATATTGCTTTCCGCAGGAGTTAAACCTTGCATTAAAGTCAGGCTCTGTCTCCCATGCTTCAAGGGCGGTTATGTCGGAAAGTCGCATCTGGTGGTTAAGGGCATAGGGTAACTTCTCTGTGGGTATACCCGTTTCTGACATAAAATTGAATACGTAGTCAAGAGCGTGAACTCCCGCATCTGTACGGCTGCAGCCTGTTACCTGAATATCTTCCCCTGTGAGGCTCGACAGGGATTCTTCTATAATCTGCTGAATGGTCAACCCATTTTTTTGACGTTGCCAGCCATGGTAGGCGGTCCCGTCATAGCAAATCCGCATTGCAATATTTTTCAATATAATCAACCCTGCCTTTACTATACAGACTTGCCGCCTATAATGTTGATGGCGATTAAAATCCCTCCAAGAAGAGCCACAACAACCCATGCATAAACATCAATTCTGCCATATTTCAGCTGTTTTAACCGCGTTCGGTTTTCTCCCCCACGATAGCAACGACATTCCATAGCTGTTGCAAGTTCGTCTGCTCTGCGGAATGCACTTATGAATAAAGGTATAAGTATGGGAATCATTGCTTTTGCTCTGGAAATAAGATTTCCGCTGTCAAAGTCAGCTCCTCTAGCCGTTTGAGCCTTTATAATTTTATCGGTTTCTTCCATAAGAGTAGGAATGAAACGCAGAGCAATAGACATCATCATGGCAAGCTCGTGGGCAGGTATGCCTATTTTCCTGAAAGGATTGAGAAGATGCTCAAGTCCGTCTGTCAGGGATATAGGTGATGTTGTAAGGGTTAAAAGAGATGTTCCGAGAATAAGGAAAATCAGCCTTAGCACCATAAATGATGCAAAATACAAACCCTCTTTTGTTACAGTGAATATCCACCATGAGAAGATAGGCTCGCCATCTGTTAAAAACAGATTAAAAAGGGCGGTAATGACTATGAATATAAGAATGGGTTTGAGCCCTTTTATTACAAATTTGGGCGGAATTTTTGAGATTAGAATACAACTTCCTATAAAAAGTGCCAAAATAGCAAAACCAAGGAAATTCTGAACAGAGAATGTCAGAACAATATAGGCGATTATTATAAGAATCTTTGTTCTTGGGTCAAGGCGATGAATTATTGTATCCCCCGGGAAGTATTGCCCTAAAGTTATGTCCTTTAGCATAAGGTATTCCCCCTCTCTTTGAGAAGTCGGGAAAGCTCTCTATGAGCATCGTAAACGGTGTAAATGCCTGAACTTACAGGGATACCCCTTTCGCGGAGTCCGTCCATAATTTTGGTAATCTGTGGCACGTTAAGACCAATTTCTGTAAGTCGCTTCGCATTTTTAAAGACTTCCTCTTTCTTGCCGAACATTTCCACACTTCCGTGGTTCATTACGATAATTCTGTCAGCAAGCTTTGCGATATCCTCCATACTGTGGGAAACAAGTATTACTGTCATATCAAGTCTTTTATGCATATCGCTTATTTTAAATAAAATCTCATCACGGCCTGCAGGGTCAAGACCTGCTGTTGGCTCGTCTAAAATCAAAATTTTGGGTGCCATGGCAAGTACTCCTGCAATTGCAACACGGCGTTTTTGTCCCCCTGATAAGTCAAAGGGAGACTTTTGAAGAATTTCAGGGGAAAGCCCCACCATATCTGCCGCAAATTTAACTCTGTCTTCTATTTCTTCTTTGGAAAGTCCCATATTTGACGGACCGAAGGCAATATCCTTTGCAACGGTTTCTTCAAAGAGCTGATATTCTGGGTATTGCATAACCAAACCCACATCAAAACGAACCTGTCGCAAATTTGTGGATTTTGCAGATAGGTCTTTGCCGTCTATATAGATTTTGCCGGAAGATGGCTTTAAAAGTCCGTTAAGAAGTTGGATAAGAGTAGACTTTCCTGAGCCTGTATGTCCTATAAGTCCAATAAACTCCCCTTTATTTATCTGCAGGGACACGTTATTGAGAGCGGTTTTTTCAAAATGACCGCCTTCCATATAGACATAACTAACATTTTCAAGCTTTATCATGGAAATCACCTTTTGAATTTCTCTGTAATCTCTTTAATGCAGGCATATGCATCTAAAATCCTGGTATCAATATCAAAACCGTCACGGTTTAGAAGATACACAAGCTCCGTTGCCTGCGGGGTGTCAAGTCCGAAACCTTTGAGCTTTTCCACCTGTGGGAAAACACTGTCGGGTGTTCCTTCCATTCGGATTTCTCCGTTATCTATAACTACTACTCTGTCAGCCTGTACCGCCTCGTCCATGTAATGGGTGATAAGAACAACAGTCATTCCCTTTTGGCGATTAAGCTGTTTTACTGTTTCTATAATTTCTTTTCTGCCTGATGGGTCAAGCATGGCTGTGGGTTCGTCAAGTACAAGAATATCAGGCTCCATAGCAAGAACTCCTGCAATGGCAATCCTCTGTTTTTGTCCGCCCGACAGCATGTGCGGGGCGTGTTGCTTGAACTGTGACATATTAACTGCCTCAAGGGCATCGTCGACACGACGGCGGATTTCCTCTCTTGGAACTCCTAAATTCTCGGGAGCAAACGCCACATCCTCTTCTACTATGTTTGCAACCATCTGATTGTCGGGATTTTGAAAAACCATACCTACTCTTTTACGGATATCGTATAATTTATCACCGTCACGGGTGTCTATACCCATAACATTTACCTCTCCCGATGAGGGAAGAAGTATAGCGTTTAAATGCTTTGCAAGGGTGGATTTTCCTGACCCGTTATGACCTAATACTGCAAGAAACTCACCTTTTTTAACTTTCATGTTTATTCCCTGAAGAACGGGAACTTCCTGACTTGTTTCTTCGTCTAAATATCTGAAACAAAGCTGTTTTATGTCAATTACTGTGTCCACTATGAACACCTTCTTTCGATGATTGGTAATAAATACGCGCGGGACGTCGGGGACGCCGTCCCCTACAAAATGTACGGCATTGTGTTACACACGGACGACCACACAGGGTCGCCCCTACGGTGTTGTAGGGAACGGGCTTGCTCGTTCCGCTAGGGTGAAGCGTCACGCTTCCCAGCGGGAACTGTAACCACAGGGCAATACAAGTCCTCCGTTGGTTATAGGAAGCCCTACCTCGTCTATTTGGGTTGTTCCCCCAAACCTTTTTTTAAGGGTGAGGCTTAAGATGTTTTCCATAACACTTCCAGAAAGCCCCGTTGTATAAGTATTTATCAGGAAGAACAGTGGTTTATCGCTTAAAACCTCCATACAAGTATTGATAAGAGGGAAAAGCTCCTGTTCTATTTTCCAGAGTTCTCCGTTTGGACCTCTGCCATAGGAGGGCGGGTCCATAACAATTCCGTCGTATTTCCGTCCCCGACGGATTTCCCTTTCAACAAACTTCTTAACATCGTCAACAATATAGCGTATTGGTCTTTGGGAAAGCCCGGACAGCTCAGCATTTTCCTTTGCCCAGCTCACCATACCCTTTGCGGCATCAACGTGGCATACCGCCGCCCCTGCAGAAGATGCAGCAACGCTTGCACCGCCTGTGTAGGCAAACAGATTAAGAACATTTACGTCTTTCCTTTTGGAATTTCTGATAATATTCATCATCCAATCCCAGTTTGCTGCCTGCTCAGGGAAAAGCCCCGTATGCTTAAAGCCCATGGGCTTAATTCCAAATGACAGGTCCTTGTAATTAATTGTCCAGGAATCAGGAAGTTTATTATAGGTTTCCCATCTTCCTCCCCCTGATTTACTGCGGATATATCTGGCATCCGCCTTCTTCCAAAGGGGTGATTTGTCCTTTACGGGAACTTCCCAAACTATTTGTGGGTCGGGACGGATAAGGAGAAAATCTCCCCACCTTTCCAGTTTCTCACCGGCACTTGCGTCGATCAACTCATAATCCTTCCAGCCGTCTGCTAAAAACATCCCTTTCCCCGCCTTTTAAAGATATTTCATCAAATTACTATTATATCATAGATTGTCCCTAACGTCAATTACGCCTGTGTTACATTTTTCATATAGCACCGTGCTGAAAGCGGAGGAATTGTAAGATTAAAGACACCGTTGCTTTCCCCTATGACATCACCGCTTATAACATCTGTAAGGGTGCTGATTTCAAAGCTTGAGAGGTCAACCTCTGTTGTTCTTTCCTCAAAGGAGCGGTTAACAAGACAAAAAGCAAAGCTTTCATCACCATTTTCGCCAAATGGGTCAACACCGTTTTTAAAATGTCTTATATATCCATATAAATCTCCGTCTGCTATAACAGGTGTGAAAAATCCATTCTTTAAACACAAGGTAGTGTTCCTGAGATTGCCAAGATACTTGTACCAGTCCCGAAGCTCTGTGTCTACCATACGCCAGGGATAAGTTCCGCGGTTGTAGGGGTCTTTGCCGCCCTGCATACCCGCCTCGTCACCATAATAAATACAGGGTACGCCGTAAAAGGTCATCTGCATAAAAGATGCAAGCTGGAGCCGTTTTGTAGCAAGGTCTTCAAGTCCTGAAGACATTTTTTCTGTTTTGCAGTCCTCGCCCATACCACCTAAAAGAGATTTTACACGCATGGTATCGTGGGTGCCAAGGATATTCATAAGTGAATAAAGGGTTTGGGCAGGATAGTTCTCTATCTGTGACATTATTCGTGAATTTAAGGTGTTCCCATCAATTCTATTCATAAGGAATGAAAGAACACTGTCCTTAAAGGGGTAGTTCATAACGCTGTCCAGCTCAAATCCCCAAAGATATTCACGGAGCTTGTTATACGCGGTTTTGTTTGAGGCGTCTTCCCATACCTCACCTATTATAACCCCGTCGGGATTTTGGGATTTAACCTCTTTTCGAAGAATTTTTATAAACTCATCAGGGAGTTCGTCCGCTACATCAAGTCTCCAGCCATACGCCCCGCATTTGAGCCATTTTTTCACAACAGACTCTTTGTCTCTTAAAATGTAATCAAGATAGCTCTCTTCCATTTCGTTTACGTTGGGGAGATTGTTGCATCCCCACCAGCTATCATAATTGGGGTAATCGGTAAACTGATACCAGGAGTGATATGGGGAGTTAATATCCCTATATGCCCCACTGTTTTCCCCGTAGTTGCCATACTTGTTAAAATATACGCTGTCTGCTCCTGTATGACTGAAAACACCGTCAAGAATTATACGAATTCCCATGCTTTCTGCCTTACTGCATAGATTTTTAAAGTCTTCCTCTGTGCCAAACATGGGGTCTATGGTTTTATAGTCAGCGGTATCGTATTTATGGTTTGAATATGCATCAAATATTGGGTTAAGGTATAAAACACCAACGCCAAGAGATTTAAGATACGGGAGCTTTTCCTGAATTCCTTTCAGGTTTCCACCGTAAAAATCGTTACAGGCAACACCGTCCTCAAAGGGATGCCGGTTAAAGCTTATGGGTTCATACCAGTCATAATGAATGGTGTATTCCTGACGCTTTTTGGGGATTTCAAAGTTTTTGTGGACTCCGTAAAAGCGGTCGGGGAAAATCTGGTACATGATTGAGCCCCTGAACCATTGGGGAGTGTTATAGCTTTTATCATAAACAGTTATTTGATAACCATTGGCAGTTTCATAAGGCATTGTCTGCCCAATCCCGCCAAGACCTTGACTGTTGTTGGTATAATACAGGGTTTCGGCTTTGGTGTTTACTATAAAATCATACCATATAAGCCTAGGGTCATCACCTGCTTGCAAAGTGGCTCTGTACATTCCCGATACTTCTTCCATGGGGATACTTTCACTTTCGTGGCTTTTAAACACACGCAAAAAGACCGAGGTAACTGCAGAATCTGCAGTTACCTTCAGGCGTATTTCAACATCTGTCCCTGTGGGGACCGCCCCAAAGGGATTTCTGTATACTGAATCATGTGAATTGTGAAAAATTTCTGTCATAATATTCAGCCTTTCTATCTTGATAGATAGTTGTAGATCATAATAGCCGCATCAGCTCTGGTAAGGGATTCTGTGGGGTTAAATAACCCGTTGCCGTTTCCAGAAATTATACCAAGTCCCTGTGCAAGAGCCACAAAGCCCAGCATATCCTCGCTTATTTCGTCCTGATCAGCAAAAGCGGTGGTGTATATTCCTTTAAGCTTTGCAGTTTCCTGATAATTCAGGGCGGTAACCATAAGCATAACGCCAAATTCACGACTTGCGGTGCTGTCAGGGTCAATGGAGATATCATAGTTTTTGTAATTATTTATCTTCCGTGCTACAATATCGCTGAATATTGGTTGAGGAGCACCATAGTCTAAACAACAAAGAAAGGCAATCAACTCCCTTTGAGTAATAAAATCATCAGGGCGGAACGAAGTTTCGTCTTCTTCAAGAACAATAAGGCGGTTTTCTAAAAGCTTGGTTATTGCAGATTCTCCGTAGTGTCCCGAAATATCTGTCGGATATATTATTTCGTTTTCATTTGGGTTATATAATTCCCCGTTATAGTTGATAATTTCCCCTGTTTTTGCCTTTATAATACGTGGAGCTGCACCTCCTAATCTATATGTCATGCCGATTATGGGTTCTGTGGTACTTTCGCCTTGCTGAAAATCGTATGAAAGAACCATTTTTGCAGTGTCAACAAGGATTTCTCCTGCTTTTTCCGGGGAAATCAGTTCGTCAGGTGTTTCAAAGTCGATTTCGTCGTTCCAGGTTTTATAATAGCTTGTGATATTTCCTGTTACAGGATTTATTGTTATAGAAAATCCGTTATCACCAAATGGCACATCGTTCTCAAATCTGCTGAAATAGTAGTTATAGTTATAAACTTTTTCCATATTTACAGGTGGCTCGGAAGTGTTTTTAACTTTTTCTGCAGCTTTACCACCATACTGCTTTATAAAGCTTTCAGCTGTTTTTAAAGCTGTATCAAAGCTGACTTTATTCCTTTCGTCGGCTTTTCTGTCGGTGTAGCAGTTAAAGTTAAAGAGTTCGCCTGTCTGGGCATCTAAATACACATAAGCCCTGCCGTAATCGTCAGGATTTGTGTTTTCATAGTATAGACGGGCTCGGTATTGTGCAGGTTCATCTGTTTTATTTATTCTGTGATAATCCGCAGAGATTAATGTAAGGTCTTTTATGGCTGTGCTTGGCATATTTTCTGCAATGTTGCAAAGCTCTTTTTCAGGGAGCAGATTTTCAACCTCGTCTATGTTTTTAAGCTCGCTCTCTGTAAGTCGGGGAGCTTCAGGGGCGGCAGCATCTGCGGATTCTTCTGCCATAAGGCTGCTTCCTCCTGATGCCGCTTTGTTTGAAGTTTGTCCATAGCGGAAAAAGTCAAATTCCTCTCCTGTGCGGGCATCAATTACAACATCTCCGTGGGTTGGTGTATATACTAAAACTCCATGGTTATCTATATTTTTATAGCTAAGCTCCATGGGACTTTTTTCATGATATATTTTTTCTGCGGTAGCTTCGTCTATCGCTTCGGATGCAGCAGGGATATTGTCGGGGTATGTCCATTTTGAATAAAAGGATAGTACCTCTTTTGTTTGGGTGTTTATTGATACGGTTGCATGGTCATTACAGAATGGCAGACCGTTTTCCATTCTTTCAAATACAACGGGAATGGTTGAACTGGTTACACCCTTTGCCCCCTGTACTGTAATGGCATCGTCGGGGAGGCTCTTTTCCCAGGAAGAATTTACAGAAAAAAGCCATTGTTTTGCAGTGTTTTTAAATTCTTCATCTGTAAATTTTGGAAACTGAAGCTTGTTTGAATAGGTTGTGTAGTCACTGCAATCATAGCTGGTGATATCGCCACAGTTGTTTACGTTAATGCTGATTTGTTTTGGTTGGGTATATTCTTCGTCTTTAGTAGCCCATCGTAAACTGTACGAGGTTTCCCCGTAGTCAGTATATATATTGCTTGAAAATTCGGAGTATTCTACGGGTATTTCGATTTTGCTTTTAGCTGTAAGGATTGCGTTTTCCAAATCATGGTCAGCTGATGCAAAAACAGCCCATGGAATAAGTGTGAAAATTAATGTTGCTGCTAAAAATACTGATAATGCTTTTTTCATATAAATCACTCCTTTTTATAGAATATTTATTGTGTTTTTTTCGTTTATTTCGGCTATAATCCCTTCTCTTAAGCCTGTGACACAGAGAATAACAGAGGGGGCACCAACAAGCTCGCTCAATACCACCGTTGGCAAAATTCCGTTATGGACGGTATCGGCTCTGCCCTTTTCAACTCCTGCCTTATCCATTCGCTCGTCAGGGGTCATGGCGCATAAACTATCAAAAATTTCTAAAAGACGGGCAGACGTTACAGTATAACCGTGAATTTCCGTTAAATTTTCACAGGGGAAAAGCTTTAAATCTATGCCGTAGACTGCACAAAGACTGCCACCTATACCAATTATGGGAATATTTAAAATATCCTTTAAGAAGTCGGCTTTTTTAAATTCTGCTTGTATAAAGGCTTTGGCTTTTTGAACATCGTTGCCAAACTTTTCGGTAAGGCTCATAGCCCCGAATGAGAAACTGATTTTTCCTTGGATTTTCCGATTTTTAACATAGATTATCTCGGTGCTTCCTCCGCCTGTATCGGTAATAAGACAGTCTTTTATATATGGAAGACTGCTCATTACCCCTTTGAAATCAAGGCTTGCCTCTTTCTCTCCCGAAATTACTTTAAGGTCTATTCCCGTTTGCTCTTTAACGGTTTTACAGAATTCATCACCATTTACTGCCTTGCGGACAGCGGCGGTTGCAACGGCAATAGTTTCTGCATGATACTCTTTGATTATATCTGCAAAATCCTTTAAAACTGCTATAGTACGGGAGATAGGAAGTTCTTTTAAGATGTTTTCTTTGCCCATTCCTTCGCTTAGACGGGTCATGACTCTGTATCTGTTTATATATGTGTAACTGCTGTCATTCTTTAAATCTATAAGATACATTCTGGCAGAATTAGAGCCTAAATCAATTAGTGCAAGATTCATTAAATTTCCTCCATAAAGCAAACAACGGTGTGGTTTTCTCGATGAAACCGCACCGTTGCATATTGCGAATTTAAATTCAGAGACATGGAGAACCCTGCCTCCAACAATTATATTTGTACCGGTTGCGGTAGAACGAGTTTGTCTGTCTCTGCTTAGGGTGACAGAAGTTATCCGAACCACGCCTTAAACAGCGTAATTTCGGTGTGTTTCGGCTTGTCATCTTTGCAAGGCGTCAGCCTTGCTTCATCTTCCGCACCAAAATCCTCTCGAAATTTCATCAGTTTAAGGTCGAAGAATTTTCAAAGAGGGAATTTTATGCTTATGCAAGGCAAAAACGCAGGTAATCCTGTCGGATTACCGAGTATTTTAACATGGCAGAAGCAAAAATTAACCATTGAAAATCGAGGTTCAGATATCTCCTGTCACCCTACATATTAACTGAATAGTTAGGTGATTCCTTTGTAATATTTACATCATGGGGATGACTTTCCTTAAGTCCGGGAGCAGTTATTCGGATAAACTTACCATTTTCCTTAAGGTTCTGGATTGTTTTTGTTCCGCAATAGCCCATACCGCTACGCAAACCGCCAAGGAGCTGATAAATAGTGTCTGAAACTGCACCCTTGTAAGGTACACGACCCTCAACGCCCTCTGGAACAAGCTTTTTATTGCCTTCCTGGAAATAACGGTCTTTACTTCCGTCATTCATTGCACCAAGTGAGCCCATTCCGCGGTATACCTTAAACTGACGTCCCTGATAAATCTCGGAATCCCCGGGGCTTTCTTCACAACCTGCAAAGATGCTTCCCATCATTATAACATCGGCACCTGCTGCAATTGCTTTAACCAGATCCCCTGAATACTTAATACCACCATCGGCAATTACGGGAATATCGTATTTACGTGCAACCTCTGCTACATCACAGATTGCAGTAACCTGAGGCACACCGATACCTGCAACAACACGGGTTGTACAGATTGAACCGGGACCGATACCAACCTTAACCGCGTCTGCACCGGCTTTAATAAGGAATTCAGCAGCCTCGGCTGTTGCAATATTACCTGCAATAACCTGAAGATCAGGGAATTCAGCCTTTATCTTGCGGAGGCAGTTAGCTATATTATGTGAGTGACCGTGAGCAGAGTCAAGAACAACAACGTCAACCTTTGCATCAACAAGGCATCTTGCGCGGTCTAAAACATCGGCAGTAACACCAAGAGCCGCACCAACCAATAAACGACCGTTATCATCACGTGCGGAATTGGGGTACTGAATAGCTTTTTCTATATCCTTAATGGTGATAAGACCCTTTAAGCAGTAGTTATCATCAACAATAGGAAGTTTTTCTATTTTATTCTGACGAAGGATTTCTTTAGCGTCCTCCAAAGTTGTTCCAACAGGCGCAGTTACAAGGTTTTCCTTGGTCATGCACTCATTGATTTTCTTTGTATAGTCGCTTTCAAATTTCAGGTCGCGGTTGGTGAGAATACCTACCAGCTGGTTCTTTTCATCGGTGATAGGAACACCTGAAATCTTATATTTTGCCATAAGCTCTTCTGCATCATTTAAAGTATGGTCAGGAGTAAGTGAAAATGGGTCAACAATAACGCCGTGTTCACTTCTTTTTACTCTGTCAACCTCTGCTGCCTGTTCTTCTATGGTCATGTTTTTATGAATAATACCAATACCGCCCTCTCTGGCAACAGCAATAGCCATTGTAGCCTCTGTAACGGTGTCCATTGCGGCACTCATCATTGGTATATTCAGTCTTATTTTGTTTGTCAAACGGGTTGAAAGGTCAACCTCTCTGGGTAAAAAGTTAGATTCCTGCGGAATAAGCAGAACATCATCAAAAGTAAGACCCTCTTTTGCAAATTTGTCTGTGTACATTCGACTTCTCCTTTCGTCAGTTCCTCTATGTAAAATATATAACTTAAAAATTCAGATTATATTTTATCTATTCTAACACAGAATAGGGCAATTCGTCAACTGCTAATTTAACTAAAATAAGCTGATTTGAGCATAAATATATAAATAAAATCTGTCAGGTAAATCGATTATTGTGAAGAGTCAACCCATGCGTCCTTCAGCAGAACCTCAATTGACTTGGATAAGGGCTTTAAGTTGTCTTTAGAATCCCAGACAAATGCTTTTATAGTATGCACATTGTTCAAATTGAATAAGGCTTGTTGATTTTGAGCAGAAATCTGTCTGCAGTCCAATAAAACACCATTTTCGTCAAAAGTTGCGGCGTATATAGACTTATCCGAGGGCAAAACCTCTGTGACCAGCCGTGCTGTAAAGAAAAAAATGACAACTAAAATCAGGCTTAAAAGTTGTTTTTTCATAAGTTAACTCCTCTCGTGAGAAATAACGCACCCTAATTGGGGTGCGTTATTATACTATTTAATTATCTCAAGTCCGCCCATGTATGGTCTGAGTACCTCGGGAACGGTGATGCTTCCGTCTGCATTCTGATAATTTTCAAGAATTGCGGCGGTTGTTCTGCCGATTGCAACGCCTGAACCATTAAGAGTATGAACAAGCTGTGCCTTTTCCTTGGTTGAATTCTTGTAACGGATATTTGCACGGCGTGCTTGGAAATCCTCAAAGTTACTACATGAAGAAATCTCTACGAAACGGTTGTAGCTTGGCATCCAAACCTCGATATCATACTTCATAGCAGCGGTAAAGCCTAAATCGCCAATACAGATTTTTACTACTCTGTATGGGAGTTTTAAGAGCTTTAATACATCCTCTGCATCTGCGGTGAGCTTTTCCAGCTCTGCATAAGAATCTTCGGGCTTTGTAAACTTAACAAGCTCAACTTTATTAAACTGATGCTGGCGAATAAGACCTCTTGTATCACGGCCTGCAGAGCCTGCCTCGGCTCTGAAACAAGCGGTGTATGCGCAGTATTTAAGAGGCAGATTGTTGCCGTCTAAAATTTCGTCACGATGCATATTTGTAACAGGAACCTCGGCTGTTGGAACAAGGAAATAATCTGTACCCGCAACCTTGAAAGCATCCTCTTCGAATTTAGGAAGCTGACCTGTGCCGATCATACTGTTTCTATGTACCATAAATGGTGGGAAAATCTCTGTATAACCGTGTTGACGGGTGTGTGTGTCTAAGAAGAAGTTCATGATTGCGCGTTCTAACTGTGCTCCTGCACCGTTATAAACTGTAAAACGTGCACCTGTGATTTTTGCAGCAGTTTCAGGGTCTAGGATGCCTAAATCTTTACCCAAATCCCAGTGAGCCTTTGGCTCAAAATCAAAAGCGGTAGGCTCCATAAAACGACGGATTTCTACATTATCCTCGTCTGTATCCCCGTCAGGAACGGTTTCGTTTGGGATGTTTGGAATAGTGTATGCAATTTCGCTTATTTTTTCGTCTAACTCACGGATTTTATCGTCGCAAGCCTTGATTGCCTCGGACAATTCCTTCATCTGTGCAAAAATCTCTGTTGTATCCTCTCCTGCCTTTTTCATTGCAGGGATTTTCTTGGAAACAGCGTTCTGTTCTGCCTTTTTCTGTTCGGCTTCATAGAGAACCTCTCTCTTTTCTTTATCGAGAGCCAAAAGACCGTCAATATCTACGACTTCCTTTCTTCTTGAAAGTGCTTTAAGTACCTTTTCGGGCTCTGTTCTGAGTAATTTTATATCAATCATTTTTTAAATCCTTTCCTGTTTCTTTTTTTATTAAATTTCCCAACGTATCATAGGATGCCTTTTGTGTTTCTTCCAATGCATCAGGGTTTATCTTTAATAGTTTTTCGTAGGAATCATTATAATTCTTTGTTGAATAACTTTCCCATGCAGATATCAATAAAGCGTAAAAATCATTGCTTGCTTGCAGTTTATCATTATCTGTTTTTAAAGATTCGTTTTCTTTTTTGATATTATGATTTTCATCCGACAGCCGAACAATCTCATTCTGGATGGATGTTACAGTTTGTTGCTGTTCATTTCTGAACTCCTCTTCTCTGTTGTCTGCCATGGCGGCAATAATTATTAAAATCACCACAGCCAAAACCATAATTATCGCATAGGTGCTTAAATTTTTAAATCTCTTCTCTTCAGCGGTCAAAAAATTCACCTCTTTTTTATTAAAATCAGTCTTTATGCCTAGGAGGGCGAAAATTGCCCCTAAAATCCAAAAGTGGACATTTTAATATCTTATCATTAAAGTGCGTAATATTTCTAAAGCAACCCTGTAAAATTTATTACCATATTTTGGAAATTAATGTTTTAATTCAAATAAAATACGTTCTAAATCTTCTTTGCTATAATACTCTATTTCGATTTTACCTTTTTTTGCGCCTTCGTGGATTTTTACCTTTGTGCCGAATTTTGACGAAAGGTTTGATTCAACTTCCTTGTAGAATTTCTGCATAATAGGATTTTGAGGTTTCTTCTCGGGCTTTTCCTGTCCTAAGTTGCTTACCAATGCCTCTGTTTGCCTTACATTAAGACTATCGGAGATAATCTTGTTTGCAATCAGTAGTTGTGCGGCTTTATCTTCCAGTGAAAGCAATGCCCTTGCGTGACCCTGTGAAATCTGCCCTGAAATAACCAATTCCTTTATTTCCTTGCAAAGATTGTTAAGGCGCAGAGAGTTTGCTACTGCACTACGGCTCTTTCCTACACGTTGACCTACTTCCTCTTGGGTTAAGGAGAATGTATCCATTAACTGCTGATAACCCTCTGCTTCTTCTATTGGGTTAAGGTCTTCGCGTTGCAGGTTTTCTACCAGAGCGAGTTCCATTGCTTCTCTGTCCTCGAAATCCCTTATAATGCAGGGGATTTCTTTTATTCCGGCAAGTTTGGAGGCTCTCCATCTTCTCTCGCCGGCTATTATTTTATATGTTCCGCTGTTGGTGGGTGTAACCAAAATAGGCTGAACAACACCATGCTGGCTGATTGATTCACTTAAAGCTTCCAGCTTTTCGGGGTCGAAATGCTTTCTTGGCTGGTCTTTGTTTGGCTCTACATCAACGGTTTTAAGAATTACAACATTCTTGCCATCGGCCTTTGGTGAGCCTATTCTTTCGATTTCGGAAACTATATCCCTTGCGTCTGTGGATTCATCGGGTGAATCCTGGAATAATGCCCCAAGACCCTTACCTAAAGACTTTTTGGGCTTTTTATCTGCCATTATATCACTTCCTTTTATCATTTCTCTCTGCCTCTCCCCGGGGAGAGGTTACATTTTCGTAAGAAAATGACGGAGAGGGGTGTTTCTCTATTATGAATTCATCTTTACGACTTCATTTGCTAGTTTCTTGTAGCATTGCGCGCCTTTTGACTTGGAGTCAAAGGCAATAATAGGCATTCCATAGCTGGG
Source organism: Ructibacterium sp. (assembly GCA_045542095.1). Lineage (GTDB taxonomy): Bacteria > Bacillota > Clostridia > Monoglobales > Monoglobaceae > Ructibacterium. The sequence continues at coordinate 79,232 of JAZQKJ010000024.1, forward strand.
AGCCTCGGAAAGCCTTACGTTACGAGGAATTATGGTTTTATATACTGTTGTGCCAAAGAACTTCTGCACTTCCTCTGCTACCAATACGGAGAGGTTTGTCCGCGCATCAAACATTGTAAGGAGTACGCCCTCGATGCGTAATTCTTTGTTTAGACCCTGCTTAACCATTTTTATTGTCCTTGTAAGCTGGCTCAAGCCCTCTAAGGCGTAGTATTCGCACTGAATAGGTATCAGCACGCTGTCTGCGGCAGAAAATGCATTAAGAGTAATCAAACCAAGTGACGGAGGGCAGTCGATTATTATAAAATCGTAGCCGTCCCTTACCTTGTTTAATGCTTCTTTTAGCCTATATTCCCGCTTTTCAAGATCAACAAGCTCAAGCTCTGCTCCTGCAAGGCTTATGTTACCGGGGCACAGGCTCAGGTTTTTATATTCTGTTTTGACAATTATATCATCAAGGGGAGTTTCGTTTACCAAACAATCATAAGTAGAGAGCTCTGCGTTTTTTCCGTCGATACCCAACCCACTGGAGGTATTCCCCTGTGGGTCGCTGTCTATAACCAAAACTTTTTTGCCCTTTTGACCAAGGCAAGCACTTAAGTTTATGGCAGTTGTTGTTTTTCCTACGCCACCTTTTTGGTTTGCGATAGCAATTATCTTTCCCATAATAACCTCCAATTAAAAGTTGTAGAAACAGTATAACACATATCGGGACAATCTGCAAGATTAAAAAAGGAGTTTTTAATAAAAAATAATGAAAATGTTTCACGTGAAACATCATACTCTGTCGAAAAGTGTTTCACGTGAAACAAAAAAACCTATGCAACAATTGTTGCATAGGTTTTAATGCTAATATAAGTACGTAATCCACACTTCGTTATGTTTTACTGAAGTTGTTACGCCCATCATGGTTGTCCCTTTGGTAAAATATGCTGTCACACTGTAATTTTCGTAATCAGTTTTATTCTCATAATAATACCAACCATTTGCGCTTAAAGCGTTAAAATATTTCTCTATATCATTGTCCGTAGTATATTTATACGAATAGATTGCCCCGTTTGTTTCAAAACTGGGACCCCTGTTTTGTTGAACACCGGTAACACTTGTATATGTTGGGATAGTGGAGTTTGGATAATAGTTGCTACTTGCATTTACTGTTTGAGTATTTGTGTATCCAAACTGATGAATGTTTTGCATAGATGAGTTTATCTGTAAGCCATCCTCTATCCACATTTTAAGTGCTCTGATTTCAGGAACCCATGCAAAAGAGCCAAACATTGTAAGTTCTTCAAGAGGTATCATAGTTTTACCGTCAATATTATAAGATGTTATAAGTGCTCTGTCTGCGTAGACTTTAATATCCGTTTCAAGAACGTCTTTATATACTGTGCCGGGCTTTCCTTCTTTGTTAAAGTTCATTTTATACACTGATTTAGATGTGTTTCTGTAAATATTTAATGTTCTTGTGTTACTGTCCCACATAACATTAAAGCCAAAGTTTTTCAAGTCTTCTGCAATTACAACCACCCTGTCGTTTACAATGTACGATGGAATGGCATAGTGGTTTATATACGCCACGATATCTGAGTGAAGAGCTTTTCCTATTACGTCTCCGTTTTTTGCACTTGCCATAGTGCAGAAACAACAGGACAGGCTTAAAACTAAAATCATTACAATACTAATAAATTTTTTCATAATACATATCTCCTTTTGTAAATAATATAATGCATTATATCACAACTTTAAGTTGTTGTCAATAACTAATAATAAGAGTTATAAATAACGGCTAAAAGGTGTTAAAATATAGAAAGGTGATGTAAATGGTTAAGAATTTAAAGAAATTGCGCCAACTGCGTGGAATAAGCCAGCAACAACTTGCGGACGTTATTATGGTTAGTCAACAGTCTGTAAATAAGTATGAAAATCATGATGTTGAACCCAATGTGGAAACCTTGATTAAAATTGCAGATTATTTTAATGTGTCGGTTGATTATTTGATAGGAAGAATAGATAGTGAAGATAAAGAAAAGATTTTAAATTTAAATAATGTTGAAAATAAACTTATAATAGAATTCAGAAAGTTAAAAGAAAAGCAGAAAAATTGTGTAATTAGTATAGTTGATAGTTATAAATAGGACGGTCATTTTTTTATGACCGTCCTATTTGTATTATCCTACAACACTTTTAATCCATTTTTTACTTCTAAAGTGAATAACACTAAAGGTTACCTTTGCAATTTCCTCAACCGACATTATAGCATAGCACACTATAAGAGGAAGGTGGAAGAAGAAGCCCGAGAGCATAACGGCAGGCACTCCCACAAGCCATACTGTAAAAACATCTATTAAGGCAGATATCTTTGTATCGCCGCCGTTTCTGAATACACCAACAATTAGTAAAAATGACATTGATTTAAAGTTCATCATAACTGCAAGAATAAGCAGCATATTCATTGTCTGGTTATAAATTTCCGGTGAAACCTTATATGGGAGCATAAACAACGGTCTGCAAAAAACAAATACGATTGATACTATTATTGCGGTTGCTCCTGAAAGTAGTGCCAATTTTTTTCCGTAAGTATATGCTGACTCAGTATCGCCCGAGCCTACTGCCTTTCCTATCAGTATACCTGCGGCATTTCCGCCGCCATGGAAAAACACAAGCATTAACCGCTCAATGTTTTGCACAATGGTAATAATTACCATTCCGTCGGGGCTTATCCTTGCATAAACCCATGAATATGCAGTCATACCAATTGCCCATGCTACTTCGTTTAGTATAACAGGTGTAGATACTTTCCAGAATTTTCCAAATAAACTTTTTGGAATAGTAAAGAGTTCTGAAAGTTTTGCCGCTTGTATATATTTTTTGCCATAGACAACCGATAACATGATTATCAGTTCGGATACACGGGCAATAACTGTTGCAATTGCTGCACCTTTAACACCGAGAGCGGGAACACCGAAAAATCCAAAGATAAGAACAGTATTCATTATTATATTGATAATTAAACCAATAATACGCACTATAAATGGCAAGGATGCCTTTTCACTTGAACATACGCTAAAGTCAAATGCGGTGGTTATTGCCGTTGCAATATAACCTATTGAAACAATTCTAAGGTACTCAACACCAATTTTCAAGGTTTCCTCATCTGCGTTAAAAGCCACATATATTTCTTTAGGAAATACAAGGGCGGCAAAGGTAAAGAGAAAGCCCAGGGCGACGGAGAGTATCAGGCTTATTCCCAATACATTCCGCATTTTCGGGATATCCTGTTTACCCCAGAACTGAGAGGAAAACACGCTTGCGCCACAGCATATACCAAAGAGGAATACGTTAAATAAAAAGTATACCTGATTTCCTATGCCAACGGCAGCGATAGGGGCTTCTCCAAGCTGACCTACCATAACTGTATCAATAAGGTTAACAAGTGATGATATAAGCTCCTTTAATGCCATGGGGAGCATAAGGAGAAAGAATTTTTTGTAAAATGAGTTCATATATTATGCACTGTCCTTTATTCGTTTATGTCTTTCATGGTAAGGCTGATTCTGTTCTTTTTAGGGTCAACCTCAAGAACACGGACCTTGACGATGTCGCCTATTGAAACAACGTCCATAGGATGCTTGACATATTTGTCGGAAAGCTGAGAAATGTGTACAAGACCGTCCTGATGTACGCCAATATCCACAAAAGCGCCAAAATCTATAACATTTCTGACAGTTCCCGTCAAAATCATACCTTCTTTTAAGTCCTCCATACTCATAACATCACTGCGGAGTACAGGCTGTTCAATTTCGTCACGTGGGTCACGGCCGGGTTTCATAAGCTCGTCGATTATATCTCTTAATGTAGGAACACCAATTTCAAGTTCCTCTGCCAGTTTATCAATACCGTACCGTTCTGCGGCACTCAAAAGATTTGCCAGCTTGTTCTTGCGAACATCGTCTAAATTAAAGTCAAGCTTTTCAAGTAATGATTTAGCGGCAGGATAGCTTTCGGGATGAACAGAGGTGTTGTCTAAGACATTCTTTCCGTCTTTAATACGTAAGAAGCCTGCACACTGCTCGTAAGCCTTGGGGCCAAGCTTTGCAACCTTTTTAAGCTCGCTTCTTGAAGTAAATGCACCCTCTGTTTCACGATGAATAACAATATTCTTTGCTATAACAGATGAAATGCCCGAAATATGTGTAAGAAGTGGAGCCGACGCAGTATTTAAGTCAACACCAACGCTGTTTACCGCGTCTTCAACAACACCGCCTAAGGTTTCGCTAAGGCGTTTCTGGTTCATATCATGCTGATACTGTCCTACACCGATTGCCTTTGGCTCGATTTTAACAAGCTCTGAAAGAGGATCCTGAACACGGCGTGCAATAGAAACTGCACTTCTTTGTGTAACGTCAAAATCAGGGAATTCCTCTGCACCCAGCTTTGATGCGGAATAAACGGATGCTCCTGCCTCGTTGGTGATTATATATCTAACCTTGCAGTCGGGAATAGTCTTTAATAAATCAGCAGTAAAGATTTCAGTTTCCTTTGATGCAGTACCGTTACCAATAGAAATTAAATCTACGTTATATTTTTTTATAAGCTCCTTAATGAACTTTGCGGCAGTTTCTTTTTGTGCCTCGGAATGGGTTACGTATATAACCCCTGTGTCAAGAACCTTACCCGTCTGGTCTACAACACCAACCTTACAACCTGTGCGGTATCCCGGGTCAAGACCGATAACCACTTTATCATGAATAGGTGGCTGCATAAGAAGATTTTTAAGGTTAACCTTAAATACCTGCATAGCCTGTTCCTGTGCAGTTTCAGTAAGCTCGTTTCTTATTTCACGCTCAATTGAGGGAGCAATGAGTCGCTCGTAGGCATCCTCGGTTGCCTGCTGAACATAGGTAGAAGAGGGGGCAGGGTTTTTGCTTATTTCCTTTCTCAAAAGATAGGAAATAATCTTTTCAACATCTGCATCAATTGAAACAGACAGAAACTTCTCCTTTTCACCACGGTCAATTGCAAGGGTGCGGTGTGGAGCAAGTTTAGAGCATGGCTCTGTAAAATCGTAATACATTCTGTATACGCTGTCCTCTTCGGTTGATGCCTTGGAAACAACCATACCTGTGCGGAAAGTGATGTCACGGATTTTCTTTCTGTGCTCTGCATTATCAGAAACTGCCTCTGCAATAATATCCATAGCACCCTGAAGAGCTTCTTCTACAGAGTTGACCTCTTTTTCTGCATCAATATAGTTTTCAGCCTCTTTTATAGGGTCAAAATCGGGATTCTGTGCATAGATGGCATCAGCCAGGGGCTCAAGACCCTTTGCCTTTGCAACAGTAGCACGGGTTTTACGTTTAGGACGGTATGGACGGTACAAGTCCTCAATTTCCGTGAGCTTTGTGCAGGCATCAATAGCCGCCGCAAGCTCTTCGGTTAATTTGCCCTGTTCGTCAATCATGCGTTTAACGTCTTCTTTACGTTCCTGCATATTGCGAAGGTAGTTAAGACGTTCTTCAAAGGCACGGAGAACCTCGTCGTTTAACTCACCTGTTGCCTCTTTTCGATAACGGGAGATAAAAGGAATGGTGTTTCCCTCATCAATCAAGGCGATTGTGTTATCTACCTGCCATTGTTTAAGGCCAAGTTCCTGTGCCAGTTGTAAATTAATTTCCATTTATATATCATTCCTTTCTGATAAGGTATTTAACAATACGGGTCGGTGAGAATGCCCTCCCCTACGATGTGTCGCGAAGCGACCTGTAATGCATCAATCACGCCATCAGGCGTGTAAGAATGGGATCGAACGTCACGTTCGTCACGTTTATAGCAAACCGAACATATCTAACTGACTGCTTTCGGAGAGACCGTCTAAAACGCCGTTTGCGCTTAAAGTTTCCACAACGGATTTATTAGCACCCGAGCGGTTTTTAAGATCTTCCTGTGACAGGAATTTACCTTGTTGTGCCGCGTGCCATATTGCATCTGCCGCAGAATCTCCCACACCTGGAAAAGCGTTAAGGGGCGGAAGAATGGCGTTGCCGATTTTCTGAAATTTTCTTGCATGGGATTTATATAAATCAACCGGCAGGAAGGTAATTCCACGTTCATACATCTCAAGACAAATCTCAAGAATAGTATATAGGGATTTCTCGTTGGCACTCATATCATTACCCTTAAGCTTTATTTTTCGCATCTCACTTTTTACCTTGTCTTCGCCCTGTGCCATTAAAGTAGCATCAAAAAGGTCGGCACGGACGGTGAAATATGCAATATAAAATTCAACGGGATAGTTCACCTTAAAGTATGCAATTCTGAAAGCCATCATTACATAAGCTGCCGCGTGAGCTTTAGGGAACATATACTTAATCTTTTTACAGGAGTCAAGATACCAGTCGGGAATGGTGGACTGGGCTTTGATTGCCTGTTCATATTCTTCGGGCATACCCTCTTTTGCGGCTCTGCCCTTTCTTACAAACTCCATTATCTTAAATGCCATATCAGGCTCTAATCCGTTCTGAATAAGGAATACCATAATATCGTCACGCAGACCGATAACTTCTGACAGAGTGGCTTTCTTTGCTTTAATTAAATCCTGTGCATTGTTAAGCCAAACATCTGTACCGTGGGACAGACCTGATATAATAAGCAATTCAACAAAGGTTGTGGGTTTGGTGTCAACCAACATCTGTTGAACAAATGATGTACCAAACTCGGGAATACCAAAGGTTCCCACTTCACTGCCTATCTGTTCGGGTGTGACCCCAAGTGCCTCGGTGGAAGAGAAGAGGCTCATGGTCTTTTTATCGTCGAGAGGGATTTCTCTTGCATCAACTCCCGTTAAATCCTCCAACATACGAATTGTCGATGGGTCATCATGTCCAAGAATGTCAAGCTTTAAAAGGTTATCGTGGATTGAATGGAAGTCAAAGTGAGTGGTAATTATGTCAGAGTCCTTTTTATCTGCAGGATGCTGAACAGGACAGAAATCATGAATGTTCATGGTTTTGGGGCAGACGATAATTCCGCCCGGATGCTGACCTGTGGTACGTTTTACATCTATAAGCCCTTTGGAAACACGCATAAGCTCTGCCTCGGGAACAGATTCAATACCTTTTTTCTCGTAATACTTTTTGGCATAAAAACCAATTGCAGTCTTTTCTGCAATAGTGCCGATTGTACCTGCTTTAAACACAAACTCGTCGCCAAAAAGCTCACCTACGTATTTGTGGGCGGTTGCCTGATACTCGCCCGAGAAGTTAAGGTCGATATCAGGAACCTTGTCACCCTTGAAACCTAAGAAGGTTTCAAAAGGAATGGTCATTCCGTCTTTCTTTAAAGGAGTTCCGCAATGGGGACAGTTTTTATCGGGCATATCGGGACCCACTGCATATTCGCCGTTTTCAAAGAACTCGGTGTGCTTACATTCGGGATTGGGGCAAATATAGTGTGGGCAAAGGGCATTAACCTCGGTTATATCCGAAAGGAACGCTGCAAATGACGAACCGACACTTCCTCGGGAGCCAACCATATACCCTGCCTCGTTGGACTTTTTAACAAGCTTATGGGCAATCATGTACATAACCGAGAACCCATATTTGGTGATACAGTCAAGCTCTTTATCCATACGCTCCTGAACAATTTTAGGAAGAACATCCCCGTATATTTTATGAGCTTTTTTGTGACACATATCCACTAAGTCCTGCTCACAGTTCTCAATTGACGGAGGATATGAGCCGTCCTTTACAGGCTGAAGAGGTTCTATCATGTCTGCAATTTTATTGGTGTTGGTTATAACAACCTCTCTTGCTTTTTCTTCGCCTAAATAAGCAAACTCTTCAAGCATCTCATCGGTGGTACGTAAGTAAAGAGGCGCTTGCTCATCTGCATCATCATAGCCTTGTGCTCCCATAAGGACGCGTCTGTAAACCTCGTCTTTGGGGTCCATAAAGTGAACGTCACAGGTTGCAACTGTGGGCATACCCAATTTATCGCCAATTGCTATAATCTTCTTGTTTATATCTTGTAATTCGGTTTCGTTTTTAACAGTACCGTTTCGGAGCATAAAAGCATTGTTGCCCAGTGGCTGAATTTCAAGATAGTCATAAAAAGCTGCGATGCTCTCAAGCTCGCTATCGGACTTTCGGTTGATTATGGCGCGATATAGCTCCCCTGCCTCACAGGCAGAGCCGATTATAAGTCCTTCTCTGTATTTATTTATAATGCTCTTTGGCATTATGGGTTTTCTGTAATAATATTTAAGATTTGAATGGGAAATAAGGGTGTATAAATTCTTAAGTCCCGTGTAGTTCTGGGCAAGGATAATGACATGGTATCTGTCCCCTGTCAAAAGTCCCTGATTTGTTTCGATTGATAATTCTCTTGTGTCATTACCATATTGTTTAATGGCAAGGTCGATAAATTTCAGGAAAATCCCTGCCGTTGCCTCGGCATCGTCCACTGCACGATGGTGGTTTTCAAGGGAAACTCCCATACGCTCTGCCACCACATTTAATGAGTGCTTTTTCTCGTCGGGGAAAAGCTCTCTTGAAAGGGTAAGGGTATCCGCAATTTTATTATGAAAATCAAGGGACAGGTCGGTTGCCGCTTTTCTGATAAAGCCTGTGTCGAAAGAGGCGTTATGGGCAACAACCACTGCATCCTTGCAGAATTCAAGAAATTGGGGCAATACCGTGTCGATTGAGGGCATGCTGGCCACCATCTCATCAGTAATGCCTGTAAGACTAACAATATTCTGTGGAATAGGTTTTTGTGGGTTGATAAGCTGAGAAAACCGCTCTGTTATCTCCTCGTTTTCTATTTTAACAGCACCGATTTCGGTAATTTTCTCGGTTACGGGGCTAAGACCTGTGGTTTCTATATCGAAGACAACATAAGTCTGGGATTTACCCATTGCCGCAAGTGAATGAACAGCCGAGTCGCTGTCGTTTATAAGATAACCCTCAACTCCATAGAGTACCTTAAAGTCCTCGTTGCCTGATTTTTTAATTCCTGATAATGCTTTATGAGCATCGGGAAATGCCTGGGCAACACCGTGGTCGGTAATGGCAATTGCCTTGTGTCCCCATTTTGCCGCACGTTTAATAAGGTCTCCTGCAGAAGAAACCGCATCAAGAGCACTCATCTTTGTATGAAGATGGAGTTCAACACGTTTCTCGTTACAGGTGTCCTGCCTGATAGGCAAAGGAGGAAGAAGCTCGGCTGTGCTGACGGTAAGCAATACTTTCTTTGAAAAACTGTCTACTTCGTAAGTTCCTTTAAGACGGAGTCTTACGCCTGGTTTAATTTCCTTTTCGGCACGTTTGAGTTTTTCCGTGTCACCACGGAGCTTACAGAAACAACCCCAACTGTCATCGCCAAAGTTAAATTCTATGTTGGTGGTGCTGTAGTTTCCATTTCTGCCCTTTCCTGTAAAGGTTCTGGAATCGGCAGAGAGAACCTCGCCTTCTATAACGCAGCCTTTAAGACCTTCTTCAAGGTCGGCAATCTGCATGGGCTCTTCAGCACCAATGGCCTTTCCGAAAAGTATGGGAGAGGTGTTTTCTGTCTTTCCGACATAAGCTGCTGCCGTCGCGGCTCTCTGTTCTGCGGCTTTTGCCGCAAGCTCCTGTTTTTCTTCCTGTTGTTTTTCTATGTATTTGTCTATATCTAAATTTTCGTATTCAAGATTAAGAGCGATTTCCATGCCAAGCTCGTTGCGGACATATTCGTGTATGTATTCAGTAAAGTGCTTGTTTTTCAAAAGCTCCTCGCCGCCGCGAATTTTACTGACGATCAGGGTATTGTTTTCATAACGTATCTCGGGTGAGCAAAGACATATTCTGCATGAACTGTTTTCATAGAGAAAGGCATCAATCAATTCTTTAAAATATGTTGTATCGGGGGTCAGCCCCTCGTATTTAAGATTGATAATCAGCTCATTTAAGCCGTAAACCTTGCATACAGACTGACGATACTGCAAAAGCTCCCCCCTGTCAAGAAATTCGGGGAGAGAAAGCTCTATTTCAACTTTGTTTTCTTCCATATAAAGGTTACAGTTTATCAAAGTCCCTTTTTCCAGAGCCTTTGCAAAGTCTTCAAGAACCGTAACCTTATCAAATAAATTCAAAATTCCGTCGTTCATCCGGCTATCCTCTTTATCTCATCTAAAAGTGTTTTAACAATTTCATCTTCGGGGATTTTCTTAATAATTTCCCCTTTTTTAAATAAAACGGCACAACCGTCACCGCCTGCTATGCCAATATCTGCATCCTTTGCTTCACCTGGACCGTTGACCACACAACCCATAACTGCAACCTTAAGGTTTGCAGGAATGTTTTCAACTGCATCGGTAACCTTCTGGGCAATAGATATAAGGTCAATTTTTGTTCTGCCACAGGTGGGGCAGGATACAACCTGAATAAAATTCTCATCTAAATCAAGGGAGCGGAGTATAAGCTTTGCAGCCTCAACCTCTTTTACAGGATCATCAGTAAGGGATACGCGGATGGTGTCCCCAATTCCGTCGGCAAGCAGACTGCCTATCCCAACGGCAGACTTTACAATTCCGGCTTTGGTAGTGCCGGCTTCCGTAACCCCTAAATGGAGGGGATAGTCAAAGACCTCACGGGCAAGTCTGTATGCCTCAATGGTGGTTTTTACGCTTGATGATTTCATGGAAAGAACAATATCGTCAAAGTCACAGCGGTTTAAAATATCCACATGTCCCTTTGCGCTCTCCACCATTGCCATAGCAAGATTGCCGCCGCATTTTTCAAGAAGCCCCTTTTCTAAAGACCCGCCGTTTACCCCAATGCGGATGGGGATATTTTTTGCCTTTGCGGCATCGGCAACCGCCTTTGCCTTGTCTTCGCCCCCGATGTTTCCGGGATTTATGCGGACCTTGTGTATGCCACGCTCAATGCACATAAGGGCAAGTCTGTAATCAAAATGAATATCGGCAACCAATGGAACAGAGGTGTTTTCAAGAATTTTTTCCATGGCGATTGCCGCCGCCTCATCAGGCACCGCAAGACGTACAATCTCACAGCCTGCATCAGCGAGGGCATTAACCTGTTTTATTGCCGCATCCGCATCGTGGGTGGGCACATTTGTCATGGACTGAATGGCAATCTTGTTGCCGTTACCTATGATAATATCTCCAATTTTAACGGTTTTCATATTTATTACACCTCTTTTGTATCCCTAAAAAGTATAATTGATTTAAATGCCAATCAAATATAATAAGTTCATCTTTCACTTGAATTCATTATAACATAACAACAGAAGATCCAACAGAATTTTCATTCCAAAGCAACAAAGTGGAGCAAAGCGACACGAAGTGTCATGCTAAAATGTTCTCCGAAACACAGAAATCTTTGATTTCGTTTTGTTTCGTGAGGTTATTATAACATAACGAAATTTTTATAACAAGGGTAAAATAAAAAAAAGACTGTAGCAAAATGATTATTTTCGGAACGTCGGTGAACTCTCTCCGTCACTTCGTGATACCTCTCCCAATTGGAAAAGTCATACCGTCCCCGACGAACCGTTTTTTCATTTTGCAACAGCCCATAATTGAAAACTTTCTGCAATAGATTTATACTGCATTAATCACGGCTTTGCCGTGATGCAATGAACGTCACGTTCATTACGCCTGTTCAATATTCATCATTTTTTCGACTCTGCGTGCGTGTCTACCGCCCTGATGTTCTGCTTTGAGGAATGAATCCACAATTTCAAGAGCCAAATCAGGACCTGTTATACGTTCGCCAAGACATATAATCTGTGCATCGTTGTGCTCCTTTGCCATTTTCGCACTATAACAGTCTGTAACGTGCGCCGCACGGATACCTTTTACTTTATTGGCAGAGATACTGATGCCAATGCCTGTTCCACAGATTAAAATTCCGCGTTCAAATTCCCCTGCTATGTAAGCTTTTGCAACCTTTTCGGCAATATCGGGATAGTCGGCAGGTACATCAAAATCTGTACCGTAGTCAATAACCTCGTGACCCAGCTCGGTCAAATGCTCCGTAATATATTTTTTGTGGTTTACACCACCGTGATCGCTTCCAATTCCAATTTTCATAATTTTCACAGCCTTTCTGCTTAATTTATACATATAATAATATCAAAGTTGTGATATAATATCAATAGTAATTTGGAGAAAATTTGGGTTGTAATTATCTGGATTTAATAGTATAATATAAACAAGCAGAAAAGATGGGAGGCAATTTAATGAATTATACAGAGGAATATAAACACTGGCTCGACATGGCAGATAGCGAAACCGTTGCAGAACTTGAAGCTATAAAAGATAATGAAGACGAAATAAAAGACAGATTTTACCGCTCTCTGGAATTTGGTACAGCAGGACTTCGCGGTGTTATAGGAGCAGGACCCAACAGAATGAATAATTATGTTGTAGGTCAGGCAACCCAGGGCCTTGCAAATCAGCTTGTAAAGACCAACCCAAAGGATGCGGCTTTAAGCGTTACAATCGCTTATGACAGCCGTCATAAATCCGACGAATTTGCAAAAGAGGCGGCGTGTATTTTAGCGGCAAACGGAATAAAGGCATATCTCTTTGAAGAGCTAAAGCCTGTGCCGGAACTTTCATTCTCCGTTCGTTATAAAAAAGCAACTGCAGGCATTGCAGTAACTGCAAGTCATAACCCTGCCAAATACAACGGCTATAAAGTATATGGTGCAGACGGTGCACAGCTCAACCCCGAGCTTGCATCAATCGTTCTTGAGGAAATCGACAAAACCGATATGTTCAAAGACGTAAAGCGTATGGACTTTGATGAGGCAGTAAAATCAGGAATGATAGAGCTTATGGGGGACGAGGTAGAGGATGCGTATCTTGACTGTGTTCAGGAACAGTGCATTAACCCTGAACTTACAAAGGAAAAGGGAAATACATTGAAGTTTGTTTACACCCCATTCCACGGTGCAGGAAATAAGCCTGTAAGAAAAATATTAAAGCGTATCGGCTTTGACAATGTGGTTGTTGTAAAAGAACAGGAAATGCCTGATGGAGATTTCCCAACGGTTGAATCTCCAAACCCCGAAAATAAAGAGGGATTTGAAATCGCAATTGGCTATGCGAGAGAATGCGGAGCGGATTTAATCGTGGGAACAGACCCTGACTCTGACAGAGTTGGTATCCTTGTCCGCAACGAAAAGGGTGAGTATCAGACCTTCAGCGGAAATCAGGTAGGTGCTCTCCTTACAGAATATATTTTAGACAGCCTCAGCGACAGAGGTGAGCTCCCTAAAGACGGTTATGTTGTAAAGACCATTGTTACAACAAATATCATAAGCGCCATGTGTAAAGCTTACGGCATTGAAATGAAAGAAGTTCTCACAGGCTTTAAATTCATTGGTGAAAAGATTAAAGAGTCCGAAGAGACAGGCGTGGGAACATATCTGTTCGGCTTTGAAGAGAGCTATGGCTACCTGAAAGGAACCTATGCCCGTGATAAAGATGCGGTTGTTGCCACAATGCTTATTGCGGAAATGGCGCTTTACTATCAGGAAAAGGGCAGCAGTGTATTTGAGCAGATGGACAACATCTATAAGAAGTACGGATATTATAAGGAACACGTTGAATCTGTTACAATGGAGGGAATAGAGGGACTTAACAGAATTAAAGAAATCATGGAAGAGCTTCGCAAAAATCCTCCCAAAACTGTTGCGGGTAAAAAGGTTCTTGCAGTTCGGGATTACAGTACCTCTGTTCGTACCGAAACCGAAACAGGTAAGACTGAAGAGATTTTACTTCCAAAATCAAATGTTATATATCTTGAGCTTGAAGACGATAACAACTTTATTATCCGTCCTTCGGGAACAGAGCCAAAGATTAAACTCTATTGCCTGCTGAAAGGCGAAACTGCAGAGGAAGCAGAAAAGCTTCAGGTAATGGTAAAGGAAGATATAAAGAAAATAGTTGAATAAAAAGTATGGAATGGATTTATCCATTCCATACTTTTTATAATTTTAATGATGTTGTAATTCCAATTGGTTTAAGTTCTGTTTCGTCGTTCCAGAAGAACAGCCTTGCAGTATAGCCTGCAGCAATTTCTGCATCGGATAAAACAAACTCTGTTTCGGCTTTATCTGCTTTTACAGCGTTTACAAGAACGCCGCTCGCATCATAAATTCCCACGTAAGCCAGACAATCGCTGTTTTTACCAAAAGCATAGTTTGCAGTTACAATAGTATCCCCATCTTGTGTTGTAACATTAGAAATAGCGCCATAGAGAGGAGTTTCATAAACCAAATTTTCAGTTAAGTCAGCATTAGAGTCATGGAGAGATATCTTTGACCAATCTTCCGACGTTCCTTCATAATAAACGGGTATTCCACCGCGTTTGTATAATGCCTGCTGACCAATTGCAATTACATTTTTACCAATCCCAAGACTTTTAAGATTACAGTAGGCAAAGGAAAGGGCGGAAATTCCCATAACTGTATCAGGAATTATATACACGCCTGATTTTTTTGCAAGTGCATATTGGTAAAGGACAGTCACATCCTTGTCGAAAAGGTTTCCGTCAACACTTGTATAATCTGCATTTTCAGGAGCCACGTTTATTTCGCTAAGGCTAAGACAAGCGGCAAACGCTGCTGCTCCTATGGAAGAAACAGACTTTGGAATTGTTACGCTTTCAAGCTTTGTACAACCGTAAAATGCCTGAACACCAATGCTTTTAATATCATTCATATTAGAAAGGGTAACAAGCTCTGAACAGGTAGAAAATGCCATGTCGGAAATTGCTGCGGAAGCACCGCTGAAATCAACCGAGGTTAAAGCTTTACAACCATTAAAAGCTTTTGCACCTATTGATTTAACTGTATCGGGGATTGTTATGGCTGTAAGTCCGGAACATCCCTCAAACGCACGCTGGCCAATAGTTTTAAGTCCTGATTTTAAACGTATGGTTGCAAGGGATGTACATTCTGTAAACACGAGATTTCCAAGTGTGGTTAGTGATTCAGGTGGATTAACATTGTTAAGTATAGGACACTTATAAAAAGCACCGTCGCCGATTTCCCTAAGATTATCGCTAAATTTTATCTGCAGAAGTCTTGAACATTCTCGAAAAGCATATTTTCCGATAGATTCAAGCGCAGACGGCAGTGTAGGCGGTTTATATATCTCGGTAAATCTATAAAAAGCATAATCGCCAATATGGGTAATTTCATCGCTTAAATCAAGAAAACCGATTTTTGCCAGGTTGTCTATTCCTAAGATTTTTCCATCCTGGTATTTTACCCCCAGATATTCCGACCATGGAGGCATATCAATATCCTCTGTAGTGGAATTATAGTCATAGTCATACATAGGTCCTGTGCCTTCGATAATGAGAGTATCGTCGCTTATTCTCCAGGTTAAGTCGTCACCGCATTTATTCTCGTCTGCTGCAAAAACCTCAAAGGGTGCAGCAGAGAATAAGGTCAATAAAAACGTTAAACAAAGAAATAAACATAAAAATCTTTTTTTCATAAGCTATATCCTCGTAAAAATAGTTATAATACAGTAACATTATAACATGGCTTTATAAAAATTGCAACAACGAGTTTATGGGAAAACTGCTTTATTAACTGTATAGACTGCAGGGAAGCAAAATATAAAGAAAGACTTATACAAGACTGTTCCTGAAGTAGTCAATACTTTGTAGACACAAAAAAAGAAAATATTTAAGCTGCCTGTTCAAGTCTGTATTGAACAGGCGGTTTTCTTTTTAGTTTTCGCATAGGTTTTATGTAATTAAAATAGTGTACAGTTTTATCAATAACT
>JAZQKJ010000025.1:0-3087 GCA_045542095.1 Ructibacterium sp.
ATTTCTTGTAGAGAGTATTCACCATTTAATGATAGGCGGTGTACTCATGTACATAATTCCGTACTATCGCTTGACATACGACATTTGCAGAGTGTTGTGTGATAATTTCCAAAACATATCTGTATATCGTTTCCTGAATGACGAGTTTAAAAAGTATAATCAGATTGTGGTGTTTGGAATAAAAAAGAAGAAGGATGACGGCAGCGAACTTGCAGAAAAGTTATCTCAGTATGCTATGTTGCCTGATAAAATCCCTATGATTGACACGATAAAACCGGAAATGTATCCATTACCGGATATGCCAAAAAATGTTGAGGTATTTAAGGGGGCTAAATTTAACCTGGGCGAACTGCAGCGCCAGCTTGCAAAATCAAAGTCAATAAATATGCTCTTTGAGAAAAGCAAGATTGATGCTATGGAAAAACGCCCGTTATTACCTCTGAATATCGGACAGGTTGGCTTAATCGGTGGAAGCGGTCTTATTAACGGTTATGTGGATTGTGAAAATCCGCATGTAATAAAAGGTCGTGTCATAAAAGAAATTAAAAAGTACGAAGATGAGGTAACAAACACGCTGACCGAAACAAGGGTAAACAGGATGCTCTTTAATGTCCTTACACCCGATGGTCTAAAGAGGTTGGCATAAAGGAGGTTAGTGATGGAACTTCAATTAGCAAAAGACAGCTTTATTGATGAGTTCAAAAAAATCAGAAAAGTTGAGACAATTAAACCGAAAGACCGAACAAAAGGATTTATGTATCTTCACAATTCGACAACGAAAAGACTTGCAAATGGTGGTTCGCTGGAATTCAAGGACATTGACTTTACAAAATTCACAAACGAGGATTTAGAGGATTATATGGAATACTACAATATAATGCTTGAGCCGAAAATAAATATGATAAGAAAGCTTTTTGACATTATGAATAAGGCAGAAACCGTATTTTCCCCTAAAAAGCGGTATTATTAAGGAGAGACCAGAATGATTAGATTGTTTCGCGGCGAAGCGTGGTCGTTCCTTGAATGTATATCCAAAATCAAGAGTTGTTGCTCTGAGTGCAGTGAAGATGTGAGTCATTTTTTTACTGAATTTCCGTCTGATCCCGATGATTTTGACTGTTACGCAATGGAAGAACTTTCTTGTTTGCCATTTTATAAAGATTATGACAATTTGTACTATGAGGAGAACCCTGACGAAGACAGTGAACCAGCAGGGGAAATATGGATATTTTCCAGTAGTGATATGGTTGAATACTATAAAACACTGGATGAACTCTATAAAACCAAGAGAATAGTCAAGATGAAGTATGAAATGGAGCTTAACAGTATGGAATCATGCATTAAGGAGAACATATGCGAGGCAGGAGCATCCGGCTCGCTGTATTGTGAACTTGTATATTCTGATGCAGCAGAAGATAAGAAGGACAATATAACAGTCTATCTTGATTACTACGTAGGATATTACAGTTTGTTCGACTTATACTGTGGCTTAATAAAAATATTTGATAAATACAAGGTCAAACTGCAGGAATTAAAAGATACATATTTTGGTGAGGAGAATTTATTGGAGGCGGCGTAATTGAATAATTTAACAGGGTTAAAGTTTTATTTTAATGAGGACCTGAACCTTGTCGTTGATGATTTTCGAGGTAAAACGGTTAGACATAAGGTGGTTTCACTGGATGAATTCGTTAAACTATTGGAAGATAACGTAGAAATCAGCACAGTGAACACGGGAGTATTGCCCGACCGATGTGTTTCATACCAGGAAAATCATGAAGGAACTAAATATGTAGTTATGGATTTGGGAGTATTCAGAATGAATTTGACATATGAGAACACAACTTATGAAAACTTTCCTTTACCAAGACTGCTTTATGGTTTCGTTGTTGACAAGGATTTCAAGATTAAAAAGGTTAGAGTTGCTGTAGCAGATATGGGACAGCTGAGAGAAAGTACGAGTTTATACAAGTACCCTTTCTCTAATGTAAGCGGTTTCAATATGTGTACAGGGTCCAATTCATTGCCCAAACTAAAATCTTTAAGGCAGCTAAATGGTATTCCGTATTATATCTTTTCTATGCCGGATAATAATGACTATTACAAGCCGGACAGAACGAAATTAAATATGGAATACAGAAATATGCTTGAGTTTTTGAAGGATAAGGACGAAAAGTATTATTACGGGAATGTTCTTATACCAACGGGCAAGACATTGGCAGACTTTATAAACCTAAAAGACGGAGGATTTTAATAATGGATGTAAACAGACATTTTGAAGCGTTCGGTATGCCATTCCCGGCATCAGATGTCAGTTGGAAGCTACAGCTCACAAGCAAGGATAAGCAAAGCGGCAAGGTAGTACCATATCTTGACGCAAGAGCAATATCCGACAGACTTGATGAAGTTGTGGGACAGTACAACTGGAAAGATGATTATGGTCAGTGGCACTGTTATACCGAAGAACCAAAAGATGAGGGCAAGAAGCCTAAAAAAGTAAATTCACAGCTTTGTACTATCTCTATCTATGACGAAGAGAGACAACAGTGGATAAGCAAAACTGACGGTGCGGAAAATACCGACATTGAACCAATCAAGGGCGGACTTTCCGATTCCTTTAAAAGATGTGCGGTTAAGTGGAACATTGGCAGGTATTTGTATAATTTTGAGCCTGTGTGGGTGAATCTTGTTGATGAATACGGAAGACGTGTTATTGAGAAAACGGAGTATCAGCGATTAGAGAAAATTTATTACAGTACAGTTGAGAAACTGTTCGGTAAAGAGATTGCTGATAAACTAAGACCTCAGAACAATAGTCAGGGTAATCAAAAACAGCAGAGCGCACCGCAACAGGGAAATACTACTCCTGCACCACAAAAAGCAGCACCTCAAGGAAATACTGCATCACAAGTACAACCGACTCAGCAACAAGGAGCTCCTGCAAAACAACCCGACATATACGAAATTAAGAGTGTTCGTTGTGAAGGAACGGGTGAAACTGTAAAGAGTACACTTGTGTTGAATAAAGGCGGTAAAGAAAACACCATGTTTATGTACGGTCAGGATCCTAATTTGAAAATGGGAACC
>JAZQKJ010000026.1:0-15948 GCA_045542095.1 Ructibacterium sp.
AAGTCCTCAAACGCGAGGGTATCAGCTCCGCTACCGCAGTCACGATGGAAGAATTTATGGGTAGCGAGGTAAATAATGTAACTCATCATTAACAATGTGAAATATTTTTACCGGGTAATAACGAAATGAAGATTTTATATATCACAACCATATCTTTGACGATAAACACTTTCTTCAGACCTCATATTGAAATGCTTGTCGGTGAAGGTAACAGTGTTGATCTTGCGTGCAACTGCAATGAATTGGAGTTAGACAGTTGTTACAGTGATATGGGTTGCAGGCAATATCAGGTAGATTTTTCCCGTTCTCCCGTGAGCTCGGGCAATCTGAAAGCTTATTATCAACTTAAAAAGATACTTCAGCAAGGTAATTACGATATAGTTCATTGTCACACCCCCAATGCTTCTATAATAACCAGATTGGTTTGCAGAAAATATAGAAAAAGTGGGTTAAAGGTTTTTTATACTGCCCACGGTTTTCATTTCTACAAAGGAGCACCGGAACTTAACTGGATGCTTTTTTATCCGATCGAGAAGTTTTGTTCTCGATTCACAGACAAGTTGATAACCATAAATAAAGAAGATTATGATTTAGCAAAAACAAGATTTAAAGCCAAAGAGGTTTATTATGTTCCCGGTGTTGGTGTCGATTTGACCGAGTTCGAAAAAGTTCAAGGTGACGCGGCTTGTAAGAGAAGAGAATTGGGCATTCCCGAAAAAGCCTTCTTATTGTTTTCTGTCGGTGAGCTTAATAATAATAAAAATCATCAGATAATAATAAAGGCTCTAGCAAAGTTAAATAATCCCGATGTTCATTATGCCATAGCAGGATTAGGTGAGCAAAGAGATTCTTTGCTTGCTTTATCAAAAAGTCTGGGCGTTGAAAAGCAAGTTCATTTGTTAGGATACAGAACGGATATATCTGAACTGAACCATACTGCAGATGTGTTTTGTTTTCCTTCTTTTAGAGAAGGCTTATCAGTATCTTTGATGGAAGCTATGGCTTGCGGATGTACTTGTGTTGTAAGCAAAATACGCGGCAATGTTGATTTGATTGATGAATTCGGAGGATTAACCTTTAACCCGAATGATATAGACGCTTGTGTCGAGGCTGTTGATAAGGTTATAAAAAGTGATAACAGTAGTTTTGGCAAATACAATATTGAAAAAATTAAAGATTTTGAAATATCGGTTGTAATTGAAATGATGAGGAAAATTTATTTTGAAAATGTGTGAGAATGAAATTTTACTTAGTTTTATAATTCCTGTGTATAATGTCGAAATGTATTTGCAGGACTGTCTTGATAGTTTATTACCTCAAACAACCGATGAGTGTGAGATTATACTTATAAATGACGGTTCAACTGATTCATCGGGTGAGATTTGCCGTGGTTATGAAGAAAAAAATAAGATAATAAAGGTAATAGAACAAAAAAACGGAGGTCTTTCATCTGCACGAAATGCAGGTATAGCGGCATCGAAGGGGAGATATATCACTTTTATCGATTCTGACGATAAGATATACCCTGATAGCATATCTGCCGTTTTAAGTTGGATAAAGTCTGAAGATTCTGACTTGTGTTTTTTGAATGCTTTTAAGTTTTTTTCTGACGGAAGCACGGAATCTCTTGGCGAAGGAATCGAAAGAGACTATCTGAGATTACAGCATCGTGAGAATGCAGTCAGATATTTAGCTTCTCGTGCTAAGTTTCCGGGTAGTGCGTGGGCAAAGCTGTATAAAAAAGATTTTATTCTGAATAATAATTTGCACTTTCCCTATGATCGCAGATATTCAGAAGATCTCGGTTTTATGCTTGATTGTATATTAAAAGCCGATAGCTTTGATGCGTTAGATGTTCCGTATTATCTGTACCGACAAAACAGAGAAGGTTCAATTACCAATAAAATTACATCTAAGAATTTTTACGACCTTATGTTATTTGTTGCTGAAGCAACAGAAAAACTTACGGTTAATGAAGAACCTGTTGATACAGTCAGCGGGTTTGCTATGAGCTTTGTCGCTTACGAATACTCTATTTTATTATTTCATTATAGTTTTTTTCAAAAGGATGAAAGAAAAGACGCACTGGTCATGTTGAAAAAGTACAAATGGGTATTAAAATATGCGACTGATATCAAAGTTAAAGTGATTTCATTGTTTTGCAGGGTTTTGGGTATAAGATTAACATCGGCTGTTGTACATCAATACAGAAAGGCTATCGAAAGATGAACATTTTGATTGTATCATATGAGTCGTGGAAAGATACGAATAATGGCGGCAATGTTCTTTCAAACATATTCTCTGCCTTTCCTGATGCAAAACTGGCTCAGATATACTGTTGCGGTGAACAGCCGCAAAACTCATTGTGTCAGAATTATTATCAGATATCTGATTCAATGCTGTTGAAAAAAACAAAGGGATGTCATTTAGAAGTGAGAGATTACGGTATGAATGATGTCGATCAGTCAGATGAAGTTATAGAGAATACAATCAAAAATAAAATACCCGGAATATTCAAAGAATTGTCACTGCTATTAAGAGAAGTATTGTGGGATGTTTTCAATTGGAAAACAAGCGAGTTGCAAGATTTTATTAGGAAATTTAAACCTGATGTGATTTTTGCACCGTGTTATTCATATTATCATGTTTCAAAATTAGCATTATATGTTAAAAGCATCGCTAAATGTCCTATGATTTCATACATATCGGATGATAATTATTCACTCAAAAAATTCAGTTTATCCTTGTGCTTTTTTATCAACAGATTGAAAACCCGAAAATGGATTCGCAAACTTTTCTCGGAGTGTTCTTTGGTATATACAATGACTGAAATGCAACAAAAAGAGTATGAGACCCTGATGAGTTGCCCGATGAAAGTGTTGTGCAAATCTGCTGAGTTTGTTGAGCGAAAAAAAGAAGTATCCGTACCCGTACAGATGATATATGCAGGCGGATTGTATTTAAATCGGTGGAAAGTGTTAAGAAGGCTGTCGGAAGAGCTGTCTGCTATCAATGAAGCCGAAATAAAAGCTCAGCTTCATATATATTCAGGTTCACAATTGAGCTCTCGTAAAGAGCGGAAATTAAATGATAACAAGACTTCTTTTTTGCATAAACAAATATCATACAATGCTTTAATTAAAAAGTATTCAGAGGCGGATGTGGCCATCCATGTAGAATCCTTTGACATTAAAAACCGTTTATTAACAAGACTTTCATTTTCAACTAAAATTATTGATTGTCTGAGCAGCGGCTGTGCTGTTCTGGCAATAGGACCAAGCACTCAGGCAGGAATTGGTTATTTAAAGAAAAACGATGCAGCAATTTGTGTTGATGATATAGATAAATTGGGTGAAACTGTCAGTCAAATGCTTAACCATACAGACCTGATAGAGAAGTATTCTGTCAAAGCATATAATCTGGGAATGAAAAATCATCAGAAGACAGACATTGAGGAGCTCTTGAATAAAGATTTTTGTGATGTTGTTGCCGGTAATTTACTGCAATAAATTTGATTTTAATAATATTGAGGTTATAAGATGATACCGTTTTTCGTTTTATTGCTGGGTCCGATGTTAATCCAGCATACAGCTTTTGGTACAAAATATAATATTGAAAAGAAAAAGAATAATGCAATGCTGTTTTTCTTTTCGGTATTGACGGTATTGGTTATGTTCAGACATAAAACTGTCGGAACAGATACGGAAAATTACATTTACTTTTTTAATGACTATGCATTGAAGGATTGGATTTCTGTCGGTAAAAAATCGATTGAGTTTGGATTTTCTTATCTTAATAAAGTGATTTCACTCTTTTCAGAGCAACCACAATTCTTTTTAGCTGTGACAGCGGTATTAACCTCGGCAATGATTTATCCCACTTATAAGAGATTGTGTACCGATCCATCTCTTTCGATTGCGCTTTTTTGCATACTGTCGACATTCCTGATGTACTTTTCCGGAATCAGACAGATGTTAGCAATCGGAATAGGTTTTATAGCGTATGAGTGTACAAGAAATAAAAAACTTATCCCTTTTATACTTATAGTAGTTTTTGCAATGACATTTCACACAAGTGCTTTTATGCTGGCATTTATGTACCCGTTGTACCATGCGAAAATAACTAAAAAATGGTTATTTGCCGTTGTTCCGGGATTGTTAATTGTCTTTATTTTTAACAAACCGATATTTTCTTTTTTGTCAGCAATTATCGAAAGATATACCGTGTATGAGGGTGGCATATCATCAACGGGTGCGTATACTATGTTGATTTTATTTGCTGCTTTTACCGTGTTTTCCTTTCTTATTCCGGATGAGAAAAGTCTTGATAGTGAAACAATAGGTTTGCGTAATTTCTTGTTGTTATCATTATCCGTACAGTTGTTTGCTCCGTTACATGTATTGGCAATGAGAATGAATTATTACTATATTATGTTTATCCCGCTGTTGCTTCCTAAAATTATAGCTAACAGAAGTAAAGCCTGGGATCAGGTTGCCATAATTGCCCGATATGTTATGGTTGCTTTCTTTGTAGTTTATTTCTTCTTTAGTGCATATACGAGTGATGTTAATCTTAATGTCTTCCCATATCACTTTTTCTGGGAGGATGTCTGATGAAAGTAGTCCAGATTAACGCCACTTGCGGAGTAGGAAGTACAGGAAAAATCTGTATTGGTATCAGCAGAATTCTCTCTTCAAAGGGAATAGAAAATTACATTTTGTATAGCAGTATTACTGATGGTTATCATTTAGGCATTGCCTGTTCAAACGATCGCTATATTAAATTACAGGCAATGAAATCCAGGGTATTTGGAAATTATGGCTTCAACTCTGTAAAAGCCACAAAAAAAATGATCAGTGAAATCGAGAGGATACAACCGGATATTGTTCATGTACACAATATTCACGGACATGATTGTGATATCGGAATGCTTGTCAGTTATCTTAAACAGAATAAGATAAAAACTGTTTGGACATTTCATGATTGTTGGGCTTTTACGGGTTATTGTACGCACTTTGAAATGATAGGATGCAGCAAATGGCAAAGCGGATGTTATGATTGCCCGCAAAGAGGTGATTACAGCTTTTTCTTTGATAAAAGCAGAGCTAATTTTGAAAAAAAGCGTAATCTGCTGAAAAATTTTGATTTTACCATTGTTACGCCATCTGCGTGGTTAGCAGATATGGTCAGCAAATCCTTTTTAGATCAGCCGGTAAAAGTGATATATAACGGTATCGATCTTTCAATCTTTAAGCCTAAAATATCGGATTTCCGTCAATTACATAATATTACCCCTGGAAAAAAAGTCGTTTTAGGTGTAGCATTTGATTGGGGAATTCGCAAGGGCCTGGATGTGTTTTTGGAGCTTGAGCAACAGCTTGACAGAGAAAAATATCAGATTGTGCTTGTTGGAGCAAATAAAACCATTCAGAAGCAATTACCGCCCGGTATTATTTCAATTCCCAGAACAGACAGTCAATCAGAATTGGCTGAAATTTATACTGCAGCAGATGTGTTTGTAAACCCTACCCGCGAAGAGGTGTTGGGCTTGACAAATATTGAGGCTAATGCTTGCGGAACTCCGGTGATAACATTTCGATCTGGTGGCAGCCCGGAGTGTATTGACCGTTTGTCCGGCGTGGTAGTAGAAAAAAATGATGTTTCTGCCCTGAAGGAAAAAATAGAAGAGCTTTGTCAAATGAAACCGATCAGTTCAGTTGACTGTCGGGTTAATGCGGAAAGATTTGATAAAGACGAGAAATTTATGGAGTATATCAGATTATATGAGACAGTTATCGGTGGATGAAATTAAAAAGTATGAGTTGGATATTCTGATTCACTTCAGAGATTTTTGCGAAAGCAATCAGATAAGATATTTTTTATCAAACGGAACACTTTTAGGTGCTGTCAAATATAAAGGCTTTATCCCGTGGGATGATGATGTTGATGTGTTGGTTCCGAGAGAGGATTATAACAGACTTATAAAGTGCTTTACGGATGATGATAGATACCGGCTGTTCGCATATGAAAAGAATCCTGATTACAAATATTCATTTGCCAAGCTGTGTAATATGCAGACACGGAAAGAAGAGACGGATATCAATAACGGTGTTACCTTGGGAATTGATATCGATATTTTTCCGTTGGATGCGTGGGACTCGGATATTAAAAAGGCCAATAAAGAGATGAAATCTATAAATCGTAATATGTTTTGTCTTGGCTTGTCAAAGTTAAATAAGCCGGATTCTGTTAATCCTGCTAAAAAGCTTATAAAGTTAATCTTAATGGTTGTGTGTAAAGCTTTTGGAAGTGACTTTTTTTTACAGCGAATTATCAAAAAAAGCTGCAACCTAAGTTGCCGACAAAGTAAATATAGTGGATGTAAATCCTGGTGTATTTATAAAGAGCGTGAAATAATTCCTACAGAAGTTTTTAAAGAAGCTGTTGTAGTGGATTTTGAGGGTGAAAAGTTTTTTGCACCGAAAGGGTATGATGAATATCTGCGCAGTCTTTATGGTGACTACAAGAGTGATCCTCCGTTAGATGAGCAGAAAACTCATCATAGCTTTAACGCATATGTTTTGTAGTAGTAACATAGACGATATATGTGTATAAATACTGATATAGAGGCAGAAGTGCTTTTATATAAATAAAAAAAAGGAGTGGAAAATCGATGAAACGTTTTTGCGCAATAACATTGGCTTTGTTGATGCTTGTGTCAATTTTGCCGATGTCTGTCTTTGCTTCAAACATTGATGAGTTACTATCTAAAGCAAACTTCACTGTTGTTGATAAAGACAAGTCGACTCTGGCTCCCGGAGTTGAAATGGATGAACTGGTACTGTATAACAGCAGTAACCAGCGTGTCGAGATGTATGTTACTACGGTAGACACTACTGTCGACACTGTACAGGTTAAGGCAAATTACCTGAATAATCAGAATGATGTATTTGGTATGCAGACTCTGAGTGATCAGGTAGCAGCTATGGAGGCAAATTACGAAGAGCCCTTTAAAATTGTTGCAGGTATCAATGCCTCATATTACAATACAACCACAGGTCAGCCGACAGGTGCGTTTGTAATGGAAGGCAAGGATGCTTCTGCAGGCGGTGACAACTATGCCTTCTTTGCTGTTCTTAAAGACGGCACCTATATGATTGGTGCTAAGGGTGAGTATTCCAAGTATAAGGACCAGCTTCAGGAGGCTATCGGCGGTTGGCAGCACATTGTTATAGGTGGCGTAGTAGCAAGCGGACTTGACAAAACTACGCTGTATCCTCGACAGACGCTTGGCTTAACTGCTGACGGAAAGCTTATTCTTATGACAGCTGACGGTAGTCAGGCTCCTGCAACGGTAGGTTTAACAATTCAGGAACAGGCAGAGGTTATGCTTGCTCTCGGTTGTGTTGATGCAATCCACCTTGATGGTGGTAACTCAGCAACATTCGGCGTAATCCCCGAGGGATCTGATAAGTTTGTTACAAAGAATTCACCGTCAGGCGGTGCTGAGAGAGCTGTTTCAAACACATTGATGATTATTTCAACTGCTGTGCCTGATGGCACTTTTGATCATGCAGTTATCAACAGCGAGTATAATTATTTTGTTCCTAATTCTGAGTATACCTTCTCTGCTTTTGGTGTTGACGCAACAAATGCTGCGGCAGATATTCCGGAAACAGCTGTGTGGACATTGTCTGATGATAGTTTTGGTACTATTTCAAATGGCAAATTTGTTTCAAACGGCAAATTAGGTCAGGTTGATATTCAGATGTCAGACAACGGAAAGGTTGTCGGATCAAAAACTATCGAAATTGTGCATCCTACAAGTGTTGCATTTACTGCTGATGAGGCAACAGTTCCTTACGGTAAAACTGCAGCGCTCAGCATAGATGCGTCATATGGTAATTTTGCTTTGTTTGCAGATGCAGATGCGTATGATTTTACAATTGATCCGGTTGCAGCGGGCACATTAAATGGTTTCCAGTTTACTGCAAAAAATGATGAAACTATAAAGAATGCTACAGTTACTGCAACATATAAGTATGATAGTTCTTTGAGTGCAACTTCAGTTAATGTTAAGTTCGGTAAGGGTTCAGAAGTTCTTTTCGATTTTGAGGACGGAGATATCAGCGATTGGAGAGGTATTGATACCATTCATGAATGGGTAGCCGAAGAAAACACAAAATATCCGAATGCTAAATATCCTATTCTTACTCCCGAAGCTTTTGGTAATGGTATTGAAAATACAAGTACAGGTGTTTTCCTTTCATCTAAGGAAAATGGCGGAGTTGTAAAGAGCGGTGATTATGCCCTTGGATTTAATATCAATCGTCTTAATGCTGAGGGTGTTGGCGGTTGGATTTACAACTACCTGTTCTATACCGGAGATCCGATGATATGGCGTGATGTAGCTAACGGTAAGAGTGCTGTTCGTGTCGGTATGTGGGTTAATATGCCTCAGAACGCAACAAATACAGCATTCCGAATTTGCCGTACATTTACAAAAGACAGCACAGGTAAATTGTATACAAACTATGACTATATGATGTCTGATTACGACGGCAAGAAGGTTAGCTATAATACTAATTATGGTGTTCCTGAATCCGGTTGGATGTATATTTATTTCGATTTGACTGCGTACGATTTCCAGTCTTCGTTGCTTTATAATCCCGACGAGAATTATGCAGTAAACAATGGTAAAGGCGCAGACGGTAACTATTATCCTGCGTTTATTCAGTTTATCAATGGTACATCCGCTGATGATGATACAATGGAAGAACTTGTTCTTTACATTGATGATATCACCTTAGACTATAGTGAGGTTACAGAAGACAGAGATGCACCTACAATTTCAGATGTAACTGTATGCTCGGATACAGCTAACTTTGTTGCACTGAACGGACAGGAAGTTTCAAGCAATCTCTTATCTTTTGCAGCAAAGGTTTCTGATGTTTCAGGCAACAGCAACGCAACGGGTTTGGATTACACAACAGCTAAAATTTATGTTGACGGAATTGATGTGTCCGGTAAGACATCCTTTAAGGCAGCTTCAGGTAATATCACACTCAATGATGTTTATCTTACTGATGGTGAGCACACGGTTGCATTTGTAATATGTGACAATCAGGGTAATGAAACTCGTGTTACCAAGAGTTTAACGGTAAACGGTGACGCTGATAACGCTTTGGTTACAATTGCTGGACACAATGACGGTAATCACACACCGAAGGCGGGCTCTGTTTATTACATTGACATTACTGCTTCTGATGCCTCTCAGATCAATAAGGTAGTTGCAACATTAGCTTTAAATACAGCTAATACTTTTGAGCATGAGCATATTATTTGTGCTGATGGTGTAACTGTTGAAGCAACTAAAGATACGATTTACAATGAATTAACTCTTGTGATTGATCACGACGGTTCTTTGAGCGGTGAAACAGTTTTGGCATCGATTCCTGTTCGCGTATGGGCTTGGGATGAAGCGAAAACCGGCGTAACAGCGTCTGCACAGTTCGCAAGCGGATCAATTCCCGTAATTGATATTGAGTGTAAGACATTGAATGGCGAGATTACATATAATACATCTGATTATGATAGTTATGTATGTGGTTTCTATAGTGATATTGATGTTGCTACAGAGCTTGATAACAAGACAGCATGGCATGCTCATACCGCAGAAGCTGTAGCAGATCTGGCAGCAACATGTACAGAGGATGGTTATACAGGTCGAACATATTGTGATGTTTGCGATTCTGTTGTTCATTGGGGTACTGCTGTTGAAGCAACAGGTCATAGCTATAAAGTAAACGGCGATAAGCTCGTTTGTGATTGCGGTGAGCAGCATACAACTAATGGTCTTGCAGAAATCAACGGTAAGCTGTATTATGTTCTTGGTGGTTCACTTGTTTCCGGATGGAACTATGTAGATACAAAGGATGAAGCAACTACCGGTTATTACTACTTCTCAACTGCAGATTATGCTGCTGTTGACGGTGAGCAGAAAATCGACGGATATTCATACAAGTTTGTTGACAATCTTCTTGTTAGAGGTACGCTTGAGAAAACAGACGCAATGATCCGTTATATGTGGGCCGGTGAGTGGGTGAAGAACTCATGGGCTACAATTGACGGTGAAAAGTATTATTTCACAAGTAATGGTGCAGCTAAGAAGGGTCCGGGTACTATTCGCGGCGAGAACGGTGTGTTCGCGTTCAGCGAGGACGGTATTTGGATGGAAGGCCGTACAGGTATAATGACTGTTTACGGCAGAATGTACTATTATGTTAATGGTATGTGTAAGTCAGCAGGTCTTGTTAAGGTTGGCGATTATTATTACTACATCAATGCTAACTATCAGCCTGTAACAGGAAAATGCTATGTTGGTAAGCCCAACACTGCAACTACCGGATTTACCGAAGGTGAATACGAATTTGGTGAAGATGGCAAGCTTATCAGAAAAATTGAGAAAAACGGTCCGGTGGGCAGTCATTTCTATGTTGATGGAGTAATGCAGAAGGCATATCAGATAGTTGAGTATGAAGGTTATTACTATTTCATCAATGATGGTCATATGCTTGCTAAGAACTGCACTCTCTACTTGGGTGAGCAGTTTGTAGCAGGAACATCCTTAAAGGCAGGCAAATACACTTTTGATGCTGACGGTAAGATCATTATTAAGAATGGTCCGGTAGGAGATTACTTCTATGCAAATGATGTAATGCAGAAGGCATATCAGGTAGTTGAATATGACGGTGACTACTACTTTATTAGTGACGGTCATAAGCTTGCAAAGAATTGTACAATTTATATAAGTGAGCAGTTCGTAGCAGGAACAGAACTTAACGCCGGTAAGTATACTTTTGACGAGACCGGTAAGATGAAGGTTTTAGATGGTCCCGTTGGTGATAATTTCTATGAAAACGGAACTATGCTGAAGGCGTATCAGTTGGTCGAGCATGAAGGTTATTATTATTTCATCAGTGATGGTCATAAGATCGTTAAAAATAAAAAAATATATTTGATTGAGAGCTATTTGCATAAAGCTGGTCTTCCTGCTGGTGACTACTATTTTGATTCTGAGGGTAAGATGGTTCTCAAAAATGGCCCCGAAGGTGACAGGTTCTATATTGACGGTATTATGCAGAATGCTTATCAGCTTCTTGAATTTGGTGGAGATTACTACTTTGTGGGTGATGGACATCGAATCGTAAGAAACAGTAAGATTTATCTTTCTGATGAGTATGTATACGGTACCGATCTTAAGAAGGGCTATTATAGCTTTGGCGCCGATGGCAAATTAATTCTTAACTAATAATTTATAATTCAGGGAGACTTCTTCGGAAGTCTTCCTGAGTGGTATTTAGAAGGGAAATTATAGCGTTATATCGGGAGGTTAATATGAAATTATTAAGTTTTATAGTGCCTATTTACAACTCACAGAAATGGTTGTCCGACTGTTTGTCGAGTTTGTTGTGCCAGGATATTGACTATGAAGAATATGAAATAATTTGTGTTGATGATGGTTCGACAGATAATTCATTGCTAATAATTTCTGATTTTAAAGAAAAACATCCGAATGTAAAAGTGATTAAGAAATCAAACAGCGGAGTTTCGGAGTCCCGAAATATTGGGTTGGCAAACGCGAACGGAAAATATATATGGTTTGTTGACAGCGATGATTTAATACGGGAAAATTGCTTAGGCTTTATAAAAAAATTACTTATGGAGTATGAACCTGAGACCGTTTCTTTTAATGTTGAAACTGTTCCGGAAGGATATAAATCTATATCAAAAAAAAATGAAGAGTTTAAATATTTGAAGGACAAGTCACTAAAGTCTTATAATAATGTTTGGTCTTCAATTATTAGTCAGAAATTGATTAAAGACAATAATATACATTTTTTGCACGGATTAAAATATGGAGAAGATACTCTTTTTCAATACTATATATACATATATAGGAAGGGTGAAAACTGTTCTCTTACAATTAAAAACTCTTTGTATTATTATAGGCAACAAAGTGAGTCAGCTATGCATCATAAAACCGAAGGTTCTTATGATAAGCATGTTAATGATTTAATAGAAATGGCACGAATTTATTCTAAAGATTATAACAAAAGGATTGTTGATGATTCCAAAAAGTTAAATGAAGTGAAAATGAGACAGTATATGGCTATTGAGGGTGCATTAGCAATTCTGCCTAAAAGCAGTTTTTCTTGTGGTTCTGTGTTAAAAGATTTAACTGAAGAGGGATTATATCCTTTTCCTAAGATGTTTTGGAAAGTGAAAAAAGCAAAAGGGTTAAAAAATAAATTAAATGCATTTTTAAGAATGTTTTTTGGAGTTAGACCTTTTTATGAAGTTTATTTTTGTTTATGTAAATTATTCAAGGTTTAATACTTGATTTTCTTGGGTGATTTTATGGTTTATTATGTAGGGTATTATAATTGTGATTTAATTCGAAACGAGGAAAGAGTTGTTGCTGCTGCCTCTGAGAATAAAATGAATTATATATCAGCCTCGTTATCTGAAGCTATTGATGGACAAGTTGAAATTATATCTCCAGCAGAAACAAAGCTTAATAAGATTGTTAGAGGGAAAAAGCATACCATTAGTGAATGTCTTACATTAAAGACTTTTATGTCTTTTAGTAGTGAATATAAAATATTCAGAGCTCTAGGACATATATGCACAAGAATTTTATTTGTTTTTTATGTACTGATAAATGTCAAACCGGATGATACCGTAGTAGTATATCATTCTCTTGCTTATATGAATACTTTTATGATTCTCAAAAGAATCAAGAAGTTTCAGTTAATAATTGAAGTAGAAGAATTGTATGCTGATGTTACAGATAGCGAACGGTTGCTTAGAAAAGAAATTAAATATCTTCAAATTGCTGATAAGTATATCTTTATTACTGAATTGGTGAGAAATAGAGTAAATATGGATAAAGAATATGTTGTTTCGCATGGTACATATAAATCTGTATCAGATTTTGGTTTCAAATTTGAAGATAATTATATACATGTTGTATACGCCGGCACCTTTCGAAAGGCCAAAGGCGGTGTTTATACAGCCATTGAAGCTGCAGAGTTTCTTGATGATAATTATGTATTAGAGGTGCTGGGGAGTGGTTCGGAAGAAGAAAATGCTGCCGTTCGCGACTTGATTTTCCAGGTATCTCAAAAAACAGAGTGTAAGCTTAATTATGTTGGATTTAAAACGGGTGAGGATTTTAATAAATATATACAGGCCTGCCATATCGGATTGAGCACTCAACCTATTGATGCGAAATTTAATGAAACATCTTTTCCGTCAAAGGTATTGATGTATATGTCAAATGGATTAAAAGTCGTAAGTGTTCGTATTCCAGCAGTAGAAACTTCAGTAATAGGAAAATATGTTTATTATTATGATTGTCAAAATGCTGAAAGTGTTGCATATGCAATCAAAATGGCATCGGCTAATAAGAATTATAACTACAGGGTTATTTTAGACGAAATTCATAATAAATTTGTTTCTGAATTAAGAGTGATTTTAGACAGGTGAAGATATGAATCGTAAAATTGGTGCAGTATTGTCATATATATATATGATTATTGAAGTGTTATCAACCATACTGTTGACACCGATGATTATAAGTTCTTTTGGTGATGCCGAATATGGTGTATATAAATTGGTGTCATCTTTAACGGCGTATTTGCTTTTGCTTGAATTAGGAATGGGCAATTCGGTTATTCGGTATGTTGCTAAGTATAAGGAAAACAGAGATACTCGTAGTTGTTGTAATTTTGTCGGTGTCTGTATAATTTTTTATGTCGCAGTTGCTTTAATTGCGTTTATGTTAGGTGTTGCTTTGACAGAAAGTTTTGGTGCTGTTTTTGCTAAGGGCCTTTCTAAAGATGAGATATTATTAAGTGAAAAGTTATTGCGCCTTACAATATTGAATGTGGTAATAACACTCGGCACATCAGTTTTTTATAATGTTATTATTGCTTATTCTAAATTTAGTGTCTCTAAGGGTTCATTGATAATTCAGATTATTTTCAGATTTATTCTGACTATTTTGGCGTTGAAGCTTGGATACAGAAGTATAGCTGTTGTGGGAATCAACTTAATACTGACAATTGTTTTCAGAGGTTTTTACATTGTTTATGTTTTATTTGTAATAAAACTCAGACCAAAATTCAAGGGAATCGATTTTTCGTTTATAAAAGATATCGTTGGATATTCGTTCTTTATTCTCCTTCAGATGGTGGCAACACAAATAAATTGTTATGTCGATCAGGCGTTGCTCGGAATGCTTGTTCCGGCAGCATCTGTAATTATTGCTGTTTACGGTGTCGGAACTCAGATTGTTCAATATTTTCAAAGCATCGGACAGGCGCTGGGTGGTATTTTAATGCCGGGTGTTGTCAAAATGGTAGAAGGCGGAGCGACACCTCAAAAGCTGCAAAATGAGATGATTCGTATCGGAAGATACTCGTTTGCAATACTTGGTATGATATTTGCCGGATTCCTGATAAACGGAGAAACATTTTTGTCGATTTGGATTGGTGAGGGATACAACCAAAGCTATTTTGTTGCGCTTATGCTGATGTTTGCTCATTTGTTTATTTTGACTGAAAATATCGGCACTCAGATTTTGTGGGCCAAAAACAAACATAAACGGCAGTCAGTTATAAAGTTTGCAGTTGTATTAGTTAATATAGTTTTAACTGTTTTTCTTATTAAATGGAAGCCGTTAATCGGAGCCACAATCGGTACCTTTATCTCCCTTATATTCGGAGATGTTGTTTGTATGAATATTGTGTTCAAAAAGGAAGTAGGCATTTCACTCAAAGAGTATTATTCGGGACTTTTTCATGGGATTGTGCCATGTTTGGTTGCTTCGGGTCTCTGCGGTTTTTTAGTGTCACGGCTGAACATTTCAGGCTTGGTTGGCTTTATTGTAAATGTTCTCGCGATGCTTATTGTTTATGCTATAACAATGTGGATATATGGATTCAACAAAGATGAAAAGGCTATGATAAGTAGCTTGTATCGCAAAGTCCTGAGGCTAAACAAGTGAATTTGTTGCATTTTGTTTTAAGGGTGGTGGAATTATGAGAAAATTACTGAAAAGCAGTATAGCTGTTTTAATAGTGATAGCTTTAAATATTTTATGTGTTAGTTGTAGCCGTGTCAATAAAACAGAATATACCTGGGAAGAGTTTGAGGCTTTGAATATAGAGCAGCAACTCGAGTTTCAAAACAGCTTTGAAAGTGATGATGCTTTTGAAGAGTGGGTGAACAGTGTTAAGCCTGATGATACGGTAAGTATTACAATGGATCTTAACTTGCCTTGGGAAAACGGTGGCAAGTCACCCGATGAATACACTTGGAATGAATTTGAAGCCTTAGACAGCGGATTACAGATTGCTTTCCAGAGCTGGTTTGATAGCTATAGTGAGTTTGAGACTTGGATGCAAAAAGTGAAAATTCCTGATATTGAGGAAGAAACCAAACCGAGTCTTCCTTGGGAAAACGGCGGTAAGTCACCTGATGAATACACTTGGGATGAGTTCAATAAGCTTTCAGGAGTCGAACAGATTTTTTTTCAAAAAAGCTTTGATAAATTCGAAGATTTTGAAAAATGGATGGATGCCGCTCAAGCTGAGAATTGATTCATATTGTATTAAAAATCTAAAAAACACCCGTCGGGAGAATCCCGGCGGGTGTTGAAGTTTGCAGAGTATATATTTTGTATTGAGTTAATAAAAGCTTTGTTATTAAAAACTTTTATTAACTCATTCCTCCACCACAACGATTCCTGTTGTTTTTTCTCTGCCGCAGGGGAGGATGGCAGGTGAGGAGAGTGAGAAAACATCCGTACACATATCCTCGAGCAGGAAAACCTGTCTTCCGTATTCGTTGAGCTCGTCAAAATCCGATGCCTTTGTTACG
>JAZQKJ010000027.1:0-3768 GCA_045542095.1 Ructibacterium sp.
TATAAGGCTTTAAAGCACTTCTTACAACAATATCTGAATAGATATTGAAAAAACTATAAGATTACGTTAATCAATATACCTGTCAAACATGCATATATTATAATAAAAGCCCAGTAAAAAAAGAAATGTTTGATTCCAAGCACTGCCTTAAGTGCTCCCAGATTTGTTATCTTGGTCGCAGGTCCTGTTATCATAAATGCCGCAGCACTTCCAAGGCTCATACCATTTGCCAGCCATGTCTTAAGAATCGGTATAGTGCCTCCGCCACAAACATAAAGAGGAACACCGACCGTAGAAGCCATCAGCACTCCCCAGGCTTCATTTCCCCCAAACACAAATGTTACAGCCTCCTGAGGTACATATCGCTGAAAAATTGCCGAAAGAATTACTCCTATCAAAAAGTAAAGTCCTGTCGCCTTAAAATTTCTAAACAGATTCTTTAATAGTCTTATGAATATATTGGGATCCGTATCCTTATTTCGTGGTTCATTAAAGTTCTCAAATCTAAAGAATTTCTTTTCTTTGAAAAAGGACTTTATAACAAGTCCTGCCACAACCCCACACAAAAAGCATGTTACTATACGAATCATCAGAACCTTAAACCCAAGTGCCGCACTGTATACAATAAGCTGCGGATTCAAAAGGATGGAGCTCATCATAAAAGAGGCCAGCCACTCATCTCTTATTCCGCCTTTTGAAAAGGAGGCGGCTATCGGGATTGTACCATACATACAAAGCGGTGATGCAACACCTAAGGCAGAAGCAAATATAATTCCTATTATACTGCTCCCATTGCTTTTCATTGTTCTCATAAGATTGTGGATTTTATCCTTAAAGAATACAGAAATGATTGAACCAATTACCATTCCTATAACCCAATATAAAAAAATTTGTCTGAATTGTACCAGAAAATAG
Organism: Ructibacterium sp.; assembly: GCA_045542095.1. Lineage (GTDB taxonomy): Bacteria > Bacillota > Clostridia > Monoglobales > Monoglobaceae > Ructibacterium. The sequence goes on from JAZQKJ010000027.1 coordinate 916, forward strand.
TACCCTAAATATATAAATTCTCTTTCTATTACATCAAACATATATTAATCGGTCTCCTGACTACTCGTCTACCCACTCTGTCGCACTATCAAAAGCAGTTTTATTTTTCATCAACATTTATAATTTCATACGCTCTGTTGCCCAAACCTATTTCTTCAGCATGTGTTAATATGTGAAGTCCGTTTTGATCCAGTATCCTATTCTGAAGTGACTGACCATCCTGTGCCCTAAACACAAGATCTATGCACGCCTGGTCCAGCGCAACCGGATCAGTAGACGCAAGGATACCGATATCATGCATATCCACTTCAGTAGGATTGGAAACACAATCACAGTCAATGGACATATTATTCATTACACTTATATAAATAATTTTTTGTCCATTTTCTTCATAATCCGAAACTGACTTTGCTGCCTCCGCCATTGATTCCGTAAAAACATCCTGATTCGTAAACAGACTTCCAAAAGTTATCGGTGGCTTCGAAAAAACTCCGCCTGTATGTATTCTGACCTTCCCTTCACTTGATGCTATACCGATTGAAATATTTTTAAGTGCCCCACCAAATCCGGCCATTGGATGTCCCTTAAAATGAGTAAGAACTATCACATAATCATAATTAGCCAAATTCATTCCAACCCAGTTTTCCTGTAAATTTGTACCATCTGTTACAGGGATTTTCATATAACCGTCACGGTCCATAATATCTACATCTGCAATTTCAGTAAAACCGTGATCCTCTGCAACCTGCATATGCATTTCCGTTTCAGCTCTTCTGGAGCCGGAATATGCTGTATTACACTCAACAATTGTTCCATCCACACTTTGAACCAAATCTTTAATAAGATAAGGATCCAAATGATTGGGATTACCCGCCTCACCTGTTGATAGCTTTATAGCTACATTACCTGTGGGAGTCACCTCCAATGCTTGGTATACCTTATCAAGACCTTCAGGGCTAATATCATATGTCATATATACAATCGATGAATCATCATAACTTCGACCCTCAGATTGCAAAGTTTCCACATCATAATATTCATGTGCCTCTATATCATAGTGCATATGGTTAATGTACCAGACAAGGAATATACCAATAGATGCTACAAAAATGCCTAAACCAATCAAAAATTTACGAAGTCCTCTTCTGTTTTTCTTTGCTCCTTTTGGATTACTCTTATCTTTATCCTTCATAATTATACCCAAGCCTTTCCTTAATCCCGTTTAATCCAAGATAATGATATGAAATAAGCATCTGTAACCTATATCGGATTTCATCCTCTTCACTGTACTTAATAAGTATGTCTTTCAGTCCCATTATTAGAAGAGATACTATCTGAACCTTAAATTCCCTATCATCTATCGGACAAGTTTCAACAAAAAAGCCTTTCATCATTTCCGTAAGAATAACTTGGTCTTTACTTCCGACAGACTTAAGCATTATAAGTATACCTTCACGATACTGACTCATTATCCTTGCAAGGACTTCTGAAACTTCTTCTATCTTATCCGCAGTATCATTACCGGCATAATCTGAACTACCAAATCTATTAATTGCATCTATAAGACTTAACCTAGCCTCACCTACAAGTGTTTCATATATTTCTTCTTTAGAACTAAAATATCTGTAAATATTGCTCTTACTTATAAAACATTTATCCGCAATCATATGCAATGATGTTTTATCATATCCGGCATTTGTAAAGAGTTGTTTGGAAACAGCCAAAATCCGTTGTTTTATTTCTTCCTTCTTTATCTGCATGTTTCTTCCTTCAGCGATTTTATATCTAATAGCGACCAAAATATTGTAATAAAAATACCACATATGCATCTTGTTTTCAATATAATTTCAACAAAAGCGACCAACGCACAATATTGTTCATTTAAGACATATGCATACACAGAACACACAAAATTTTATTTATCGCTTTATCATACCCTTATACTTTTTTCAACGCATATAATAATAAGCAAAAAAGCCAGGAAATACGGTATGTACAAACAAAATTGGCCAAAATAAAAAAGCTCCAAAGCCTTAATTTATAAAGCTTTGAAGCATTTCTCTTGACTGCCGGCGACCGGAATCGAACCGGTACGGGAGGTTAGTCCCGCAGGATTTTAAGTCCTGTGCGTCTGCCAGTTCCGCCACGCCGGCATAACCGATATTCGGTTAGTGGGACCTACAGGGCTCGAACCTGTGACCCTCTGCTTGTAAGGCAGATGCTCTCCCAGCTGAGCTAAGATCCCATAAAATAAAAAACGACCCAGATCGGACTCGAACCGACGACCTCCGCCGTGACAGGGCGGCGCTCTAACCAACTGAGCCACTGGGCCAAAATGGACCTTCGGGGACTCGAACCCTGGACCGACCGGTTATGAGCCGGTTGCTCTAACCAACTGAGCTAAAGGTCCCAACCCCTAAGGAAGGGTACAAAGCCGATGATCGGACTCGAACCGATAACCTGCTGATTACAAATCAGCTGCTCTGCCAATTGAGCCACATCGGCATGTGAACTTTATAAAAAACTACTGTCTAACCCAACTTTGATATAATAACATATCTTCATCCATTTTGCAAGTAGTTTTTTTAATGACTCCGACGGGAATCGAACCCGTGTTACCGCCGTGAAAGGGCGATGTCTTAACCGCTTGACCACGGAGCCAGATTATTAACGGTTTCCCGTCTAACTCCCCAAGCAGGACTCGAACCTGCGACACTTCGGTTAACAGCCGAATGCTCTACCGACTGAGCTATTGAGGAATACAAAGGTTCTCTCAAACCTTCAAAACCGAACACAGTTATTTCTCTACACCAAGCGATTCCTTCCACACTACTCCTTACCTGGATAAGCTTT
>JAZQKJ010000028.1:0-52861 GCA_045542095.1 Ructibacterium sp.
CTAAAAAAAATAAAATAAAGCATCATTGGTTTATTATATTTAATAATGATTATAAAATATAAAATAATTTATTTATTATATTTACCTGGCAAAATAATTTTATCGATTTTTAGCTCACGATATTTATCATCAGAATCAATGCACTTACCACAATTTGTACACTTTTTAAATGGATTAAGATCGCAATAGTCGCACTCTCCACAGTCGTTACATATTTTTCTATCATCTAATACACACATTCTTGACATTGCTACACCTCTCGCATTGAATCAGCGGCACGAAGTATTCCGATTTTAGCTGAATCATAAATTACTCCGCCTTGCATATATGCAATATATGGCGGACAAATTGGAGCATCGGCTGAAAGCTCTATAGAAGCACCTTGAACAAATGCACCTGCAGCCATAATTACCGGATCCTCATAACCTGGCATTTCCCATGGTTCAGGAGACACAAAACTATCAATAGGCGAACCTTTCTGGATAGCCTGACAGAATTTAATAACATTATCTGCGTTTTTCAGTTTAATAGCTTGAATAATATCGCTTCTTTTTGCATCTGGTTCAGGACAAACATCGAACCCAAGTTCTTTGAATAGTTTTGCACATAATATTGCTGTTTTAACACTTTGAGCGACAACATGTGGTGCCATGAAAAAACCTTGATACAGATTACGGTTAAAACCAAGACTTGCGCCTGTATGACGGCCTAGACCCGGCGCAGTAAGTCTGTATGAGATTTTTTCAATCAATTCGCTTTTTCCTGCTATATAACCACCGCTTAACGCCAGACTTCCACCAGCATTTTTTATCAGCGAACCAACTATAATATCTGCTCCGACATGAGTAGGTTCCTTTTCCTCTACAAACTCACCGTAGCAATTATCTACCATGCATATAACATCGGAATCAATTTTTTTGATAAATGAAATAATATCACCTATTTCATCAACAGTAAGCGAATTTCTCCAACTGTATCCTCTGGATCTCTGTATAAGAACAAGTTTTATTTTTTTCGATGTCAGTACTTTTTTTATTTCATCATAATCCACACTTCCGTTTTCAAGAAGATTAACCTCTTCATAAGATACTCCAAAATCCATTAAAGAACCGGCATCTTTTTCTCCTCTTATGCCAATAACCTCTTCCAGGGTATCATACGGACGCCCAATAGCAGAAAGCATAGTATCTCCCGGGCGCAAAATTCCGTATAGACATGATGCGATGGCTTGAGTGCCACTTACTATATTGTGGCGAACAATGGCATCTTCTGCCCCAAAAACATCTGCAAAAACCTTATCTAAGGAATCTCTGCCTAAATCATCGTAACCATAACCCGATGTTTCTCCAAAATGAGCGTAAGAAATCCTGTTTTTTTGAAATGCATCTAAAACACGAGCTTGATTATAAGCAGATATTTTATCAATTTCATCAAATTGATCTTTTAGTTCAGCTTCAGCTTTTTCTGCTAAATCAAGAGTATTTTTGCTTATTCCAAATGAATCTTTTAAAATTTCTGTTAAATATATATTCTGCATTTTTGGTAATTTATATCCTCCAATATGACCTAAAATTCACGTCCTAACTTAAAAGCTTTTAGGTTAACCTCCAGCGCCTTTGGCGGAACAGTAGAACTAATTGTTTTTTCCCATTCTTCTACAGAGATGTCCATTGACTTGGAAAGAACACCAATGAGTACAACGTTTACAGTTTTTATATTTCCTGCCTCCAGAGCAATTTTTGCAGCATCAACAGGAACAATATCAACATCCATACTCTTTATTTTTTCAAGAATATCATCAGGATACTTAGCTACTCCTGTGATAACGGGCATAGGATCTATTTTCTGTGTATTACATATTATTCTGCCACCCTTTTTAAGATACGGTAAATATCTGTAAGCTTCAAGTTCTTCAAAAGCAAGAATAAGATCTGCTCCGCCTTCATCAATAATTGGAGATTCTACTTTTTCTCCATATTTGACGTATGTTACAACAGATCCTCCTCTTTGTGACATTCCGTGTACCTCGGAAACCTTGACGTCATAATTTTGCGAAAGAGCAAGGTTACCTAAAATTCTGCTGGCGAGCAAGGTGCCTTGTCCGCCTACTCCAACAATCATTATTGATAATCCCATTTTAAACTCCTCCTTAACCTATGGCATCAAATTTACAAACTTTACTGCAAAGACCGCATCCGTTACAAAGGGTCTGGTCTATTTCTACACGATCACCTTTGTTAGATATAGCGCTACATCCAAGTTTCAAACACGCTTTACACTTTTTACATTTATCATTATCAATTGAAACAGGTCCGGGGAACTTTACTCCTTTGAGTAAAGCGCAAGGACGCTGAACAATAACAAGAGAAGGTTCATCTGCTTCTAGTTCGAGTTTAATAGTTTTCTCGAAACCTTCGAGATCAAAGGGATCTGTAATAACAACACGGTTAATTCCGATAGCATGTCCTAATGCTTCTAAATCAACTGATACAGTTTCTTCGCCCATTAAGGTTCTTCCTGTTGTTGGGTTTTCCTGATGACCAGTCATTCCGGTTATGGAGTTATCAAGAACTAATACAGTGTTGATTCCCTTGTTATATACAATATCAATAAGACCGGTTATCCCGGAATGGATAAATGTAGAATCACCAATAACAGCTACGGTCTTTTTGGCAAACTCCTTGCCTCTTGCAAGAGCCATACCAAATGACATACCTATACTTGCACCCATACAAACAACAGAATCAACAGCATTTAATGGTGCAACAGCTCCGAGTGTGTAACACCCTATGTCACCGCATATATTAACCCCTAACTTTTTAAGTATGTAGAAAGTGCCTCTGTGTGGACAACCTGGGCAGAGAACAGGAGGTCTTACGGGAATTTCCTCTTCTGCTTTTTTGTAATCATCAGCCTTAACTTTTGTAATAAGTTCTTTTATTTGTCTTGTGCTGAATTCAAAGCAAATTGGAAATAATTCTTTACCGATAACCGATACTCCAATGTTATTACAATGCTCTTCAATAAAAGGATCCAACTCCTCAACCACATATAATTTATCAACCTGTGATGCAAAATCCTTTATAAGCTTTACAGGAAGCGGATAAATCATACCAAGTTTTAAAACTGAAACATTATCTCCAAACGCTTCCTTTACATAATTATAACACATACCTGATGTAATGATGCCTATTTTCTTATCTCCATATTCAACTCTGTTAAGGGAAGTTGTTTCAGCATATTCAACAAGTGCTTGGGTACGTGCTTCTACCTCAGGGTGCTTGCGTTTTGCGTTTCCGGGCATCATAACATATTTTCCAATATTTTTTTCATAATCTTTTAAAGGAATATCTTTTCTATCCGTTATATCGACAATGCTTTGGGAATGAGATACACGTGTTGATAATCGATATATTATCGGTGTGTCAAATTTTTCACTAATATCATAAGCAAAATCGATAAAATCCTTACATTCTTTACTGTCTGAAGGCTCGAGCATGGGGATTTTTGATGCTTTAGCATAATGACGGCTATCCTGTTCATTTTGTGAACTGTGCATGCTTGGGTCATCAGCGACACCGATAACAAGTCCACCGTTTACACCTGTATAAGAAACAGTAAAAAGTGGGTCAGCTGCCACGTTAAGACCGACGTGCTTCATAGCGCAAAAGGCTCTCGCACCAGCAAAGGACGCACCAATAGCAACCTCCATAGCGACTTTTTCGTTAGGTGCCCATTCAGAATAAACATCCTTATAAGTCGATAAGCATTCAAGTATCTCTGTGCTTGGTGTACCCGGGTATGCAGAAGCAACTTTAACACCGTTTTCATATAATCCACGAGCAACAGCAGCATTTCCTAGCATTAATTTCTTTTCCAAAATAACATTCACCTCGGTTAAATTTAAGTGTTAATAAATTATCTAAATATTATATCACACATCGGATATACATTTCAATAGTAAGTTTAATGTTTTTTCAATATCATCAAGCATAACTTTACTGCTGCCATCTGACAACTTTTTAGAAGGAATATATATACCGCTATATTCTAAATTTTGTTTTGAGATACTGATATTTTCATAAATTTTATCAGTTTTTCCAATAAAAAATTGATGTTGAATATTGTTTGTTGTTGCAATATTCTCAATTTGGGAATATACCTCTTTTTTTGTAACACCATTTCCATCTTTAATGACAATTGCGGGTCCTGCACCTGATTTTGTTATATCATTTTCATAACATAATGATACTAAAATAACTTTTTCGGGCATAATTCTTCTTATTAGCTCGGTGCAACCGCATATAGACGAAATACTTCTATTATATAGTGTAAAGTTATAATACCTTACACACTCGTTTTGCTCTGAGATTAGTTTTACAAGCATAAATAAAGGAATATAAGCGTTTAATTGTATTCCGTAAAGTGAATTACCTTCACATATATTATGTTCCGGAGTGCTTATATTTTGGTGCAAAAAATTAAAATTTAGATTACTGACATAGAATTTATCTTCAGCTTTTTTTATTATACCAACAGATGTTTCTTTACCATTAAGCTGTTTTGTGTCTTGGCAACCTATTAAATCTAAATATGCCCGGTCATCAATTATGTTATTTACTGTAAAACCAACAGGGCGGAAATCGAATATTATTAAATTTCTTGTGTTTGCATCTTCTTTGATTATATTGCCAGATTTATCTACAACTAAATTACAGGATAATTTTGTATAATTGATAATAAAGCTTTTTATTTCTTCTATGTTAAAAAGATTTAGTTTAGTTATTTCTGTAAAAAGATTTCGATCGCCAGATGTCATATAAAGCACTCCTTTGCATAATCTTTTATAAAGGCAACCAATAGTTTTTCGGCTGATTTTATATCGTTTTTACTACATACCTGGGATGTTGAGTCTATATATTTGACAGGAATACATAATATAAATGATGCGAGATTTTTCCCAGTTTCTTTTATAGCTTTATCCGGGCCGGTTATGTTACCGCTAAAAAATTGAACTTTAATCTTCTCCTCTTCTGCTAAACTACATATTTTTTTGAGTATATTTTGCGAAATTACACCATTATTATTGTGTTTAACTATTACCGGTCCATTACCTGAGATAATATGAGTGTTTTCCATCCATATTTTTGCAGGAACAGCATCCAGAAAAACAATCGTGTCAGAGGTTATATTTTGTGCAGCAATGCTCATTCCTCTACTGTTTATCTGATGTTGAGCAGCAAAAATAATATCCAGAGAACAAGCTGTATTACTTTTAATTATATTGATAATTGTTTCGCATCCCCAACGTCCTGCCACAGCCCCGCCTTTAATAAAACTATCACCGAATTTTTTTGTTTTGCTGTAAATCTTTCCGTAATCGCCTATATCAATTTTTTCTAGCACTGCTTTTTTTGTTTTTGCGCCCATATCAATAAATAAATCTGTCGCTTTGACGGGTATTTCTCGTTCTTTTTTAGTCGTAAGATGTATTGCCTTTAAGGAGATTATTCCGGAAAAATCACCAATTATAACCTTTTTTGATACTAGAAATTCAGGTTTAAGTTTTCCAATTATATCAAATTTAATATAACCATCTTCTGTTACATCTGTAACAATTATACCGGGTTCATCCATGTTTACTATTACTGTTAACTTCTTATCCGAATCTCCTTTCTTTTGGGCATAGAGGTTGCCGATTGAATCAATACTTAATTTCTCGCAATAATCTTTTATCTCGTTCATAATATAATTTGTGATACAATTTTCGTTGCCCGAGACTCCATAACATTCGTATAATTTACTGTTCAATATTCAACCCTCCCAAAATAGCCGCTGATAATAAATCTGCTACAGCTTTTATATCGTTGATGTATAAGGTTTCAACATTTGTATGCATATACCTTAACGGAATGGACACAAGCATAACGGGAATTCCATGTTCTGCAGTTTGGATTGCCCACGCTGTTGTTCCGCTTGGTCCTGAGGCAACTTCGATGCTATATGGAATAAATTTTTCTTTAGCAAGATTTATAAGTTGTTTTGAATAATCATAATGAAGATTTGGACCTCTGCATATAATAGCTCCTGAGCCAAGCGGGAAAACACCGGTTTCTTCTTTTGTGTCAGGAGTTGTACCGTGAGTTACGTCGATAACGATTGCGGCATCCGCTTTTCTTGTTCCTAAAACAGCGCCGTGCAACCCCAATTCTTCCTGTGTAGAAAATAAAATATCAATATTATATGGAAGTGTATTTCTATTTACTTTTTCCAGACATTCTAAAATAGAAATTATTCCTGCTCTATTATCCATGGCACAACCTGAAATATATGAGTTAAATAGTTCTACACAATCACCTTTTATAAGGATTATATCGCCTACTTTAACTAGTTTTTCAGCTTTTTCTTTCGAAAAACCAATATCAATCCTTAACTCTTCCGTTTTGGCATTTGTCTTTTCTTTTGTTTTTTCATCTATTTTTGTATATGCACCTATAACTCCAAATAATGGTTTTTCGGATAGAATTTCTACTTCCATTCCGCAAAGTATTCTTTCGTCAACCCCGCCGATATTTACAAATTTAACATAACCAAAATCATCTATGCCTGAAACCATTAGTCCAATCTGATCCATATGTGCCTCAAGTAAAATAGTTTTTGCATTTTTGTTTTTGGATTTTATTTGACCATATACGTTCCCTAGCGGATCGAGTTGGCACTCAATATTTAACTTTTTTAGTTCTTCAATAAGAAAAGCCGCAATCGGGCTTTCGGCTGTACTTATGCCGGGGATAGAAACAGATTCTATCAGTTTTTCGTTAATATTCATTTTTTTACCTCTGCAAATAAATTTGTTTATTTTATAATAACATATATTCTTATTTAAGCCAAGTGTTTATTTTTAATCCCTCAAGTATTGTTTCAGAAAAATTACCTTAACGTTACAATACACATAATCCACAGAGTTTTCAACAGGTTATCTAGTGAAAAAATGTAGAAAAAAGCACTTATAAACATTATTCATGTAATTACTTTTCCACTTGAAAAATCTATTTTACTTTGATATAATTACAATATAATAAATATTGTGGAGGGTATAAAAATGATTTTAAAAGCTTATAAAGCATTAGTTCGTCCTGAAAAGCTGGATCGAGTAGAAAATTTCATCACTTCTTTTAAAGAGGAAATTCAAAATAAATTCAAGAATACAAATAAAATAAGCAATTTAAATGTATTTTTTTTCGAGAATCAACTATTCTTCTATATTGAATCTATTGATTGTGAGATAGCTCCTGATATTCTTTTTGATGGAATCGATGAATATCTGTGCGAATGGCCTGATGAAAATAAATTTTTCAGACCTATGGCGTGTATATTCCACTATAATGAACCTCAAAGTAATGAACACTGGGAAAGAAAATCCAAGCCTACATTCTGTTATGCAATGATTGCAAAAATCATTCCGGATTTAATGGCTAGATATATTTTCTATCACTATCAGTATCAAGAAGAATATCCCGGTGATGGTGACAAGTATGGACGTATATTTTTGGCTGATGATATGTTATTCTTCTATCTGGAGTATCCATCAGTTATAGAAAAGGCATTACATAAAGGTAGTTTGGATAGTAAAAATTCTCCAAAGGGTAAAGAGTGGCAGGAAATTATGGATACTCATTTTATATGGTGGGATGAAAAATATACTCCATATAATGCTGGACGAAATTGGATTGAAGAAGGATATCCGGTTGAACATCGAAGCAATCAATGGTTGTATATTAAAAATATTCTTACAATTGTTTAATATTCTTTCTGTAGGTGTTTGGTGAAACACCTACAGTTTTTTTAAATATTTTTGAAAAATTCAAAGGATCGTCATATCCTACCGAACGAGCTACATCACCAATCAACATAGACATATCAGATAAAAGTTTTTTTGCTTTGTTAATTCTAAAATCAATTATAAACTCTTGCGGAGACATATTTGTATATTCTTTGAATATTATCCCAAGATAACTTCTGTTTAATCCAATATAGTCCGCTATCTCTTCTACGGTCATCTTTCCTGAATAATTAGTTTGTATGTACATAACTGCATTTTTAACATACTCCTCTTTTGAACTGAAAAAAGCCTTGCCCTGAATTGATAAAAGTGTGGAACTTTCCATTAAAAATGCTAAAAGCATATACAAGCAGCCTATCATGCGTACTTGTCCTATAACTGTATTCCTGTTAAGCTTTTTTAAATCATTGAATATTCCATAAAAAGTCTCTGTATCCTTGTAGGTAAAAATTGGTGAGTCTATTCCAAGTCCGATATGTTTTAAATAATATTCAGCGTTGGTACCATTAAATCCTATCCAGGAATAGGTCCACGGATCATCGCTGTCGGCTTTATACGAAGTTATTATATCCGGACTAATCAAGAATCCTTGTCCGGCGCTTAAAGTATAACTTTTGTTTTCGGTATAAAAAGTACCCTTTCCTTTACTGATGAAATGAAGTAGATAATGATCGCGAGTTGCAGGGCCATACAAATGTTCGGGCTCGCATTCTTCGTATCCGTATTGATATACTTTCAAATCACTGTTATCAATAGGATTTATCCAGATATGTTCAAGCATGTTTTTTCACCTCTTTCGATATATCATTATACCATAATTATATAGCAAAAATCTATTTACAGTTTATTGTGAAAATTATAGAATTAAAGCAACAAAAGGAGGTCTTTTTTATGAAATATGTAATGATATTCCATGCGAATCTAAATTACGCTTATCTTCCACCTGATAAGTATGAATTTGTAATTCGTAACAGCTATGAGTTAACATTTGATACCATGGCGCAAAATTTCCCTAACACAAAGTTTGTTTTTGAAGCTTCTGGTTACACTATTGAGCAGATGGCTCTTTTGACACCCGATGTTTTAGAAAAGCTTAAAAAAGCGATTGCAAATGGAACGTGTGAATTTATGGGTAGTCCGTATGCTCATCCTATGCTTCCTAACTTCCCACAGGAAGATGGCACATGGGCAATTAAATTTTCTAATGACATTTTCAAGAAATATTTGGGCATCACACCAAAAAGTTTCTGGAATCCTGAATGTGGTTGGAGAAGTTATGTTCCACAGCAGGTGATTGATAATGGTTTTAAAAACTTAATTGGTGACTTCGAGGCTTACAGCCGTTCACGTTTTAGAAATGGTGAGCCTGTTCGTCCTGAAATCTTTGAAAAGGAATATAGCGATGATCCTGCTTTCTATAGTTTTGATTTTAAATATGACTTAGAAGGTAGTGAAAGAGCTATTCATTTCCCATTCAATAAAATTGATGGCTATGAAACAGATGCATTGAGAATGTTCCTGCGTACCGACCGTGTTTGTCAGTTTGCTGTTCGTCATTTTATGGGCATGGAAGGTTATACTTTCGAAAAATATATGGATTTAATTAAAAAGTATTCAGAACAAAAGCCCGGCGAGCCTGAGGGGGCAATGATTATTTTTGCTGACGATGCTGAATACATAGGTACCAATGGTTGGTTCAGATTAAAGTATCAGAACAAACCTGATAATGTGTTTGAAAAAACACCTGAATCACCTGAAAAGCTTATTAGATTAGTCAAAGAAGTTGAAAAATTAGGCGAATTTATAACTTATGACGAGGCATGTAATCTTCAACCTCTTGAAGATACATTAAATGTTGATGATGACAATGCTTGGCATGGTGCACGTGCATCTACATGGGCATCTACTCCAATGGCAAGAATTCTTCGTCCATGGCAGGATTTAGTTCGCGAAAAACTTCATGAAGTAAAGAATACATTAGATGAAGTAACAATTGAAAAAGCATGGTATCATCTTACGAATTCATATAATTCAGACGGACAGTGGCCACCTACACTTCCTGATGCTCCGCATATTATATTCCCATTTAACTACCAGTATTGTTTTGACAATCTTTTAGAAGCTGAACTGTTAGTTGGTGGAGTTGACAGAAACAAGCTTACTTCTTCTCCTCTTGATACAATGAAGGAAATTCTCACAATTCAGCAAGATTTAATTCTTGAAAAAGCAGAGAACTTAATTGCAAGCGGAACAGCTGAAGAAAAGAAAAACGCTCAATACGCTAAAAATTTAATTGAAAAATCAAGAAACTTAGATTCTATAAGCATGTCATCTGATAAAATTTTATATCCATCAGAATATACAATACGTGCAAATATGCTTATTGAAGCAAGAAGACTTGTTGGTGGAGTAGTTCTGGAAAAAATTTAATCAACATAAAAATACGGTGCAAAAATGTGCACCGTATTTTTATGTTGATATAAAAAATCTTTTTACACCATTTTTTCTATCGTATTTTTTTAATCCTTTCGGATAATTCCTTTAGTTCATCTTTTGAAAGGTCAGGTAGTCTTTCGAGCTTCTCCATGAATATGGAAACTGTTTCTTTTTCTTGAATTTTAAGATACTCTAAATAATAGCTTACAACAACTCCGGGAACCATAGCAACAACAAATATACCATATATGGCAATAAAAATGGTTAAAATTCTTCCAAAAGCAGTTGTAACACATATATCTCCAAAACCAATAGTTGTTGCAGAAACAAAACAATACCATATACCATCGCCAAATGACTCAATTTGTGGTTCAATCAAAGATAATATCAGGGCGATAATACACGAAGCAACTATAAAAGATATAAAAATATTTATTGCGCCTGTTCTTCTTAATATTTTAAGTCCTCTATGAAACCCTCGCATATAATCAGCCTCCCGAATTAAAACCTGAAATCTCTTCTGTTTGAGTTTTTAATGTCTTTTATGTTTTGCTTAGCAATTTCCCTTACTTTCTCTTTTGGAACATTACCAAGTTCTTTCTCTATTAAATCATATCCGATTTTTTTCGTTTCATCAGATGCATAATCTTCCAAAAACTCAGTCAGGGTCATTAAAGCATTTGGATGACAACAGTTTTGTATTTGGCCATTTTTGCAAAGGGCCATAAAACGATCGCCGGTTCTGCCTTCTCTGTAGCAGGCTGTACAGAATGATGGAATAAAATTCATCTCCATTAGCCACTTTACAACCTCATCCAATGTACGTTGATCGGATACATCAAATTGTTCAGTGTCAGTTGGGCGCACTTCCTCTGTATATCCACCAACAGATGTTCTGGATGCGCCGCTTATCTGGGAAATGCCAACCTCTAATGCTCTTTTTCGTACAGCTTCTGACTCACGGGTGGAAATTATCATACCAGTATATGGGACGGCAATACGAATACAAGCTATAATTTTAGTGAAAATATCATCAGAAATGCCATTATCAAAGGCATCAGGATCAATATCATCAGCGCGTTTTAAGCGGGGAACACTTATTGTGTGGGGGCCTACACCATGAACAGCTTCAAGGTGTTCGGCGTGCATCAAAAGACCTGCAAATTCATACTTGTATAACTCAAGACCAAATAAAACACCAAGCCCTACATCATCTATGCCGCCTTCCATTGCTCGGTCCATGGCTTCTGTATGGTATGCATAATTATGTTTCGGTCCTGTTGGGTGCAGTTTTTCATAGCTTTCCTTGTGATATGTTTCCTGAAAAAGAATATATGTGCCTATCCCGGCATCTTTTAGTTTGCGATAGTTTTCTACTGTAGTGGCAGCAATATTAACGTTTACACGTCTAATATCACCATTTTTGTGATGAACGCTGTAAATAGTTTTTATACAATCTAAAATATATTCTATAGGATTATTTACAGGATCTTCACCTGCTTCAATAGCAAGACGTTTATGTCCCATATCCTGAAGCGCAATAACTTCTGCCCTTACCTCTTCTTGTGTAAGTTTTTTTCTGGGAATTGTCTTGTTTTTTGCATGATACGGGCAGTACACACATCCGTTAACACAATAATTGGATAGATACAGAGGTGCAAACATAACAATTCTGTTGCCATAAAACGCAAGCTTAATTTCCTCCGCGAGTTTGTACATTTCTTCAATTTTCTCAGGGATTTCGCAAGCAAGAAGCACAGAGGCCTCTCTGTGTGTCAATCCATCACAATGTATACCATCTTCGGTTTTTTTAGGTCTCGCTTTTTCAAGAAGACTATCAATAAGTTCAACATTATTTTTGTTTTCTTCTGCATATTTAAGTGTATCAAGTATTTCCTGATTACTGATAAATTCCTCAGCTTTAAGTGATTTTGGATTGTAATTTGACATAATAACCATTCCTTTCTTTAAAGTCAGACTTACTCTTCCTTTTTAGATAATTTATTTTAAGCTTTAGAGTATGCCGCTTTTGCGGCAATCCCGTCAAGTTTACCAATACATCCTGTAAGGGCGTTAATAATATCTTGCGGCGCATCAATTGCTACGCTGATTATGTTAATATTTTTCTTTTTATAAGGTATCCCCATGCGGCCAATAATAAAATCACCATATTCATGAAGAATTGCATTTAATTTTTCTATATTTTTGTTGTTTTCTATTATGATACTTATTACCGCAACACGTGTTTCCATGCAAAAATCACTTCCGTTTATTTTTATTTAACTTATCACAAATTTCACATAAAAAAGTTTTCGAAAATTGAAAGTATTATTGGAATTGTAATTACACACATCGTTGTTGATACAGCACAAAGCTGTGCTCCTGTGCAACTGTCTCCGCCATACACCTCTGGGAAAATGATGCTGTTTAGCCCCGTAGGGAGAGAAATCATTACAGTAATTAAAAAAGCAATATCTTTGTTCACGCCCAGTAGACTTAAAATGAAAATTCCAATTAAAGGTATAATTACCAGTTTTATTACGCACGCTATATAGATTTTAACTTTAGAGAACATGGATCTTAAATCATTAGAAGCAAATACCATACCTGTCAAAAGCATCGCTGCAGGTGCCATACAGCTTCCTCCTGTATCAACAACCGAGGCAACAAATCCGGGGATTGGTATGTTTAATACCCCTACAATCATTCCCATTATCATGGATATAGTAATTGGATTTGCAAGTTTTTTTATATTTAAAACCTTATCAGGATTTAATGTATATATTCCCAATGTATATGTTAAAATCAGAAACGGAATACAAAAAATCATAAATTCAAACAAAGCCTTTTCACCAAAGATTGCAAGAACAAGAGGATAACCTATATATCCGGAATTTGGAAACATAAATGAATAAACATATATATCGTATTCCAATTTATCAGATGAAAATACTTTTGCAAAAATGTAAGAAAAAATTACTAAAACAAGTAGTAGAGCAGATGAAAATATAAGAGTATAAACCTTATCAGCCAATACTTCCGTTTTAAAATTATCAACCAGAGTTCCAAAAGTAAGAAGTGGGGCAAATATATACACTAATAAATTTGAAATTCCTTTGCTGTAATTCTCCGGAATTTTTTTTGCTTTTGCCATTATATACCCAATGGCAATAAAAGTAAATAAAACTAAACACTGAGATAAAGTTGTACTGAATACTCCAAACATATCCTACCTCCAGCTTTTTTAATCAATTCTTTATTTGTGCTAGAATAATAGAAATGAACATTATAATACATCCAACAATTTCTCTTACACTTAGAGTTTGATTTATAAGTAGCCATCCTGCTAAAACTGAAATGCACGCTTCAAGACTCATTATCAAAGCTGCAACAGTAGGATTAAGATCACGTTCACCTATTATTTGAAGGGTATATGCAACACCGCTTGATAAAACTCCTGTATACAAAAGAGGAATCATGGCAGCGGAAACACCGCTCCATTGTACTGTTTCGGTAAATAACATAGGAAAAAAAGCAACCATTCCAGCTGTAAAAAACTGTATACATGCAAATCTATAAGCATTTATTTTATCAGTATATTTTGATATAATCATAATCTGAACAGAAAAAGCGAAGGCACATAAAAACTCATATATATCGCCTTTGTTTATGTTAAACTCTTCTGTTATGCAAAGAAAATACACACCAATTACTGCAAAGGCAACTGCAATCCAGGTTAAAAATGAACATTTTTTCTTAAAAAAAATGCCTATAACGGGAACGATTATGATATACAATGCTGTTAAAAAACCTGCCTTACCGACAGATGTATAGAGCATTCCGTATTGTTGAAGACAACTTGCAACTCCTAGAGCTAGTCCACTTAAAACAGCAGATATAATAAGTGTTTTTACACTTTCTGATTTTTCTTTGCTAAAAAAAGCAACAGGGAGCAATACGATTGTACCAATCATATTCCTTAAAAATGTAAATGTGAATGGACCGATATGCTCCATTCCCGTACTTTGTGCTACAAAAGCAACACCCCATATTAACGCTGCTATTAGTAATAAAAATGAATTCCGTATTTGCTTTGATAACATATTTTTACTTCCTTATACTTTCTTTAGCCATTTTCCGCAAAAAATTATATCATAATGAAATTTTATTGTCAACGAAAATAGCCCATATTTTTTTGTGCTTAAATTGTTATAAATATTGTTTTTTTATATTGACAAGCACAGTATATTGTGTTAAACTTTAATAAGTCATACAACTGACGGATTTAGTGGGGATAACCCACGTGGAGTATGACAGCTGTGAGCCGACCGTCTGGGCGTATTGCCTTGACTTCGGTTTTTTTTATGCATCAAAAGAAAGGAGTTCTGTATATGCCGCTAGGATACATACACTCCATTGAATCCATGGGACTTGTGGATGGGCCCGGTGTGAGATCTGTTGTTTTTATGCAGGGTTGCAAATTACGATGTTTATATTGTCACAACCCGGATACTTGGCAAATCACCTCTGACAAAGCGATAGTTGAAACCCCTAACTCTTTGTTCGAAAAAATTCTTCGTTTTAAGCCGTATTTCGGCAAAAACGGTGGTGTTACTTTTTCGGGTGGTGAGCCATTACTTCAAGCAGAGTTTCTTAAAGAAGTTATACCATTGTTTAATGAGGCTGAGATATCTGTTTGCATTGATACATCGGGGTTTTACGAAGGTGATGTTTCGTTTTTACAGACTTCAGATCTTATTCTTTTTGATATTAAGCATTATCTTCCTAGAAATTATAAAGAAATAACAGGGCGTGAAATTGATGCATCATTAAGAGTTCTGTCACAGATTCAGAAAATGAGCATTCCGCTCTGGATTAGGCATGTTGTTGTTCCGGGGTTAACAGATAACGAGGAAGATATGATAGGGTTATTTGAGTACTTAAAAGGTGTAAAAAATATACAAAAAATAGAACTTTTGCCTTATCACACATTGGGGGTACATAAGTATAAGAGCCTTGGTATTCCTTATCCTTTAGAGGGCGTCAACCCTATTACTAAAGAAAATATAAAAAATTGGCAGGCTCTTATGGATACACTAATAGATAACAAATGACAGGAGGAGATATATATGAGTATTGACGTAAACTGCAAAGCATGGAAAGGTTTCAGGACGGGTGAATGGCGTCATCTTGTAAATGTACATAATTTTATACAGAGAAACTATACCCCATACGAAGGAAACGAAGATTTCCTTGCTCCTATTTCTGATAAAACATCTAAGATTTGGGAAAAAGCCCATGCACTTATTGTTGAAGAAATAAAAAAAGGAATTATAGATGTTGAAACCAACGCCGTTTCTGGTATAGATAATTTTGAACCTGGTTATATTGATAAAGATAACGAAGTTATTGTTGGTCTTCAAACGGATGCTCCTCTTAAAAGAATTGTGAATCTTTTTGGAGGAATCAGAACGGCAACATCAGCTCTTGAACAATACGGATACAAGCTTAATCCTGAAATTGAACATCATTTTAAGCTTTACAGAAAAACACATAATGATGGTGTTTTTGATGCTTATCCGGAAAGAACAAGGCTTGCCCGTCATTCGGGTTTGCTTACTGGTCTTCCTGATGCATATGGAAGAGGACGAATCGTTGGGGATTACCGTCGAGTTCCTTTGTACGGTACTGATTTTCTAATTGAAGAAAAGAAAAGAGACCTTTGTATGCTCGATGGTCCAATGACTGAAGAAAGAATTCGTATGCGTGAAGAGGTAAATATGCAGATGCGTGCATTAAGTGAAATGGCATCAATGGCAGCGCGGTACGGATGCGATATTACAAGACCTGCTGAGAACGCACGTGAAGCTGTGCAAAATCTATATATGGCATATCTTGCAGGTGCAAAAGAAAACAATGGTGCTGCTACATCTCTTGGTAGAACTTCTACCTTTCTTGACATATATATCAAGAGAGATTTGGATAATGGAACTTTAACAGAAACCGAAGCACAAGAGCTTATTGATCAATTTATCATAAAACTAAGACTTATTCGTCATCTTCGTACCCCGGATTATAATGAGTTGTTTGGTGGCGATCCAACATGGGTTACCGAATCAATAGGTGGCATGGGTATCGATGGCAGAACACTTGTTACAAAGAATTCTTTCCGCTATCTTCACACTCTAACAAATCTTGGAACTGCACCTGAGCCAAATCTTACGGTTCTTTGGAGTAATAATTTACCGGATGGTTTTAAAAATTACTGCGCAAAAATGAGTATTGAAACCGACTCGATTCAATACGAAAATGATGATATTATGCGTCCATTGTACGGAGACGACTATTGTATAGCATGTTGTGTTTCTGCTATGGCGGTTGGTAAGCAAATGCAGTTCTTTGGCGCTCGTTGTAACCTTGCAAAAAGTTTACTATATGCAATAAATGGTGGTTTAGACGAAAAAAGTGGTATAAAGATTGTTCCTGATATCGAACATGATAAAGATGATATTCTTGATTACGCAAAAGTGCTTAAAAACTACAAAAAGGTTCTTTCGTATGTTGCAGAACTATATGTAGATACTATAAATATCATTCACTATATGCACGATAAATACGCGTACGAAAGTAGCCAAATGGCGTTGCATGATACATATGTTGAACGTCTTGCTGCATTTGGAGTAGCTGGTTTATCTATTGCTGCTGATTCGCTTTCAGCAATTAAATTCGCTAAAGTTAAGCCTGTTCGTGATGAAAATGGTATCGCTATTGATTTTAATGTGGAAGGTAAATTCCCGAAATATGGAAATGATAATTCTTTTGTCGATGATATCGCAATTGAACTTGTATCATTCTTTACTGCTGAACTTAAGAAACATCCTATGTACAGAGAAGCAATCCATACTTTATCTGCCCTTACAATTACAAGCAATGTCATGTATGGAAATAAAACAGGTTCTACACCTGACGGCAGAAAAGCCGGTGAACCTTTTGCACCTGGTGCTAACCCGATGCATGGAAGAGATGAAAATGGTGCACTTGCATCTCTTAATTCTGTTGCAAAAATTCCATACAGAGCAGTATGTCAGGACGGAGTATCTAATACATTTTCTATTGTTCCCGATGCTCTTGGAAAAAATGCTGATGATCGCAAACATAATCTTGTTTCAATCTTGGATGGCTATTTTGTTCAAGGCGCACATCATCTTAATGTAAATGTACTTAATCGTGAGCTTTTAATGGATGCATACGAAAATCCTGAAAAATATCCTACTCTTACTGTTAGAGTTTCAGGATATGCCGTTAATTTTAATCGTTTAACACGCGAGCAGCAGCTCGAGGTAATCAAACGTACTTTTCATGAAAGTATGTAGTTTTAACCCGGTGTTTATTCATATAAACATCGGGTACTTTATAAAAAATAGGAGTGATATTTTATGCACCTTACAAATATTTTAAAAAATGACAAGCCCTCATTGTCATTTGAAGTTTTTCCGCCAAAAACAACAACCGCATTTGAAAGTGTGCAGAAAGCTACAGAAAAGATTGCACAGTTGCATCCTCCGTTTATGAGTGTTACATACGGCGCAGGCGGTGGGACAAGTAAGTTTACTCTTGATATAGCAGAAAAAATTAAAAAAGATTATAATGTTCCGATTATTGCACATTTAACATGTGTTTCTTCTACAAAAGAAACAGTAAAAAATCAAATTAATTATATGATAAATAAAAATATAAAGAACGTTATGGCGTTACGTGGAGATTTACCCACGGATTGCGATAAAACTTCTGCAACCAATGATTACAGACACGCAATTGATCTTATAAGAGAACTTAAGGAATGCAATTATGATTTTTGCATTGGAGCAGCATGCTATCCTGAAGTTCATCCTGAGAGTGTAAATCAAAAAGACGACATAAAATTTCTCAAAGAAAAAGTTGATGCCGGTTGCGATTTTCTTACCACCCAAATGTTTTTTGACAATAATCTTTTATATAACTTTTTATACAAAATTCGTGAAGCAGGGATAACAGTACCGGTTGTTGCCGGAATAATGCCAATAACAAATGCAAATCAAGTTGAACGGGCGATTAAACTTTCAGGTTCATTTATGCCACAACGTTTTAAAAGTATAGTGGATAAATTTGGTTCGAATCCTTATGCTATGAAACAAGCGGGAATTGCATATGCCACCGATCAGATAATTGACCTGTACGCAAATAATATTTCGAATGTTCATGTTTATTCCATGAATAAACCGGATGTTGCCACTAAAATACAAGAAAATCTATCTTATATTATCGAGAAAGAAAGTGTATTATGATTTATACAAAAAAATTCGAAGAACCAATTTTTGATATGCATAAAATAATTAGATATCTTGGATATAAAACGCCTGAATATGATATAGTAAAGTATACAAGTGATTGTATAATTGAATGCTGTGATGTATTATCATATAACGTATGCTATGGTGAATTCCCCGTTACTATAATTGATGATGTTGTTGATTTTTCATGCATAAAAACTCAAAGTAATTCTCTTGCCAATCACCTTAAAGGTTGCGATAAGGCGATTATTTTTGGTGCTACTGTTGGCGTTGAGATTGATAGATTAATAAATAAATATGGAAAAATATCACCGATTAAAGGTTTTGTGTTTCAGGCAATTGGGGCCGAACGCATCGAAGCATTATGCGATACGTTTTGTGATGATATAAAGAATAATTATTCCGATTTGAATCTGACATCCAGATTTAGCCCTGGGTACGGTGACTTAAGTCTTGGTTTTCAATCTGATATTTTTCGTCTTCTGGATTGTTCAAAAAAAATTGGTCTTACTTTGAACAAGAGTTTGCTTATGTCTCCTTCTAAATCAGTTACAGCTATCATTGGGTTAACACACGAAAAGATAAGTTATTGTGATAGCTCTTGCAAAAGTTGTTCCAATTCATCAAATTGTGAGTTCAGGAGGGATTAACCATGAATATAAAAGAATATATTGAAAATAATATTTTGTATCTCGACGGTGGTATGGGAACACTTCTTCAAAAAGAAGGGCTTAAGCCGGGTGAATTACCTGAAACGTGGAATTTATCCCATCCTGACGTTATTCAAAAAATACATACTAGTTATTATAATTCAGGGAGTAACGTTGTAAGCACCAATACGTTTGGAGCAAACCTGCTTAAATTTACCGAGGATGAACTTGATGAAATAATTAAAGCTGCAATAAATAATGCTAACAATGCAAAAGAATCATCTATTGGTACTCAACAGAAATTTATAGCACTTGATATTGGTCCGTGCGGACGATTATTAAAACCTTTTGGCGATTTTGACTTCGAGGATGCAGTCTCTCTCTTTGCTGCCACTGTTAGAATCGGCGTTAAATATGGGGTAGATCTTATTTTTATTGAAACAATGAACGACAGTTATGAAACAAAAGCTGCTATTTTAGCTGCAAAAGAAAACTCTAATTTACCGGTTTTTGTTTCAAATGCATATAGCGAAAATGGTAAACTTATGACAGGTGCTACTCCTGAAGCAATGGTTGCCCTTGCTGAAGGTATGGGTGCTGATGCAATCGGAGCTAATTGTTCGTTAGGTCCAAAGCAACTTGTACCTGTTGTTTCACGCCTTTTGGAACGTTCTTCTATTCCTGTAATTTTAAAGCCAAACGCTGGACTTCCAAAGAGAATTAATGACGAAACTATTTTTGATGTTTCGCCGGAAGAGTTCGGTCAAGAAGTGGCAAAACAGCTTAAAAATGGCGTTACAATTGTCGGGGGGTGCTGTGGCACTACTCCTGAATATATTAAAAACTTAACCACTTTAGGTAAGAAAATTAAGCCTGTTAAGCCAACATATAAAAATATTACATGTGTTTCTTCCTACACCCATACTGTTGATTTTGTAGATGAACCTGTATTGATTGGTGAACGAATTAATCCTACTGGTAAAAAAAGATTTAAACAAGCTCTTTTGGAAAATGATATAAACTATATTCTTCGCGAGGGACTTGAACAACAAGAGAAAGGTGTTCATATTCTTGATGTAAATGTTGGTTTGCCCGAAATAAATGAAGTTGAAATGCTGAAAAAAGCTGTGTTTGAGCTTCAATCGGTAACTAATCTTCCTCTTCAACTTGATACCTCTGATAACGTTGCTATGGAAGCCGGATTAAGATATTATAACGGAAAAGCAATGATTAACTCTGTAAATGGTAAGGCTGAAAGCATGCGTGCTATTTTTCCTCTTGTCAAAAAATATGGTGGTGTTGTGGTTGCCTTAACCCTTGATGAAAACGGAATCCCCGAAACGGTACAGGGCAGGGTTCAAATAGCGAAAAAGATAATTGATACGGCAAAAAAATATGGTATCGACAAAAAAGATATTATTTTTGATACTCTTGCAATGACAATTAGCGCAGATAAAAATGCCGCTAAAACCACATTAAAAGCTTTAAGTATTATTAAAAATGAGCTTGGCTGTCATACATCCCTTGGAATATCAAATGTTTCATTTGGACTTCCAAGTCGTCCTGCTATAAACAGTGTCTTTTTTGCTGCCGCTCTTGAAAACGGATTATCAGCAGCTATTCTAAATCCTTATACGCTTGATATGATGAAAACATATTATGCATTCCGTGCTCTTCACGGAATGGACGATAACTGTTCTGATTATGTTAAATTTATGTCAACCATCACAGAAACAGTTGTTGAAACCGTTAAAAGTGAAAAAAATAATTTGGATAATACAAGTAATTCAAGTTTAACAAATGCAATAATTAAAGGACTTAAAGAACAAGCGAAGACTATTACCAAAGAACTTTTAAAAACAAAAAATCCTTTTGAAATTGTTCAGGATGAGATAATACCATCACTTGATATTGTCGGCAAGGGATTTGAAAACAAAACTGTATATCTTCCTCAACTACTTATGAGTGCAGAATCAGCTCAATATGCATTCGAGGAAATTAAAGTTGCAATGTTAAATGATAAAAATGAAATAAAAAGTAAATGTGAATTTGTTATTGCAACCGTTCATGGTGATATACATGATATTGGAAAAAATATTGTTAAACTTTTACTTGAAAATTATGGGTTTTCGGTAACTGATTTAGGTAAAGATGTGCCACCTCAAAAAATTGTTGATGAAGTTATTAAAATACATGCACCTATTGTTGGGCTTAGTGCATTAATGACTACTACAGTTCCTGCTATGGAAGAAACTATAAAGCTTCTTAAGGAAAAGGCTCCATGGTGTAAAACAGTTGTAGGTGGAGCGGTTTTAACGCAGGAATATGCAGATAATATTGGGGCAGATAAATATGCAAAAGATGCCATGGAAACCGTTCGATTTGCTGAGGAAGTTATAAAAAGTTAAAACATAAAAATGGTCTATAGCATAAACTATAGACCATTTATTTTACAGAATAACTTCTCTACCTTCTGCTGCTGATTTATAGAAACCTTCAAGAATTTTAATCATATCAAGCCCTTGCTGTGGAACAAACATGGGTTCTGCACCATTTGCGACAACATCAACAAAGTGTCGTATGTTTGCTTCGTGAATTTGAATTTTATCAATAACTTTTGGAAGATAATCAGCAATTGTTCCGTTATCCTCTGTAAAGATTTTGAGACGTGAATCAACATCAGACCAATAAGCACCTGCTTTGTCACCGCGAAGGTCAAAGAAACGCATTTCACGTTCAATATTTGATGCCCATGAGAATTCAATTTGCATGCAGGCGCCGTTATCAAATTTAATAAAGCCCATTGATAAATCTTCAACATCAAATACACCATCTTCTTTAGCTGTGCCAAATTTAGCATGAACAGAATCAGAAGCATTAGAGTTCGCAAATTTTTGGTATGTACATCCAGAAACTGATACAGGTCTTGGGTTACCCATAAGCCATATTGAAAGGTCAATCATGTGAACGCCAAGGTCTATTAAGGGACCTCCACCTGATTGCTCTTTTGTTGTAAACCAACCTCCCTTTCCGGGAATACCGCGTCTTCTACGCCATCCGCATCTTGCACAATATATATCACCCATTTTACCATCAGCGATAAATTTCTTAAGATATGTAGAAGCTCCAAGGTATCTGTTATTTCTCATTACCATGAGAACTTTACCGTTGTCCTCTGCAGCTTTTTTCATTTTTTCTGCCTCAGCAACGCTTACTGCATCAGGTTTTTCGCAGAAAACATGTAAACCTTTGTTGAGTGCAGCCACAGCAATAACCGAATGCAGATAGTTAGGCGTACATATATCTATTGCATCAAGTCCGGGAGTATCAAGCAGTTCGTTGTAATCTGTTGTCCATTTATCAATTCCCATTCTTTCAGCCGCTGCTTTTGCTCTATCCTCGAGTATATCGCAAACGCAAACAATTTCAACTAGATCAGTCATTTTTTCGTAGGCAGGCATGTGTGTTGAATTACAAATTCCACCTGTGCCAACAATACCAATTTTAAGCTTTCCCATCTTAAATCACCTAGTCCTTTCGTTCTTACTTAGTTATGTTATTTTTATACCTTTAGGCAAGTATAAAAACATTTTTCTTTCTTGTATAATATGATATCATATCAACTGATTTGTTTCAATATAATTTTTTGTTTAAAAATATCAATTATTTGTCATATTATTTTTAATTTCGTATATAACTCCTCTTTTAACAAACAGGGTGGACGTAAGTCCACCCTGTTTGTTAAAAGCTAATTGTAAAGCATAATGTTTTTGATATTAGCAACCTCGGTTTTTGTAAGACCAAGAGTGTTAATCATTAGATTTTCGATTTTTTCGGACAAAGTATTACCATCATAATTATCAACCATTTTAATAAATGCTTCAAATCCCGTCCAATACCCGTCACCACGATAGCGCATGCTGTAGGAAAAGCTTGAAAGCTCCCAATCACGTATCAAATCTTCCTTGGAAACTCCTAATAATCCATTAACGAGATAAGCGATTCTTCCTGTTCTATCGCAACCGCCTGTACAGTGGAAATAAATTGGATAGTTTTTTTCGTCAGCCATTACCTTAAATACGTCTGCAACAGCATCTTTTGTTGTTGTGAAGATTCTGTCATCAGCCAAAATGGTTAAATCATAATAAGTTACACTGCTGCCTAATGGACTTTCTGTTCTGCCATTCTTTTCTCCACTACCTCTAAGGTCAATATCACTCTTCATTCCAAGGTCATTTACGAATACATCTTTATCATTATCCGATAATACAGTTCCGCCGTTTAACAAATAATTACTTGAATCTGAAGTAACATCATCACTAAGAGTTGCGCCTCTGTAAATAAGCCCCTGTTTGACTCTCTTACCGCTTTCTGTCATCCAGCCACCTAAATCACGAACGTTATCAACACTGTCTGTTGTAATAAATCTTGGTGTATAATCCTGAGTTTTGAACGAACCTGTTGCCTGAATTCCGTTATCAGAAACAGCTTTCCAGAAGTATTCTTCCGCAACATAAAGATTGTTAAGTGTCACACTGTTTGTATTGGTTTTATACTCTTTTCCATTTGAGAAATCAGAGTTTAGTGAAAGCGTGTAGGTGTATTCATTTGCACCGGATACTGCAGGCCAATCTATAACAACATCAAGCTGTTTTGTAATTAAAGGTCTGTTTTTAGGAGGAACAGCAACATCAAAATCCTCTGTCATATATTCAATAACTTTATCATATAGAAGCTGGACTTTTACCTCCGGATTCACATCAATTATCTCATAATCTGTGATTGGAGTCATATTTTCATAATCATTTAACAGCATTATTTTTGCATGATCAATCTCTAAATGATTTTCGAATACGAGTGATTTTGAGATATTACTTGCATAACCTATTCCCTGAATTTCAATTCCTCTTTCGCTACGCAAGGTTTCCTCTGGTCGTTTTAATTCAGCAACTTTGACTTCAACAATAACATCATTTTCATCATAACCTGCAATAACAAATTTATAAGGTCTGTTTTCGACCGTTCTTGCAACAGTTGAAACAGTTATTGCACCAATTTCCTTATTGTATACAGCTTCAAGTGTATCAAAACTGTTGTTATAATCAGAAGTTTTTGAAAAAATTCCCAGTTCATTAATACAGATTTGTCCAACACTGTTATTAGCGGTAGTTGGTTTCTTTCTTATACCAACATATCTAAACTCTTTATCTTTGAACTTTTCGGGTATTTCAAGAACACAGAATCCTGACGAATCCCCTGTATCCGGACCTAATGTTCCTGTATAATCTATTAAAACTGTTTCGTCGGTTAATGATGAAAAATTGTTATCATTTCTCGCAACAATATCAAAGTCTGTGCGTAAATCTGCAGGTGTAGCAGTACTTCCTATTCCGCTTGAGGTTCCAATAAGCAATGATAACGAGTCAATTTTCTTTGCTTTAACAAGATCAATATAGAAATATTCATCTTTTTGATAGTGACTCTGGGCAGTAATAAATTCAGAAGAAGTACTCATATCAACAGCGCGGGTTCCTGACCAACCAGAATAGGCTGTACTTGTTGAAATACGTTTTTTATTAGTTAAATCACTGATGTTAATAAGAGAATTATCAGTTGTATTTGCCTCGTTTAGGTTTGAAAATACCCGAAGCTCAGCCAGCCCTATTTTCTCATCAAGATTTTTTCCATCTATAATTAAATATCTATACTTATCAGAAGTGATAGAATCTACTGTAGCAGGAACTATACTATATGTAACTCCTTGATTACCGCCGTTATATTCATAGAGTAATTCCTTATTAATACACTCTCCATCATTTGATAAATAAATACTAAATGGTTTTCTAAAGTTACTCATCCTAGCAGAAACAAACTCAACAAGTCTGATACTTGTTGCTTTTCCTAAATCAACTATTAATCTATTAGTTGTTTTTGATTCTTCAAGTCCCGCCCAATCCGTTTCGTTGTCATTATCATATAAATTTGAAACTATTTTTGGTTTCATATCATTATCCGCATAACAAGTGCTTGCGTATATCCTTGATGTTGGTATAAGATTTATATAGCTATCAGGAAGTTCAGCCAAAACCCTAAGGATATCTATAGCGTTAAGTTCCAGAGCCTCTCTTGTTATTTCACCACTGTTATATGCAGATTTAACGTCATTAATATAATCTTGACGCTGGGTGTTGCTTGTTGTATTTGATGGGGTTGATGATGTGGGTACCTTAATATTGTTTCCTGCAATTAAACTTAATGATGCATCTCCTGCGGCTCCCCAATCGGACAACACAAAGCCATTAAATCCCCATTCGTTTCTTAAAATGCCCGTCATAAGTCCTTTAATTTCAGATGCATATTTACCATTTATCTTGTTATAAGAAGACATTACTCCATATGGCTTGTCTTTAGGTAAATTCTTAACAGCAATTTCAAAACCTTTTAAATATATTTCTCTTGCTGCCCTTTCGCTTAAAATATTGTTCTGTGCCTGTGGATAACGCTTATTATATATTGCGAGATGCTTTAATGTAACAGTAACACCTTGAGAAATAATTCCATTTGTTTCTGCAACTGCCATTTCACCAGTGAGAACAGGGTCTTCTGAATAGTATTCAAAATGTCTGCCGTTTAAAGGATGTCTGTGAATATTAAGGCTCGGAGTAAGTAAAATATCAGCACCACTTATCACAGCCTCTTTTCCCATACCTGTACCCATCTCGTATATCAGTTCCTTATTCCATGTACATGCCATTAAAACTTCGCTACCAAAGGATGTAGCGTTTGTACTGATATTTATTCCACATGGGCCGTTAAAGGTATCAGCTGCTGGTATCCCGTATTTTTTATTAACAGCTTCTTCCCCACCGATTACAGCCTTAGATGAGCCATTGGATGAAGATGTTCTGGGGTGACCAACAGAGAACGAAATAAGTTCATCTATACTCATTTGTGATACAAACTGTTCATAAGATGCTTTTCCTGTTAAAACATCATTAAAAAGAATTATATTATTATCTGTTACGCCGTTAAAATGGTTATAATCACGATTTTCAACAGCTGCATCATTTCCTGTTATAACAGCTTTTTCGCCTTTTGAAATTGTTCCATTATTATTTAGTGCAACAATTCGATTAAATGATGAGTTTGGAACCAGATACTGTTTTAATTGTTCTGTTACAGTAAGGCTGTTAACCTTGTATGTGCCTGCCAATCGTGTCTGTGCATCTTTTACAGAATTTCCCACATATATATCATAATCACCTGCTTCTAAAACATAAGCAGATTTTCTGCCTGTTATACCTTCATCATCATATGACGCCATGTCATTAACGTTGAACTTAATGCTGACTTTTTCGGTTTCCCCGGGTTCAATTAATTTGGTTTTATTAAAACCAACAAGTTCAACAGAGGCTTTAGATAATAAGGCTCCGACTTCTCCTATCTGCGGTGCAGAATAATATACCTGAACCACCTCTTTTCCGGGAACAGAACCTGTGTTAGTTACCTCAACATTAACAGTAATTTCGTTTTCGTCAACAATATATTCGGGTGTACCGAATTCAAAAGTTGTGTATGATAATCCATATCCGAACGGATAACTTACATCAACACCAAAAGTTTCAAAATATCTGTATCCAACAAAAATATCTTCAATATACTTATCATCAAGGCCAGCGGGGTAATCAGATAATTTATTTACAAATGTATCAGAAAGCTTACCGGATGGATTAGTGTACCCCATAAGAATATCTGCTATAGCATTTCCGCCTTGTTCGCCGGGATACCATGCAGCAAGAACAGCATCTACATTTATTTCGTCTTGATTATTATTTTTTGCCCAGGAAGTATCAATGGTACTTCCTGTATTTAATACAACCACTATTTTTTCTATTGTACCATTATTTTTCATTACAGATAATTTTTTAAGCATATTTTTTTCGTTATCCGTAAGATTCCAATCAGCTTCTGTTCGATCCCCTGTAGCACTTGGATTTCTTGTTATGAACACAATGGCTGTGTCAGCGTTTTCCCCCGCCGCAGTATACATTGCATCATCAGGAATATACGCAATATCTTCTTGGTATTTAGATGTTAAATCATTATATAAATCGACCTTACCTTCAGTGTCTAACTTTAAAAAAGCATCGCTGGGGTCAATTACGTAAGAGGGAGCATCTTCTGCTGATCCATCACCGGCAGTCTGAAATCCAGCTGTAACCGTTCCATTATAAATCTGTCCATTGCCAAAAAGTGCAATTTTTTCTTCTCCGTATTCTAATGGTAAGGCATTATTTTCATTTTTTAAAAGAACTATTCCCTCGCTTGCAACATCATATGCAAGTGAATTATTTCCGCTTAATATTGTTGCGGTAGTCTGAGGACAAATGAACAATGAAGAAAATAACGCTAAAACAATTGCAACAGAAAATATTCTTTCAAAAGACCTCTTTTTCATTTTAAAATCTCCTTTATATATAAGTAACAAATTATACAACATAATTATATCATATTTTTTTAAAAATTTATATATATTTTTTGCTTTTTACATAAAAATAGAAATCCTTAGATTTAAAGGATTTCTATAATAATATACAAACTAATCCAACGGCTCAATAGGATCAAATTTAATACATGAAATTTTTTCTGCTATAAATTGAGGCGCTGCCCATCTTACTGCGTTTTTTATAATCTGCTGGATTTCAGGAATATGATATGTTGGATTGGATTCATGTCCGGGCTGAAAATAAAAAATCTTTCCATATCCTCTTTTGAATGTTACGCCACTTCTAAATACCTCACCCGTCTTAAACCAACCTATAAACACAGTTTCATCAGGTGTAGGAATATCAAAATGTTCGCCATACATTTCTTCTTCAGGAATCTCAACATAAGGTGGAATTCCTTTTGCAATAGGATGTGCGGGATCGCAACACCATAATCTTTCCCTTGAGCCTTCCTGCCATCTGAGTGAACATGTTGTTCCCATTAAAGAAACAAAAGGTTTTGAAGTATGAGCAGAATGAAGCGCAATAAATCCCATACCACGCAGAACACGATTTTTAACTCGTTCTGCTACTTTATCATCAACCTCTGCCGAAGAGCCATGTGACCACCATATAAGAACATCAGTTGATTCAAGAACCTCTTCGGTCATACCGTTTTCAGGCTGGTCAAGCCATGCAGTTTTTATCTCTAAATCATCATCTTTTAAAAACTCTGCTATACAGTTATGAATGCCATCAGGATAAACCGCCTGCACTTCTGGATAATCAGGATTTTTCTCATTACGAAATTCATTCCAAACAGTTACTCTAAGCATTTTAAACACACCTTTCCTTATTTTTTTTAGTATAACATATTATAAAAATAATTCAATAAATTTTTTGTCTAAAAAATATCACTTATTTGTCATAAAAATCAACAACCGTGTTGCTTTACAACACGGTTGTTATATGGATTGTGCAGAAATTATTTGTATTCATATACAACCGCAGACTTAGGTGCACCTGAATTACAATAGAATAATACTCTGTAGTTTTCACCTTTGTAGTTTGCAAGTTCGTTTACTGCCTGGACTTCAACTTTTTTATCAGAGTCAGCTGATACAAACATTATTTTACCAAAATATCCCTTCATATAAGGTTCTGCTGTACTATTTTCAACGATTGGTTTCAGTCTTACCATTTTCGCATCAATATCCGCAACAGTTGCGAATTGGAATCTATGAACAGCAAACTGATGGTTTGGATAGTTACTGTTTGAAGTTTTCCAAGCCTGTTCCGCTTGAACTGGTTTGACAGTTTCGTCAAATTTGTAAACACGTTCAATGTTTCTGATATAACTACCTGATATTTCATATCTTATAACGTCGCCTCTGCCAATCTCATCAATGTTGCTGATATACTTTGCTTTTTCAGTTTCAGGGGCTTCATTAACTGATTTAGGCTTAATAGCATACCATTGAGTATGCCAGTTATCATTACCACTCTTTGATGGACCATGATCCTGATAAATCAATCCAGTTTCAGCCATATATTCAATACCGTCAATTATATACGAAACTGTTGATTTTCCGGTTAAATCATAACCTGTAACCTGATAACATTCACGCTCGTTATGGTAAATAGTATCAAGACTTTCGACAACCATCCAAGGATGTGTGGTTGAAGAAATTGCTTTAATAGATTCACCTGCAACTTCAGCATAGTCTTCGTTTACTGATACAAAACCTGCAAATCCATATTCATCAGCCATATATAACTTAACTTTTTTATCAAAGCTACTCTTGTCTGGTACAGCGCTGGTAACCTTGCTGTTTACACTATAATAATCGTTATAACTGTCTGATGTTGTGAACTCTCCATTTACAGTAGGAATAATAAATGTAGAAGTATTTACCGGAGCTAAGAACTTAAAGTTATTTCCGCTATAGAATGCATCAGCCGTTGACACATATCGTAGCGACTCATCCGCGGTTCCATCAACGACATTTTTAGGGTCAAAGGTAAGAGTTGTTCCTTCATCTTCTTTATTGCTTACAAAAATGGAATCGATTTCAAAAAGTTTACCATCGCTATTGAGTTTGTATCTTATAAACTCATTTCTTAGTTTTCTTGTGTCATCATTTTCGTAAGTTGAGAGATATTCGCCAAACTCTTTAAGATCTTTTGTGTATCCATCAAGTCTGATTTTGTCTGCTAAATCATAAATATGGAATTCACCTTTAGAGTTATAAAGCTTAATGCTATAATCATTTGTAAAACGATCCATTAACCTAAGGTCAATTACAAAACCAACTGTCCATGATGTATCACTTTTTGTATTTTTAACAAATAAAACCTTGTCCCATTCGTCAAAATAAAGTTCAACACTTTCGTTTATATTAATACTTCCGCTTACACTATATGATGATGCAAAGTCATAGGTAGTACCTGTAATTGTTATAGAGTCATTACCATTGATTCTAGTAATCTTTCCTGATGCTTTTGCCTCCATTACTTCGATTTTGGAAACAGCATTTGAAATAAATGACATTGAGGTACTATCGTCGCCATCGTCACCATCATAAACATTTACATCACCAATATAAAGTTTAATAATGGCACCGGTAGCTACCTTTGAAGGAGCAATTTCTTTCCCTTCTATATCATACACAACAAGTTTTTCGGTTGCAAGGCTATATGAATTTCCGTTTTTATCTGCAAGTTCGGTTTTTTCATCTGAACTTGCAATAACTTCAAGTTCTAAAGCTTTATATTCGTTAATTAAAACCACATCGTATGTTTTATCACCATCGTTATCAATAAGTGTAATTCCACCATTTAATGGAGCTAAATCATCAGCGGTAAAGTCAAATACACATGCACCATTATAAACAACATCAAATCCATTCTTTAACTTATATTTTTTGATATTGTCATTTTCATCATATACTTCATAGATGCTTGAGTTAATGCTTGGGAAGGTATTTACATCACCAACTGAAAAAGTAGCCATTTCATTATCAACAGGCCATGCAGTTACTATATTTCTCTTATTATCGTAACAAACTCTAATGTTTTGTCCAATATAGTTATCTAACTCTCCCTCTCTATCAATAAGCTCAATATCACCTACAATTACTTTAGTATCTATATCATTTTTATCATAATTTAATGATGTATTGTTTGTTTCTCTTACAATACCTTCAATAACAGCTAGTTGATATTTTGATTCAATAATGGGTTTTTCGTTGCCTATGAGACCACTGCCAAATTTATTGTACTGTGGTGCAGCCAACGCATTAACAAACATTTGTGCTGCTGCTCCATAGGAAATGTAACCATTTGTATCAGCATCAATACCATCGAATAAGTTTACCATATCACCTATTCTTGCAACTCCAACCTGCCATGAATCATAAGAGTCAAGAGGCTCTCCGTATCCTAATGCACGAAGAAGCATAACAGCTAACTCGTTTACTGTAACAAGTAAGTCCGGATTGAAATTTCCATTTAAGTCGCCTTTAACGATACCTGCATCATACGCTGCAATTACGCTGTCATAACAGCTCATGCTTTTGTCAATATCCGCAAAAGGCATCTCACCCGATGAAATTCTGGCAGGATCTTCATAGAAAAGTTTAATAATATTTTCAACCGCAGTACTTCTGTTCATAAGAAGATTTACGCCATACTCATCTGTCTTTGCAGCATAATTAATACCAAGTTTTCTAAGTATTTTTATTGCACCTTCATATTCACTGCCTTCAATATCGCTATATACTGCACTATTAGGATCCACAATATCCATTGGATATACTTCGATCTCAGTAATAGATACCCAAGCAGTTGAGTTTCTACCAAGACGAACGTATCTATATGCTACTTCTGATTTATAGTTTGCAATCCAAGGTGTTGTTATTTCGTTAGGTTCGCCCTTTTCGAGAGTAATCATTTTAGAAGTATTAGTCTTGAATGTAGGATCATTAGAAAGCTGAACCATAAGATAGCCTGCGTAGCCGGATGAATCGCTAAGCTGAGTGTGAGCAACAACTTTGTCAATAGGGTATGGCTGTTCAAGGTCAATCTGAACCCATTCCTTAATCATATCATTAGGTGTATTACCTTCAACCTTATGGCTACCCCTTGCCCATCTTGTTGAATGATCGCCGTCAGTAGCTTTTGCAGGGTGGAATCCACCACCTGCATCATACTGCGTTGTACCTGTTGTTGGTTTTCCAACAGCAATATTGTCTGTTTCCGCGAAAGTTACTGTAGGAATTGCAAACGTAAGCAGGTTCACAATCATCACGATAGCTAATAATAAAGTTATTTTTTTCATACGTAAACCTCCTAACGTCCTAGAATATTCATTACACGGTCAAGAATTACAGCCGCTTCTGCACGGGAAACAGGTGTAAGTGGTCTTACTGTTCCATCTTCGTAACCTGTAATAATACCCGTTTCAAGCATATAATCTATACTTTGAGAAGCATAAGCTGAAATATTATCAATATCAATCGGAGTATTATAATCAACAGATGGCAGTTCGATTATAATCGGTTCATCAAGACCTGCAAACTCTTTGATTTTTGCATCCATGACTCTCTTAATCATCACTGCTAAATCCTGTCTTGTAAGAAACTGTCCAATACCGAATTCTGTACTCGAAACACCATTTATAACTTCATTTGATTTTGCAATTGTAATATATGGATAATACCATGCATCAATATCGCAATCGCTAAATCCGTTTGAACCAAGCTTAGTTAAATCAATTATATTATCCATATAAAATGCCTTAACGATCATTTTAGTTATTTCCTCACGGTTGACAGTATTTCCAGGGCTGAATTTGCTTTCACCTGTGCCGTTAATAACATCTTTTTCATAGAGAGTATTAATAGACTTTTCTGCCCATTCAAAACCATATAGATCATTAAAGAATTTCTCTGATTCAACAAGCGGTTCATCTTTTATTTCAGGCTGTGTAATAGTTGCACCACTTGATCCGCCACGGCTTCCACCGCCGCCTCTTCCGCCATTGCCTTTGTTTTTATCTTTATCGCCAATAATAGTTTCAGAGCCTTCTACATCTTTTGCTTCTTCTATTGCTTTTTCAACCGCATCCTGCATTCCTTTTGAGTATTTTTCAATATCATCTAATGAATTGCCTAGTTTCTTTGCAACAGCAAGAGTACTTACATCATCATAAATATCTTCGCCGTCAATATCAAGAACCTCTTTATATGCAGTGATTGCTTTTTCCACCTCTTTATAACTACCGTCATAAATAAGGGATAAAGCGCGAGCTTTTTCAAAGTTAAATACAATAGCGTCAACCACTTCATCATCTGTTACCTCAGGAGCGTCAATAGTATCAACTATATCATCTACCAGAATTGCAAAAATTGTTTCAATTTCATTTGAATCATAATCTTCCCCATCGATAAGAACAGGAAGATTTTTTTCATTGAAATTATCTGCACTTAAGAACTCATCATTTGAAACAAGCTCCGCAAGAGTGTAGGCGATATCAAATACTTCTTTTACGTTGGCTATATTTTCGATTGTTTTAGATTCGTTTGTAAATGCTCCATCTAAATAAGCCGAACGTGCAATAGTGAAATATCTTCCAAGTTTTTCGCCATATAAATCAAACATAGCGTCATATCCGATAAATGAAGCTAAATATTTATCAATAAGACCTTCTATTTCGTCTGAGGTTGCTTGTTCAAATTCAGCCGCAATTGAAGCGTCCTCTTCAGCTGAAATAAAGTAAAATGCAAAGACTGTATCTTCCGCTTTTATATCATTCTCAAAAACAGCTTTAACAGTGTACCATCCGGCAGGATAACCTGTCATATTAAATGACTTTGAATACTTGCCGTCCTTACTGGAAACAAGATATGCTTGTTTAACTTTGGTATTAAAGTTTGTTGCATTAACTGAATCAGATAACTCAAGCATCTGTTGCGCAGTAGGTGCTTCTATAGTTGTAGAATCTCCGTATGGCATTACCCAAAGCATAACATTTTCATCTTCTGTAATACCACTTACTATAATATCTTCTGCTTTTGTAAGAACAGAAAGACTTGTATTGGCAGTAACGTTAATGCTTTCTTCCTTAGGAACAACTGAAGCCGTTGCATTATTAAAAGCACGAATTATATTTTTATTACTGAAATCCTTAAACATTACAACATCAGCTTCATTTGCATTCTCTGGTTTATTAAAAATAAATGTTGAATTAACAGCTGAACCAATACTTAAACCTTCAATTGAATCAAATTCAGCTCCTAAATACTTGCCGTTTTCATCATTGAACATAGAAATTAACTGTAAACTATTTTGATTTACACCTTTAATTTTAGATGAAATTTCAATATTTGAAGAAGTATTGGTAACTGTAAAATCATCAAGAATTGTATCGGATGTATATACCTCCATATTGTTCAAATCAATACGGTTTCCTGCGGTGAATCCTACATAACGAAATCTCTGCCCTTTAACCGCCTCGTCAACCTCAAACACAACTGTACCTGATACACTTGCATCTGGAGATGGACGTCTTGATGACTGAGCAGGTTTTGGATCGTATACATCGCAGCTTATAAGCCCACTGTTTTCAGCAACAGGACCAACCTTATCATAAAGGGTCACAGCTTTTGCGGATTTTATATCGCCATCATTTGTACCTTTAAAAGTAATACCACTTCTCCAGTTTAAATGATCTTCAGGAGAATCTTTAGCTGTAACATGTCCACTATTGATAACAATATAATCAACACAGTATTCAGCTCCTAAATCTATCATAACCCAAGTTGAACTTGACGTATCAGTAGCCCATTCATCTCTGTAATTATCATTTACAATTTTATCCGGAGATAATCCACCATACTTTCCGCTAGAGGTAATAGTTTTGCCTTTAGCAACGTTTATTGCATTCTTTGCAACTATGCCTTCTGCATTTACATCATCAGTATATATTTCAAGTTCTGCTACAGTAAATGGAGTTCTCGCACTAGCATAATCATCAGCACTTGTCCAATATTTTTCAAGAAGAATATACTTAAATGCAGTTGAATTGTTCACCAAAATCTCTGTTTCAGCTGAATCGTTTACACTTGTACCAACTTTAACTTTATTTTCTTTATTAAATTCACCATCATTGCTAAGATAAAAGGTTATGTTATCTCCTTCACCCGCAGCATTTGCAAAATATCTTATAGCCTTAATAGGAACAGCCTTTGGCAATGCGACAAAATAACGTTCTGCCGTAGAAGAACCCGTATCAGCCTTCTGCCAATATGTAGATACATTACCGTCGTTTCCATAAAAAGCTTCATGTCCGGTAGTTGTAGATGCCGCAAATGCAGGCATATTCCTACCAATTTCAACCAAATCGGTATAATCGATTGACGAAAGTTCTATATCGCTTATTATTTCGTCATCATCGTCAATATCAATAGTTTCGTCAACCATATCAACAGTTTCGATTTCTTCAATACTTTCTGTTAACTCTGTAATCTCAATTAAATCAATTGAGTTTGCAAATACAACAGTGAAAATATTAAGAACAAACATAATGCTGACGAAAATACTTAATGTTTTCTTCATACTGTTTTCCTCTCTCTAAAAGAAAATTATAATTGTCTGAATTCTTTTGTCTTAACATCCCATCAAAATATGATATTAAATTGATGGGATGTTATAATTATTAGATATAAAAACTTATTTTGATTCAAGAACAATCTGCGGAGAAATTACAGGAGTAATTGAGCCATCATTTCTCCAGATAAAGAGTTTAATATCAACTGCATCTTCATCAACAGCTAATGAATATTCTTCTGAATATTCAACTCCTTCTTCCATTTCAATAGCAAGATTTTTTGTCGATATCATTGTTGCAGCTCCATTTACATCATAGCTTACCGCCATGAGCTGACATGTTTTTGCGTCTTCAACAGAAAATCCTGAAATTTCGCCTGATAAAACTGTTTTAGCATTATTTAGTTCTGCTTTAATATTGGCTTTTTGTGAAGAATAAACTGTAATTTCTGCAATGCCTAAAGCTCGGTAAGGAGAAACAAGTGCAACATAGCGGTATGGAGTTGCACGGCCAACGTTAACTTTAACTGTCTTTCCGTCAACTTCTTTCCAATCACCTGCATTATCATCGCATCCAACCACACCGAGACGTGCAGCACTTCCTGCTTCCTCGATAGAATAAAATTCATCTAAATATGGTGCATTACCTGTTGTAGTTGGAGCAGTATTTAAAACATCTTCACTTGGAAGCTCATTTGAGAAGAACAAATGTACACTTGAGAAGTTTTTGTTATTTGGATTTACGGAACTGTATACAATGTCAACTAAATTAATAGAATATGCAGCTCCTAAATCAATGATAATCATATCATTTTCTACCGAACCTACTAGTTCAGAAGCAATGTCGCTATCGATAACATTGTACGGGTACGCATTACCCTCCTCTGCCTTTTTACCTAAATCAGAGTTAGGCAAAATTACCGACATGTTAGCCTTATCAATTTCAAAGCGATTTCCAACAGTCAGAGAAGTATCTCCCTGAACAGGAAGGTCACGGAGGTTCGTTCCGTTACTTATACCCGCTTCGGATTTATATGCCTTTAATGCTTCGATCTCGGAAATATAAAGGTCGCCGCTATACCATTTGAGAACTGTAATATATCTTGCGTTAACAGCATCTGCAACCCCAAATGTTTTTGTTTTAGTTGCAAATTCATCAGCCTTAAAGCTATTGTATTCGTCATTAAATACTGCAACGCCCTCTTTAGTTAACCATGCATCATAAGCAGTTTGATCTTTTAAATCATCAGTAGTTGGCGCGTCTTTAGAGAGTGTAATTTTCACCTTGTTGCCACTGGTTTCATAAATTGATACAGACATTTTTTCGATTGGATACTCTGCACCCATATCGTAAACTACATAATCTGCGCTATCATTTGTCTGGAAGAATGTATCCGCTTTACCATCAACTGCATTTGAAGCAGGTTGTGTATCTTCCATTACAGCATTTGTCATAATAACTTTTGCCTTATAAGCAACATTACCCGGGGTTACAACTGTATCATCGTCGTTATCGTCTTCATCATCATTTATAACCTGTTTTGCCATTGCATAGACAGTGATTTCAGCAATATCAATAGCTCTGTATGAATTCTGAATAATTACATAACGATATTCATTGGTTAATGAATCTGTTTTTGCTGTAACAGTGTTATCATCAATTTCTTTCCAATTTGCAACTGGGTCATCTAAACCCACACATCCTGGAGTTTTAGCTTTGTCGTCACCCTTTGCTGCAATTGCATCAAAGGCATTATCAAACGGATCGTCTCCGCTTCCGGAAGGTGTTGTATTTAAAATTGTAGCATCAGGAAGTTCGTTTGCAAGCCATAAGCGATAGTTCGCATAATTTTGACCATTAGGTGAATTTGTTCCATAAGTAACTTCTACAAAATCAATATCATAAGCTTTGCCAAGGTCAAGGATAAGCATATCATTGGTAGCAGAACCCGTTAAAGTTGTATTCATATCACTATCAATTACATTATATGGAAAAGCTTTTCCTGACACTGCGTCCTGACCAAGCTTGGTGTTTGGCATTGTAACTTTAATATTAGCCTTGTTTACCTCATATAAATCACCAACCTTAATTGATGCATCTCCTTCAACAGGAACTTCTTTTTTATTAGTACCTGAACTTACACCAACAGTGGCACCAGTAAGCTTTTCTTCCGCATACACTGCGAGCTCTGAAAGATAAACTTCTCCACTGTAAAACTTAAAGAAGGTAAGATATCTTGCTTCGGCTGCTGGTGAATAATTTTTAGCAATATAATCAGTTGACTGGAAATTACTTCCTACCTTTGTAAGCTCGGTATTTTCAGCCATCCATAGTGAAAAAGCATCACTGGAAGCTAAATCATCACTAGATGGTAATTCTTTTGATAAAACAATTCTTATCGCATTATTTTTATCTGAATAAATTGATGCATTAACTTTATTGACTATCTGGCTAGAACCTAAATCGAATATTGCATAGGAATTTCCTCCCGAAATATGCATGTAGGATTCAGCATCTTCGTCAATTGCATTTGTTGCAGGGTTGCTTCCATCAGCCGCACCATAATTGACAGCATTAACTGTGATCGTTGACGTAATATCAGTACTTGCTGCAAAAACAACTGTTCCGAATGTTGCCAAAAGCATTGTTGCTACCAGTAGTAACGTAATTAATCTTGCAATGGTTTTTTTATTAAATCTCCTCATTTCAAATTCCTCCCGAACTTAAAAATTTTTATATTTGTTTAATTAATTTACTTTATATTAATTTATGATGCGGATAAAACTATTTCATCACTTATTTGAATGGGTTTAACAGAATTAAAGTCTGTGAAAATAAACGTTTTAACCTTTTGAGCATTATCAGGAACTGGATATGTATACGAAAACTTATATCCTTTATCAGGAATAGAAGCATTCATATCCTCGATTTGTATAGTAATCAAAGCTTCGTTCTCATAAAACGCTGTAATTAACTTATAACACCCTGATTCTTTGCTCGTAATACCAGTTGCATTAACTGTAACAGCGGATAAATCAGAATTTAGTTTTATTTTAGCTTGTGAAAAAACTTCATCATAGTCATCCTTTTTTGCAAATACTCTTATTTGACTTAAACAAAGCTGACCGTCACAAATCTTTTCGCCTTCAACATTGGTAGCTGGCATCTTTAAAACACCAACATATCTGAACTTCTTGGTTTTATTTTGGTCATCGACATCGAAAGTACAAAGACCGGATGATTTATTATCTATAGTCCCTGCAAGAATGTCCGGAATTTCTTCTGATATAATATGATTTTTAAAAGATGCTATATATTTTAAAAATTTGCTATATTCAGAATCATTCGATGAAATATTTAGTGAATTCATCTCGGCTTCATCTAATCCAAAGAATTTATAATTAGCTCTGAAATTCTCAGAAACACTGGTTTCGTCTGTTCCAACCCACGCTCCGCTATATAAGAATGATGTAATAACGCCAAAGCTGTCAAGGAGATATTCGTTACCTAAATCAATAAGTATATAAGAGCCATAACCGTTATTTGCAAGTCCGGTTTGTGACATATAAATCTTATTGTTTGCAACCTCGGTTAAATCAGATGGTTTTGCTGTTACACCTCCAGCAGGAGCA
Organism: Ructibacterium sp.; assembly: GCA_045542095.1. Taxonomy (GTDB): domain Bacteria; phylum Bacillota; class Clostridia; order Monoglobales; family Monoglobaceae; genus Ructibacterium. The sequence continues at coordinate 38,987 of JAZQKJ010000028.1, forward strand.
TAAAACTCAGCAGATTGACCGGAACTGATTTCAAAAATCTTATTTTTTGATATGGGGTCAGCATATACCTCGATTTCTGAAACAGATATATCTTGTTTAGCAGTTGTCCCTTCTACAAGAACGTACCTGTATTCTCCGTTTACAGCCAGCATCTTATTGGAGTGTTCTGCATTATCTTCACCCTCTACTGTTAATAAGGTCTCTCTATCAGAAAAATCTCCTGTGTTAGCCACAGAAATGGTGAAGTTTGACGCTCTTCCCTCTCCTGCATTCGAAATATATCGAATAAAATATACAGGGACCGATTTACCTAAATCAAGAATAAATCTTTCCGGGCTATACTCATCATTCATGGATTCATTGTATGAAAGATAATGAGTATTATCATTTCCATCAATGGCGTTTTCTTCAATTAAATTATAAGTTTGAATTCCAAATTTATTTCCGTAAGATGTCTTGGATATAACTTCACAATCCGGAGCTACGTTTTTTATGGCAGAAGAATGTTGAATCGTTTCGTCATAGGTATAGATATCAACCTCTGATATATCTGTATATCCATTAGTTTTTATCAGTACAACATATCTGTACTTTAATTCGTTAGATAAGTTTTCTTCTAATGGAAATAATGTATTACCATATGAAGCATCACCAGATAGCGGTGAAATTCTTCTTATTTTTTTTCTTTCATCATCTTCAGGAAGCAATAGTCCTGTAATATCGGTTTCTCCAATCTCTCGAGGAATTGTATTCGTCAAATAAACTTGTGTGCCAATATACGCGTCACTATTATCATTATAGGCATCACCAAGTTTAAGTCTAACATCACTTATTGTATATTGACCGCCCAGGTCGATTACAAACATAGCAGATGATGCTGCGGTAAATGACGTATGATGATTTCCGTCAATTATATTTTGCGAACATTCTGTATCAGGACTTGCTTTTCCTAACCATTCTTTTTGGTTTACAGCTGTATTTCCGCCGTAAATTTTCATATTAGACTTTGGAATAATTTTCCCAGTAATTTCTCTTGTTGTTGTGTCTGTTATATCAACTTTAACACTTTTGCTTAATATTCCAAAGTATCCATCACTACCAATATTGCCTGCATCCACACTATCTAATATGGTATTTGAACCAACTTTGACAGTAATTTTATCTATATTATCTTCTGTAACAACATTAAATGTCAACAGGTTAAACCTTCCATAGTCAAACCCTGCATTTTCACTTGATGCTACTAACGCAGGAGAACCATTTTTTACACAATAGAGCTCGAATGTCTGATTTTTCAGCGACAACATATAATATGTATCTTTATATTCATTTCCGTCATATTCGAGATTTTTTCCCGCTTTTGATGAAATTATAAAAGAAATGCCTTTTTCAGTGTCTGGTCTATCAGCTCTCACTCTAATTTTGACATCACCAGTTACAGGTTCTTTATACATGTATGGATAAACCCAAGGGTGAAATGACAATACATCATTCCTGTTTTCAAAAATTATATTATCATTACTGTTATACCAGTGTGACTCCGAGGCAGTAATAACACTGGTTGCTTTTGAAGTGAGATCTTCATAAGTCACTAATAATTTCCACTCTGACAATGTTGCCCCTATATCAGGATTAAAAGAAATTAATGTTATAGGAGTATCTAAAGTTAGTTCACCATCCATGGAAATTTGGGTGTTTCCCCTGCCCATAAATTGCGGAGTAATTCCATCAAGGCTCATTCCGTTCGGCACAGTAATTTTTACTTCTTTTTTAGTTTTATCAGCATATGTATCTGCACCGTTAATGAATGCATACAATACTTCATCGGTATATTGCTTAGACATAAATACATTAATAGCATTTTCAAGAGTATTTACAGCTATATATTCTTTGAGCTCAGTAGATTTATCCATGGTATCAATTGAATTTAACACCCTTTGAAGCTCGGCAATAGCTCCGCTTTGATATTGCCCAAAAGAATTCCCTTCTGACGCGGAATAAATAAGCTCTAAAGCAATTTCTTTTGTTTCATCAATACTTAAATGTTTAATTGATTTTCTTGATTCATCAACCAAATATCTCATCATATACATCTCATCGATGTGCGAACCCTTTTGAGAATAACCATTACCGGATGTATCTATCCTGATATTATATTCCTTAAGGAAAAGTCTTTTCAATTTTTCGTTATATTTATCATCAGTGCGGTCAATAAGTATAGCACTTTCAAATTTATATTTAGGATTATATTGCCATGGATAATAACCAAAGAAACCGTTTTCAGCCAAGTTATTCAAGTATGCCCCCAAATATTTTTCACTATCATAGGAATTTGTAAAATCTGCATACATTCTATGACTTTTTCGTCCGTTTCCATAAGTTCCATAAACACCTTTAAAAAAGTAATTATCTTTTTGAGGAATACGTTCTCTTATTGTCTCATATTCTTCTTCAAGGCCGGAATTAAAAACGATTTCAGCAGCTTTAGCAGGAAGATTGTTTGGAAGAATTGATATTACTTCCTCTACATCACAATTTGTTCCTCTATTTAAAACACTTCCTGATGTGGCATAGTTATTATATGCCTTAATATTTTCAATTGACGAAACAGCAATAAATATAGGATTACTTGTATTTTCAGTTATATTATCATGTATAACATATTCTCTGGAACCTCCGTCGGGATAGATGCCGCCGTAACCATTTGTTCCATTTTTTATATAATTTCCACATATTTCTGTGCCTGGATTTAATCCGTGGACGTAAATTCCTCCACCATCATTACACTGTAACATATAATCAGAAATGTAGTTATTACTAATTAAGTTATTTTTTGCAGTTGTGTTATCTGCATCCCAGCCCCAACCAACATTTATTCCTGAATATGGGACTTCTGTTATTTCATTATGGTCAATTTTTAAACTTTCAGTATAATATGCTGTTATAGCAGGAGCACCTTTATGAACCTGGCCTATTCTCGTAATGCAATTATTAGATATCTCGTTATTTATACATACTTCTTGATTGGCGTTACCAACTTTATCTTCGTCATTACTATATATCCATAAACACGAAATACCAAATTCTTCTGCCTCAGTTTTGCGTATCATAACATAGCGAAACTTTTCTGTCGTTTTGTCATCCAAATATAGATATTGACTTGAATTTGAAGAAATTGATTTAACAAGTCTATAATCAGAAAAATCTCTGTCATTTGATACAAGAACTTCAATATTACTCTTCATTTCTGAAGTTATTTCCAAATCTTTATTTACAAATGATATTCTTATTTCAGAAATATCATATCTTTTTCCCAAATCAGCCCGGATCCATGACTTAGCTTCTGGATTTTTAGCAAGTTCAGCAGTATTAGTCAGAATATTTCCTGAAAAATACCCATCCCCTCCCGAAATAGAGAGGTTTAAATATTTTACACCATATTTGGGTTGATACGAGGTAGTCCAACCCTTTTTATAAAAAACATTTGCAGCACCTGATGTATCGGTTGTTGACTCTATAAATTCTTTTTGAAATTCATCACCTATAACGATTGCTCCGCAACCTATATCATTGAATGTATTACCTTTAATGATAGAATTTTTTACACCTTCACGAAAATATATAGCAGCTGTTTCTATGCCATAAAAATGACAATTTTGAATTGTAAGACCCTCAGTCCAGGAAACATCAAAAGCTGCTGGAGAGGTATTTCTCTGTCCAAAAGTAGTAACAGGACGTTCGGCTTGCAAAAAGGCAAGAGAATTGTCATTTAAATCAAGCCATGATGTATGAGCAAAAGTTATATTTTCGAACGAAAGGTTTTTAAGTTCATTTCCATAACCTCTGCCCTTTACATCAACAAGCTTATCAATCGTCGGACACAAAACTTCAGCATTATTCATATCCTCGCCATCACGGGGCATATAATACAAAGTTTTTCTTGATCTGTCATAATAAAATTCACCCGGTTCATCAAGCAGTTCGTATGCATTCTCTATGGAAAACGCAATATCCCATCCGGGTCCGCCTGGAGCAGAGAATATATCATTATCTCTATTAAATATACTACTCCAAACTTGTTTATTAAACTTAACTATAACCTGATCATCATTATCAGGATCCTTAATAATATCTTCAGCGTGCATCATCATCATAAGATGTGCAACATCCCATAAAAATTCAACATCTGAAGAGTTATTCAAAATTGGCAACTCTGTTTTATTAACATATATTCCTTCAGCACTGGTAACAATTCCGCTACTGTTAATTGTAGGGTTATAGTACCCAGTCCCATAAATTTTATTTTCTGTTCCGGCACGTTCTGCCATAACACCATTTACACTAAGTCCTCTAACATAATCTAAATCGGTTTCAGCTTGCCAGATACCTTTTTCACCTTTTGTAAAACCATTAATTTGCTTTGCACCGGAAATGATGGGCATATTGATAGAGTTTCCTCTGTATATAACCTTATGCGAATCGGTTCCACAGTCATTATTATCAAACTGTAATAACTGTTCGATCTCATATCTTCCAGGTGCAATATTTACAATTATATCACCGCTCATATTACTATTACATTCACGGACAGCATCTTGAGCTCTCTGAATTGTTTTAAATGGAGCATTTGATGTACCACCGTTGTTATCATTACCGGTTTTTATATCAACAAAAAACTCTGCCTGAACAGATGTTTTGGCATCAGCTATATCAAATTTAACCGGAATGATGAGCATTGTGCAAATCAACATCAAAGAAACAATTTTTCTCATAGCTATCCTTTCTATATGTATCGGTGAATTACAGCTTCATCCATTCCAACGAACATACTAATATCCGTTGGAATGGATATTACATTATTTTATAGGAATAACTTTAATTGGAACTTCTTTAGTGAAAATACCAAAATATCCTTTTGCCCCAATTGTCTTTGCAGCAGAATTAAGAACCGCTTTATCATTAAGATATACTTCAACTATATCATAAGCTCCATCTTCTTTTACCTCAAGCTCTATCTTATTTGGTTCACCATACACAAATCCTATATTAGTTTCTGCGTCAACCAAAGTGGATTCACCAGACTTAACCTGATATAATTCGATCTTCTGATTCTTAATACTTACCTTGTAGTAGGTATTTTTATAGTATAAACCATCATATTCTATGTCCTCACAAGCTTTGGATGACATAACAAACGAAAGCCCGTCATTATTGTCATAGCGATCGGCTTCAAGATTAAAAGCAACCTTTCCGGAAACAGGAGTCTTGAACATATACGGATGAACCCACGCCTGGAATGTGTGTGTTCCAGCTACATTTTCGAATGCAACATTAGGATTAGTGTTTGACCAATCTTCAGGATTAATTGTAATATCGCTTGTAGTCTGGCTGAAGTCATCTTGCTTAAGTTCTAATGACCAATAACCATATTTTCCAATTTCGCTATTATAAACAGGAAGAACAATTTCGCTGTTGAATGTAATTCTGTTAAGATCCGTAGCCACCTTAGTTGCTCCATGAGTAAGAATCTGAACATTAAGTTTAGATGCATCAATACCATTTGGTATAGTAACTACAATCTTTCTGTTTTCTTTATCCATTACGGTTTTGCCGTCCTGAACATAAACATACTTAACTTCATCGCTATACTGTTTTTGTGTAAATACATCTATAGCAGCCTCTAAAGCTGTTACCTTCATGTAGATGTCATTTTCATCATCTTCCGGAAGTTTCATAGCAGAATCAACAGCTTTTTTGAACTCATTAATTGCACCTGACATATAACCACCAAATGTTTTTGCCTCTTTTGCGTTCAAAAGAAGGTCATCACAAATAGCTTTTGTTTCTTCAACCGATAAATGTTTCACAGATGCATATACGTCTTTCATTAAGCTTGCAAGAGCCATCTGCTCTTCAATATCACCATGAATTTCATTATCATCAACCTTGTTGATATTACGAATACGATCATAATAATATTCCATTTGATACTTATGTTCAGGTGAAAGTTGCCATGGATAATCACCTATTACCCATCCGCTATTTAAAAGCACTTCAATATTTTCTTCGTATTCATCTATTCGAGCACTGGCATCTCCTGATTGAGCTTTTCTTCCAAGAGAATAGTTCGAATACGGACCTTTAAACCAGTTGTTTTTGTTGTTACGTACACGTTCTTTTACATACTCGTAACCATCCATTAAACCGGCATTGTTTGAAATCTCAATAGCTTCTCTGGGATATCTGTGCGGCATAATCGTATTTAATCTTTCAAGCTCACAATCTGTACCCTTATACTGTGATCTATATGTACCAACCATATAGTTATCCCAAGCCTTTACTTCATACATGTATTGGCTATATACAAATAATGGATAACACGTATTTTCCGTCAGATTGTCCCAGAAATGCATGTAGGCTGCACCGTTATCAGTGTAAAGGGCTCCCATTTTATTTCCCTGATTCTTACATACATTACCATAAATCTTCATACCTGGACAGTTACCCATAACATAGATAGCACCAGAGTCGTTATCAACTAAAGTGAAGTCTTCAATCCAGTTGTTACTGATGATATTGTCGTTACAGGTAGTATTACTTTTTTCACTCCAACCCCAACCAACAGAAATTCCTGAATAAGGAATATCATATATTACATTATGATCAAGCGTAAGTTTGTTTGGATAATAACCCGTAATAGCAGGTGAACCCCTGTGGAGCTGTCCTACTCTTGTTACGTAGTTATTACTTACCATATTATTAATACAAAGACCTCTTTCGGCTGTACCCATAGGTTTTCTATCATAACTGTATACCCATACTGCACTTATAGAAAATGGTGCTGCCTTTGTTTTTCTTAACATAAAGTAACGATATTTTTTTCCTTTGGGAATTTCAAACTCTATATAATCGTCAACCGGTTCTTTAACAGTTGCAATCACATCGTATTCATCAAAATATTTATCGTTAGATACAAGAACTTCAAAGTTATTTCTACTTTCTTTATTCTCAATTCCAACAAACGATATCTTTATAGACTCGATATTATATGCCTTCTCAAGGTCACCTTTAACCCAGGATTTTACACCTTCGTTTTCTATTCCGGGATAACTTGCCCATTTTGCGCTAGGATTGCCATAATACTCGTTGTTAGTAGCAGGCATAATCATCCAAGTGCCAAATTTTTGTTGACAGTTACTAACCCAACCTTTACGATAGAATACATTTGCAGGACGTCCATCAAGACCTTCTGGAAGATCGATCCACTTGTTATGCCATTTCTGACCCACCAGAACGGCTCCACAGCCAATATCTGCAAAAGTATTTCCATCAAAAGTTGAATTACACACACTATCCATCAGTGACAAGCCTACACCTTTTATACCATAGAATGAACAAGATTTAACTGTGACATCATCTGCCCAGTCTATCTCAACACCACCAATTGAACGCTCAGGTCTGGCACCAAAAATTGGTGCTTCACCCTGATTAAATTTGTGACACTCCGTATCAAGGTCAGCCCAAGTGGTGTGCGCAAATTCAATATTCTCCATGGTAATATTATGAACCTTATCTTCATAATCACTGCCTTTGATTTCCAGTACCTTATCAATTGTAGGAACAAGTACTTCTGCAGTCGTCATATCCTGACCATCGCGAGGAATATAATATAGAATTTGAGTTTTCTTGTTGTAGTAGAATTCACCAGGCTCATCCATAAGCTCATATGCATTCTCTACTGAAAAACCAATTTCATAGCCAGGATCAGTAGGATGATCAACAGGATTATCGTTTGTATTACGACAGCTGATCCACATTGGATTTGGAAGCTCAATGATTGCCTGATCTGCATTATTAGGATCTTGATACATAGCTTTAACATGCATAATAATCGTCTTCCATGATACGGGCCATACAAGCTCCATATCTTCCGGATTTTCATATAACCCAATGGTTGACTTGTCTACATATATTCCATCGTATGCATAAGTTGGATCTTCGTCTTGATAATTTCCTGTACCAAAGAGAGCATTTTCAGTTCTTGCTCTTTGACATATAGCACCATTAACAAACATTTCCCTTACAAATTTTACATCAGGAAGATATGTTTGCCATATTCCATCTTCACCTTCAGTTGGTGTAAATCCACTTACTTGTATTGCGCCTGATATTACAGGAAGATTGGTAGCATCAGTTCCGCGATATATAACCTCGAATCCATTAAAACCGGAGTCATTTTCATCAAGGTAAATAGAATCGTCTACCTGATATCTTCCCGGGGCGATATTAACAACAATATCGCCCGTCATAGCCTTATTAAATTTTCTAACCTCTTCTTGTGCCCTCTGAATTGATTTAAAAGGGGCACTCTCACTACCACTGTTACTATCATTACCGATGTTTATATCGACAAAAAATTCCTTATAAACATTGTCTTCAGCCACTTCCTCTGCATGAGTAACGGTCATTGGAACAATGAGGAGTGAGAAAATAAGCAAACATGCTATTATTCTCTTCATGCTTTTACCTCTCTTACATTAAACAGTTGCTTTCCAGGCATCAAGCTGTTTCTGTAATTCATCAAGAATTTTCTGGAGTCCTGCATCTTCAAGTTTCTTATTCATTTCGGCCAAAAGTGCATCAACATTTGTTGCAAGCCCCTGATCAAATGTATCATAATACTCTTTAATAACTGATGTACAGTTGTTGATCTCAAGCTTAATTGGCTCAGAATCAACACTAAATCCAAGTGCTGGTGAAGGAACAGCGTTGTCGTTCATCTCTTTTGTAATCTGACGAACATTCTCATCCTGACCTTCCTGAGCATAAGTTAATAATTCGTTACCCATTCTCCATCCTGATGAACCATATTTCTGATTTTCAGGAACATCAGTAATCTTGCGAATTATTGTTTTTTCCTCATTCATAAATTCATAGTTAATACCTTCAAAACCATAAGTTAAAAGGTTCATAATCTCAGCATTAGTATTAACCTCAGCTAAAACTTTTACAGCTTCTTCAGGATACTTTGAATTAACATTTACACAACTAAGCGAAGAATTAACGCCCTGAGCTGTCAGATACATATCACTTGCCTGATTCATAACGGTTTTGAAACCATAAATTTTTGAATTTTCTACATCACCACCTGGCTTATATGTGCTAAGCAAAAGTGGGAGTTCATCATATTTATAGTTTGTTTTTGAAGCGGTTGCCTGACCTTTCATTGTCCAGCCCTGCTTATTCCATTCATCTCTTGCATGAAGTGCATCTTTAAACTCATCGCTGTCAAACTGATTGAATACCTTTAAATCATTTGTTGCAGCATCAAGTTTAATTGCACCAGGAACATATGTACCGATAAGAGGCTGAACTTTATAAAGATATGCTAAATCTTGCCAATTCATCTTAATTTCCATATAGTCAGGATTCTTTGTACCGAGTTCCTTGATATACTCTGTAAAATCGGCATAAGATGTTACAGTTTCAGGAACCTTTTCTTCATAAACAGACATAAACTGCTCGGGAATATAAAAAGCTGTACCTCTTGCCAAGATCTGCTGGTTAGGAATACCGTAAATAGCACCGCCGATTTTTACTGCATTCCAGATATCCTCGTCAATGCTATCTTTAAGTGCAGGATTATTTGCTAAAAGCTCATCAATAGCCAAGAAGTTACCGTTTGCAACGTTCTGAGCATAATCATTTCTCCAGTTTGATGCCCAACAAATATCATAATCTTCTCCGCCGGAGATGATAAGCTTGATTTTATCTTCATATGCACTTGGTTCAATAGGCTGAAAATCAACCGTTACACCTGTTTTTTCTTTTAAAATTTCATTTACTCTCGCATAAACTGCATGTCTGCCTTCTGAATTTGTCTCACCCAGGAAATACCATGTGAGAACAACCTCGCCATTATCTGCTTTTTCGTTACTTGCCCCACATCCTGCAAGGCAACTAACAGCAAGTACTAACGCAAGTATCATTGCCACTACTCTAAACTTTTTCATCTTTTTTCCTCCTAAAATTAATATTTAAATTATAAATTTTCTAATTAGAAAGCATTTTATTATCCTTTGACGGAGCCTACAGCTACTCCCTTTACAAAATACTTCTGGAAGAATGGGAATGCTACTACCAAAGGTCCGGCTGCAAGCACACAGGTTGCCATTCGTAAACTATCTTCAGGAATTTCCTGATCAACTGTTGCCCCTGCATTCGCCGCCTCTTTAAGTGAATCAATTCTTCCAAGTACACATTGGAGCATATACTGCAACGAATATTTTGTAGCATCTGACATATAAAGCATACTTGGATACCATGCATTCCAGAAGCTAAGCATTGCAAAGACTGTAACCGTAGCTATTGCACCAGTACTCATTGGATATATGATAGTATAAAGTATTCTATACTCTCCCGCACCGTCGATCTTTGCTGCTTCATACAACGAATCGGGTATTGACGCCATAAATGAACGAACAAGAAAAATATTATATGGAGTCACCAGATAAGGTACTATCAAAGCAAGCATATTATTCTTCCAGCCGAGATACTGCGTTATAAGAATGTAGCTCGGTACCATACCGCCACTGAACAGCATTGTAAAGAACATATAAAAAGAAAGTACGTTCCTTAATCTAAATTGTTTTCTTACCAGCATATATGCATACTGTACACCTAAAAGTACATTGAAAAACGTGCCAAAAACTGTAACAATTATATTTACCTTATATGCATCAACAACAGTCTTTGGGCTTTCAATTAACATTCTATACGCTTCTGCACTGAACTGTTTTGGAATTAAGCTATATCCGAACTCTTTTATTGCCGCATTATCTGTAAACGATATTGCAATAATAAGCAGAAATGGTATAACACAACAGAGTGCATAAGCTGTAATAATTATATATGCTAAAATCTTCAGGCCTTTTGTGTCTTTACCCGGCATTTTTATCAACCTTTCTGCCCACATATTTTTTAACTTAATATCTATCTTTGTCCGTGGGCTGACAAAACTACAAATCAAAGTGCTTTTTGTTTTCAGAATTAGAACATTGCACTGTCTTCTTCTATTCTGCGAACAATAGCATTTACAGTCACTATAAGTATAAATCCGACTACTGACTGTAACATACCAACCGCTGAAGATATACCTACGTCACCTGTCGAAATAAGAGTTCTGTAAATATATGTATCAAGAACATCGGTGGTTGATACAAGAGCACTTGAATGCTGCGGAACTTGATAGAACAAACCAAAATCTGCTCTGAATACATTACCAAGTCCCATTATAAAAAGGATGATAATTGTCGGTTTAATAAGAGGTATCATAATATATCTAATCTTTTTCCATGTGGAACATCCATCAATGCTTGCTGCTTCATAAAGCTCGGTATCTATGCCGATTATAGCTGCATAATACACAAGCGATTTATATCCTGCCGCTTTCCACACTGTTATTATCATAAATATATACGGCCAATACTTGGGTTCGCTGTACCAAGATATAGGATCCAACCCTTTATCTCTTAAGAAAACATTAAGCAAACCGCTTTTATAATCAAGAAAGCATACCGCCATAAAAGCAACAACAATCATTGACATAAAATGCGGAAGTATCATTGTCGTCTGATAAACTTTTAGCGACATTTTGCTGGTTATTGCTGAAAGCAAAACTGCTATAAAAATTGCCGCGATTGTATCAAGAACAAGAAATACTACTCCATACATCAGAGTGTTTTTGATTACTCTTGCTGCGTCTGACGATTTAAAGAAGAATTCAAAATTGTCAAGCCCACACCATGCACTACCAAATATACCCTTTACCGGTTTATAGTCCTTGAAAGAAAGGACCAAACCACCCATAGGAAGGTAACAGAATACAAAGAGTAAAATAATTACCGGAAGCGCCATTGTTAAAATCTCTATTTGATCTTTATGACAAAGAGACTTAAGCAAGCCAACTTTCTTCTTTGAGGGTTTTTCCGAACTCATTTCCTATCTCCCCATTTATGTATTTACGTTTTAAAAAGGACTACGTATAACCTTTTTAACTACATTTCAGCCATAGTAACAGTTTTATTCTCTTTATGAGATTTATTAGCTGCTTCAATAAAGATTGTATTGATTGCACCATCTTTAATTCCCGGAATGTATTCTTCACCTGCCGTAAGCTTTTCGATAAACTTCTTTATCTGCACTACGAATACTTCAAGTCCACCAAGTGGTTCAATATCTACTATCTTTACCCCATCTTTTGTTGCAAGTACTATTCTGTCAGGTCTTTCTACTCGCATGGTTCCTCTTTCACCTGTAAATACCATTGTGATATCATTCGGTGCCCATGCTGAATCCTTTGAGTATGAACTCATAAGCTGTGCTCTTACTCCATTACTGTACTCTACATCCAAAAATGCTTTATCTTCTCTTACCCATGTTTCTGAGTATCTTAAATCTGCATTTACTGATACAGGCTCCGCATCCATTATCCAGTTGATTAAGTCATAATCATGCACTGAAAGCTCGTACATACATCCTGTGTTCTTTATCCACTCTGATCTGTGGTCTTCGCTGAATGGCTGATTTTTTGCTACTGAAAGTCCAAATAATTCTCCAAGCTCTCCTACCAGTTCTTTTGCCTTTGCAAATACAGGCTCGTATCTCATCTTAAAGCCAAGTCCTACCTGTATTCCGGTTTCCTTGCTCTTCTTTAACAGTTCCTTTGCCTGTTCTACATCTGTTGTAATTGGCTTCTCGCAGAATACGGGGATTCCTCTGTCAAGCAAATCCATTACTACAGGATAATGGGCTGCAGGAGGGGTTACAACACTTACCAAGTCAAGCTTTTCCGGTACGTCGTCTATACTCTTATACGCTTTTCCGCCGTACTTCTCTACTAACGCTTCTGCCTTCTTTATGTCAAAATCTATTAACGCTACAAGATTTACATCTTCTAGCTGTGAATATGCATATGCATGCTGACCGCCTATTCCTCCGCAGCCGATAATTCCTACATTTAACATTTTATTTTCCTCCTATGACCTGTCTTACAGTACGCTCTTAAGATAATCTATACACTTTGGTACACCAATCTCTGCATCTTCAAGCTGATCCGGATACCATCTCTTCTCATATTCAAATGATACAAATCCGTCATATCCTGATAACTTCTTCATTATCTTATCCCACGGTACTATTCCCTTACCTACTGCACAGGCTTTTCTTGTTTCACCTTCCATGTAGTAGTCTTTACAGTGTACATATGCTATTATATCTTTCTGTACATCGTATGTATACTCCCAGTCTTCATCTGTATCATGCATTACATTTGCCGGGTCGTACAACGCTCTTACATGACTGCTTGCTATTTCGTTTACCATGTTATATGTTGCCTCACCTGTTCTGGTCATTGTTCCAGGGTGATTCTCTATTATTACCATGATATCATTCTTTTCTGCAACTGGGGCAATTTCCTTTAACGCCTCTACCGCTCTCTTCCAGTTCTCTTCTTCTGTTCCTCCTGCGTTATCTGTTCCGCCGTATGATCTTACATACTTTGCTCCCATTTTCTTTGCAAGTAAAATCGCATCCTTTACTCCCTGGATATTCTCTTCTCTTACTTTGTCATCTGAGTTGTTGATGAACCAGAAATATGGTGTTAATGTAATTACTCCATATGGTAAAAGTTTTGATGCATCCACAATCTCCTTTACCTGTTCTTCCGGTGCTCCTACCCAGAATGCTCCGCCTTCCTGACACGCTATTTCTATTGCATCAAGCTTTACGTCACTGTACAGCTTGATTGCCTCTGCTACTGTCTGCTCCGGCGTTCCCATTGTGTGTCCTACAAATTTCATTTTCTTTTCCTCCATT